>JABEUY010000007.1 GCA_013044175.1 Bacilli bacterium
CAGCCATCCTCACGACCTCCCATACAGTGCTTCAGTGTGTTTCACTTCATCGACAGGCACATAATAATCGGTGTCATATTCAAAGGAACGAGAGAACAAGAGAATTACGACGCCAACCATGCCAAGAGCAGCTAAGATGAACCAGTTAAAGACAAAACCAAAACCAGCGACAAAGAACAAGACACCCATGATAAACGGTTTGCCTGAACTCTTTGGCATATGGATCGGTACGATCGGCGTTGAATCATCCAGTTTTGTTAAACCTTTTTGTTTCATTGCCCACCAAGCATCGCGACCTTCGATTTGTGGAATCCGCGCAAAATTATAATGCGGAGCTGGTGAAGGCAACGACCATTCGAGCGTCCGTGCATCCCACGGATCGCCGGTCGTATCTTTGACTGGATGAAGAATACTCGTAACAATTCCCCACACGATAAAGATAAAGCCAAGCCCCATGATAAATGCGCCAACTGTCGAGATCTGATTGAGTGTCGTCCAACCCATTCCGGCAGGATAGGTGTACATACGACGTGTCATACCCATTAAGCCAAGCGGATACTGCGGCATGAAGCAGACATAAAAGCCGATATTAAAGAACCAGTAACCCCATTTTGCCCACTTCTCTTCGAGCAAGATACCGAACATTTTGGGCCACCAATAATACATTCCGGCCAACATGCCGTAAACGACACCACCGATTAAAACTTGGTGAAAGTGAGCAACCAAAAAATACGAGTTGTGATATTGATAGTCGGCTGGTGCAGCAGCAAGCATGACACCTGTTGCGCCACCGATCGCAAAGTTCGGAACAAAAGCGAGAAACCACAGCATGGGGATCGTGGTTCGAATACGACCGCGATACATCGTAAACAGCCAGTTAAAGACTTTAACACCTGTCGGGATCGCTACGAACATCGAAGCGATCGCAAAGAAAGTATTGACGTCAGCGCCAGCACCCATCGTAAAGAAGTGATGAAGCCATACAAAATAACTGATGATCGCAATTAAGAGAAGCGAAGTCACCATGGCCGTATACCCGAACAGTTTCTTGCGGGCAAACGTCGGTACAATTTCTGAAAAAATACCGAAAGCAGGTAGAATAACGATGTAAACTTCAGGATGTCCCCACATCCAGAATAAGTTGACATACATCATCGGATTCCCACCGCCAGAGACGGTGAAGAAATGGGCGCCAAACATACGATCCATAAATTCAAGCCCAAGCGCGATCGTAAGCGCGGGGAAAGCAAAAATAATGTCGATACATGTCGCAAGAATCGCCCATGAAAACATCGGCATTCTCATCAATGTCATACCTGGTGCACGCATTTTTAAGATGGTCACCAAGAAGTTAATCCCTGTCGCTACTGATCCAATACCAGAGATCATGATCGACAAAAGATAAAAATTATCACCAGGTCCAGGACTGAAGCGAAGCTCAGCGAGTGGCGGATAGTTAACCCAGCCAGCATCTGGTGAACCACCGATAACAAACGAGATATTAAGCAACATAGCCCCAAAGAAAAATAGCCAGAAACTGATCGCATTCAGATACGGAAAAGCAACATCACGAGCGCCGATCTGAAGCGGTACAACAATGTTCATCATGGCGAAGATAAAAGGCATGGCCATAAACAGAATCATGATCGTACCGTGCGTCGTGAAGATCTGATCGTAATGCTCTGCCTGAAGAAAACTATTACCCGGAATCGCAAGTTGCGTACGAATCATTAAGGCGTCGACGCCGCCGCGAAATAACATAAGCAGCGCAGCAAGTAGATACATAATACCGATTTTTTTATGATCGACACTCGTCAACCATTCTCTCCAGAGCCATCCCCACAATTTATAGCGGGTGAGAATGAAGAGAATCGCTATACTGACTAAGCCGATCGAGACATCACCACCGATTTCAAACGGTCCGGTGATGAAAAAGTGTGACAGAAACTGCTGCACACCGCTCACGCAAGTCCCTCCCTCAACAATAAATAATTATCTTTTCTTCTTTGCCTTACATACCACCATTTAAACCCATCGGTTTTTGACCGCCATTATCTTTCATGACCACTTTCATGAACAAATTCGCAGGATACGAAGAATATTCTTTCACACCTGCCAGCCCAGGTTTTACTAAAGTCTGATATTCCGCATTGGTCAAAGCTGGTTTCGAACTTTGAACTTGGGAAACCCATTGTGTAAAGGTAGCCATCGGCACAGCTTTAACATTAAACGTCATATGAGCAAAACCGGTACCCGTAAAGTTCGCACCGCGTCCTTCATACACACCCGTTTTATCGGCTTGTAACCAAAGGCGCATTTGCATGCCGGGCATTGTCATTTCCATACCGCCAAGCTGAGGAATCCAGAATGAGTTCATCGGTGCATTTGAGGTTAAGACAAATTCAATCGGTTGCCCTGTTGGGATCTCGAGATAGTTTAAGGTCGCAATTTTTTGTCCAGGATATTGGAATAGCCATTTCCAGTCAAGCGATTGGACTTGCACAATCATCGGATTCGAGGTCGCTTCCGGCGGTCTGGTTAACGAAAACGTCTTAATCCCTGTAAAGATACCTAAAACGACGACGATGACGATAGGAATCGCCCACCAAATGATTTCTAAAGAACGGCTTTCTGACCATTCTGGTGTATAAGGAGCATTATTATTCGGCTTTTCCCGATAACGTCCTACGATAAAAGCTAAAAGTACAATGACAAAGGCAACGACAACAAGAACCAGTACTCCAGAAAGAATGATGAGTTGTAATTCACTGCTCGCTACCGGACCCGCTGGATTGAGTACTGAAAATTGCTGAGGGCTACAGCCAGTCAAAAGCAACGCGGACGCAGCACCTAAAAGCAGCCATCTTCCTAACTTACGAGGCGATTTTAATCGCTTCAAGGTTCCCTCCCCCTCCATGAAATTCTAATGAGTACACCAGTTAGTTTGGCAGTTTCCAATGTAACACGGATTTCGACACAATTGGAGTGCTTTCGAGCATCTGTTCATAAAGTTGTTACATTTATGAGCCTTTGTGCTGTTGCCACCGGCACCGACTAGTCCTGCATTATTGTTTGTCGATACCAAACTAACTATGACTGACTACTTAGATCTTAACGGTTCCTAATTGTGAAGTCAATTCTTGGCATGCTAAACTATCCTTATGAACATACTTATTTTTGGTGGTACAGGCTTTATCGGCGCTCATCTCTCAACGCTTTTTTCAAGACAAAGTCATGACGTGATCATCTTATCGAGAAGGGAGTTACCTGCAACGTTACAAAACGCAAAGGCGATGACGTATACACCAGCAAATCTTCAAGAGGTATTCGCTTTGCAGCCGTCGGATTATGCGGTAATCAACCTCGCTGGTGAACCTCTTCAAAAAGGAAGGTGGACAGAAAGTCGAAAAGAGGCGATTCTTCGTTCGCGGACTTCGCTTACAGAAGCGATTCATCAGGCGATCAGCCAAACGGAAAATAAGCCGCGCGTGTGGATCAACGCATCGGCGATCGGTTACTATGGAACTTCGCTCACCAAGGATTTTACCGAAAGTGCACCTGCTGGCGATGATTTTCTTGCACACGTTTGTCAGGCTTGGGAGGAGACAACAAAAGAAGCACAAATCCACACACGCGTCGTCAATCTCCGTATCGGCGTTGTCCTTGGTCAAGAGGGTGGTGCCTTGCCAAAGATGATGCTGCCTTATCGAATGATTATCGGCGGCAAAATCGGCTCAGGCGAACAATGGGTATCCTGGATTCACATTGAGGATCTTAGTCAACTCTTTTTGCATGTGTTATGCCATGAGGAAATTAAAGGAGCGATCAATGGCGTTGCTCCAACACCAGTTCGTATGAAAGCATTCAGTCAACACCTCGCCAAAGCCATGCACAGACCCAACTGGATACCCGTGCCGAGTTTTGCCTTGCGCCTGCTCTTTGGCGAGATGGCCATGTTACTTTTAGAAGGACAGCGCGTTACGCCAAAAGTCGCTATCGACAGCGGTTTTCGCTACCGCTATCCTTTACTGGATGAAGCGTTACAAAATCTTCTCTCTTGAAAACTTAGACGTGTAGCAGCATAGGGAAAAGCCCGCCCAAACCGGTAGCCGCCATCTGAACCGCGATGATGGAAAGAATAAATCCCATCAGACGCGTGATGACGTTGAGTTGTGTTTGGGTGAGGCGTTTATTGATTTCCGCAGCATAGTAAAAAATTACAAACGTAATGATTAAAACAAGCACATACGCCAAAAAGACGTCTAGCATACTGGATAATCGATTCGGTCCAGCCGAAAGGGCCAATACCGTGGTGATCGTACCCGGTCCTGCTATAATCGGCATCGCAAGCGGTGTAAGGGCGATATCTTCAAATTCAACATTTTCACCTTCCGGTGATTGAATCGACGAAGATTTGGCATGCAACAAATCATAAGCGATGCCAAAAATCAATATGCCTCCGGCTACGCGAAAAGCATCAATCGTGATACTAAACAACGACAAAATATAATTTCCGATCAATAAAAAGATCGTTAAGATAATAAACGCCGCAATCACCGCATTGCGCGCCATCAATCTTTGGTTTTCATGCGTCCGATTCGCTGTGATCGCCAAAAAATACGGCATGATCCCAAGAGGGTTCATGACGGCGAACAACGATACGACAGCATGAATAAAATAGGCAGCCATATCTTCAACTCCATATAGAAGGTAGAATCTCACGTCTAGTATCATACAACCAAACGGTCGTTTTATGTTAAACTTCTTGCGATTTGATCAAGAGATTGTAATTCTTCCTTGGTAAGCGTAAACGTCAAGGTCTTCGTATTCTCTTTGGCTTGCGATACTTTCGAAGCGCCAGGAATCGCAAACACCGTATCACCATGAAACGAGACTAGCCAGTTTAAAGCTACTTGTGTAGCTCCCACTTCATAACGCGCAGCAATCGTTTCAAGCGCATCGATCAGTGGTTGTGTTTTTTTCAACGCCTGCTCTTTGAATTTCCCTTGATACTTTCTTGCGCCAGACAAAGCTTGCCGTAAGCTAAGATCACGATGAAACTTTCCTGTCAAAAGCCCCTGTTCAAGCGGAGAGTACGCGATAATCGCAATACCTAGTTCTTTCGCTGTTGAAAGAACGCCATTATGTTCAATGCGACGATCAAGCATACTGTATTTCACTTGATTCGCGATAAGAGGCACACCTTCTTTCGCTAACGCTTCATGGGCTCTGCGCATTTGCTCAGCCGAATAGTTGCTGACCCCGACATAGCGAACTTTGCCTTCATGAACGAGACGAGCCATACCTTTCATTTGCGCCTCGATACTTGATAAAGAAAAGGGTTGATGCACTTGATACAGATCGATCGGATAGCCTTGTAGATAGCGAATTCGATCCTCGATCGTCTTTGCGATATTCCCTGCCGTTCGCGGAAATGGCCACCATTTGGTCGCAATCTTCACTTCACCCGGTTTAATACCTTGCGCTTGTAATGCATCGGACAAAGCCAACTCCGACTGCCCTTTGCCATAGAGTTCAGCCGTATCAAACCAGTTGATCCCCTCTTCATACGTCACGCGGACGATATCA
>JABEUY010000085.1 GCA_013044175.1 Bacilli bacterium
ACGAGAAATTGCGATGATTCGGATGACAATTGATACAACCGATGAATTTTATCAAGCAGAACAAGATTATTTTGATGAAGTTTCACCCATCTATGAAAACTTGCTTTGGCAATACAGTCTTGCTCTCGTCCATTCACCGCTTAGGTCAGCGCTTGAAGAAAAATATGGTCAACAACTCTTTCGGCTCGCCGATATGGCGATCAAAGGATTTCATCCTTCCATCATTGAACTCTTACAGCAAGAAAATCGCCTGACTACGGAATATCAAAAATTGATGGCTTCAGCAAAAATACCGTTTGAAGGGGAAGAACGTACACTTTCACAAATGACGCCTTTTGTTCAAGATAAAGATCGCACAATGCGCAAAAATGCGTCGTTAGCTGTGACAGGTTTTATGCATGAACACGAGGAAGAGATCGATCGCATTTACGATGACCTTGTCAAACTACGAACGAAAATCGCTAAGAAATTAGGATTTTCTAATTTTGTTGAACTCGGTTATGTTCGGATGAATCGTATGGATTATAATGCAAAAATGGTGGGAGGCTATCGTGAAGCTGTAAAGCGCTATCTTGTTCCCATTGCGACGAAACTGCGTGAACGACAAAAACAACGTCTTGGTTTGGATACGCTTTATTATTATGATGAAAGCATTAACTTCACGAATGGTAACGCTGTACCGCAAGGGAATCCCGATTGGATTCTCGAACAAGGGAAAACCATGTATGATGAATTATCACCAGAAACGAAAGCCTTTTTTTCCTTTATGGTTGAGCATGAACTGCTCGATCTCGTCAGTAAAAAAGGTAAATCAGGTGGGGGATACTGCACCTACATACCCGGTTATCAAGCGCCTTTTATCTTTTCAAACTTTAACGGGACATCAGGTGATGTCGACGTATTAACGCATGAAGCTGGTCATGCTTTTCAAGTTTTCACAAGTAAATCGCAACCGCTTCCTGAATATTACTGGCCAACGTATGAATCGGCTGAGATTTTTTCGATGAGCATGGAATTTCTCACTTGGCCGTGGATGAATCTCTTCTTTAAAGAACAAGAACAAAAATATAAATTCTCGCATTTAAGCGGAAGTTTGCTCTTTGTACCCTATGGCGTTTGTGTCGATGCTTTTCAACATTATGTGTATGAAAATCCAGACGCATCACCAGCTGAACGCAAGCAAGCTTGGCGACAATTAGAAAAAGAATTCTTACCACATCGAGATTATGAAGACAATGCGTATTTTGAGCAGGGAGCATTTTGGCATCGACAAAGTCATATCTTCATGTCACCCTTTTACTACATTGACTATACGTTAGCGCAAATCTGCGCCTTTCAATTTTGGCAAAAGGCAGAACAAGACCGTCCCAAAGCATGGCAAGATTATTTGCGGATTTGCCAAGCCGGGGGAAGCAAATCATTTTTAGAACTTGTTGAACTCGCAGATCTGTCATCGCCCTTTGAAGCATCAACCATGGCAACTACGATGGCACCAGTTGAAGCTTATTTAGCGAGTATTGACGATCTAGCTCTTTAAGAAAGAATGCAGGTGAATAGATGCGATTTGTGACCAAACAATCGCTTACGGTTTGTTTATCCATGTTTTCTCTCGCTGTTACCTTGCTTAGTCCTTTGCAGACCGCATGGGCTAAGCAAGCCATTCGTGTCGGTGATCCCCTCTCTTTTTCAAAAAGTACACCGGAAAAAATTCTCTTGCTAGGCTCTTCCGTTGCAGATGGATGGAAAGACACTGTCGGCGGTGGGTATCTTATGCGAACGTTACGCTATCTTCAGCATCGCGATCATACCACGTTTGACGTGATCAATCGTACAGTACCTGGACAAGGTGCGTTAAAACTCAGTGGACAGATTCCTGGTTGGATCCAAGAAGCGCACCCTTCCATTGTCGTCATCGCATGGGGGGGACTTGATGATGCTTATGCACATACGTCTATGCCTGTTTTTCGGGCGTTAATTGCACAAGAAATCCAACTAAGTATCGCGATGAACGCAAAGGTTTTCGTCATTACGCCACCGATCTCTAAAGCCTCCTATACGCAATTTTTAGTGCAACAACCGCAATATCTTGATGCTGAAATGCAAGTCGCAAGACAAATGAAGAATCCTAATGTGTACGTATTTGATGTTTTTGATCAAATGAAAAGGGTGCTCCAGCGCCATCATGAAACTTATGTTCCATTTATGGCGGATGGTTGGCACCCTAATACACGCGGTCACGCTCTTGCCGCGCGTCTGCTTATTCACGATATCAATCAGTTTGTTCAAACACCGAGCATATCGTAATTAGTCTAATGTCCCAAAAATGCGATCACCAGCATCACCAAGCCCAGGCACGATATAACCATTGTCGTTAAGTCCCTCATCCAGTGCGGTCGCAAAAATCTTGACATCCGGATGCTGTGCATGAACTTTTTGAATTCCTTGCGGGGCTGCCACCAAACACAACAGACGGATGTCAGCAATACCACGTTGTTTAAGAAGGGAAATCGCAGCAACTGCTGTTCCACCGGTTGCTAACATCGGATCAAGCAGAAAAACGATGCCGCGTTGAACGCTAGGCAGGTTAACATAATATTCGACAGGCATTAACGTTTTTTCGTCCCGATAAAATCCGATATGGCCGACTTTCGCCGATGGAACAAGGCGTAACATACCTTCCACCATACCCAAACCGGCGCGTAAGACAGGAGCTAAAACGATTTCGGGTGCAATCTGTTTCGCAATCGTCGTTGCGACTGGGGTAGTGACCGTTTTCTCCTCAAGGGCGAGATCGGTCGTGGCTTCCATACACAAAAAGAGGGTTAATTCTTCGACGAGCCGACGAAAATCGGACGTCTGCGTCACATGATCTCGCAATCTCCCCATTTTGTCCTCAACCAGAGGATGCGAAAGAATCTGCACGTAGTTCACACAAAAAACTCCTTATCGATCAATTCACCACTGATCGACATTATAGCAAACCTTCCACAAGCGCACACGCTAAATATCGACAAAAAATGATCAACGTTAACATGATAAACTGCGGAAAAACGGGTTTACATATTTCGGTATGCCATCTATACTTGACCTATATGAAAGTTATTCTCTTCACGTAACGGGGTGATCCCTATCGATAACTTTTTGTTGCGAGCTAACCCTGCTTCACTGCATAGGATTACCGTCCTATGTGTTGATCCGTCCACATTATGGATTCACTGGCGAATCAATAACAACAGGGTAACGATGCTCGAACGCCACTTCAAACAGCCTTGGCAGCAATTACGTCACGTTCTTCGCATGGCTGACATCACCGATGTCCAGTATGACGGTACGAATGAACATCATGCCACTATTGTCGATATCCACGTGGATGCGACAACTTGGTACTATCGACAGGCTATACCAGGCCGGAATTATGTCGTCGAACGCGGTATTATGTTGCCATCTGGCAAGTTTTTTACAGTATTACGCAGTGATTTGCCTGTGCATGTTTCAGAAAATTCGCCTTATAATCTAGTTTATACTCGCTTTGTTCGTGTCGGTGATACTTCTTTTGAAAAGGACCTGATTCATCGAGACAGTCAAAGCAAACGCTATCCTCCCTTTGACTCGCCGCTCCTTGGGTATACCGGCTCTAAGCGCTAAAAAAGGTGTGAATCGCATATGAAAATTACCGGTAACGTATCGCTTGTCTTACATGCTCATCTGCCTTATGTGCATGATCTCGAAGATCCGCATGCCTTGGAACATCGCTGGCTTTTTGAAGCCTTAACAGAATGCTACTTGCCCTTAATCGAAGTTTTTCAAAGACTTCGGGATGATAAGATTCCTTTTCGCATAACTTTCTCTTTATCACCGACGCTAACAACCATGTTACAAGATCCCTATCTCCAGGATCTTTATGACAATCATATTAAAAATCTTTTGAAACTGATCGACCATGAAGAATCATTAGCAGAAAATTCACCAGAATTGCTCTCGCTCATCCTGTTTTATAAAGAGCGTATCACACGACTTTTTGCTCTTTATCATAAATATGACCGCAATTTACTTGTGGCGTTTATCGAGCTTGAAAAGCAAGGTTTGCTCGAAATCATCACTTGCGGTGCTACGCACGCATTTATGCCTTATTTGCAAACCCAAGAAGCGATGCGCTTGCAAGTATTGACCGCTTTACAAAATTATCGTTCGTTGTTTGGCGCTTATCCGAAGGGATATTGGTTACCGGAATGCGGCTATACCGATTCAGTCGCAGAGCTATTACACGAATATGGCATTCAATACACTTTTGTTGGCGCTTCTGCCTTTCAAGGAGCCGTTCCTCAAACGCCGTTTGGCGCATTTTCACCCGTCATCACGCCACAAGGTATCGCCGCGTTCACAGGAGACCAAGCGTTAGCTACGCAAGTTTGGAGCAGCATTCAAGGGTATCCTGGCGACCCTGACTATCGTGAATATTACCGAGACGTTGGATTTGATGCGCAAGAATCCTATATTGCACCTTTTATTCATCCAGAAGGTATTCGCGTAGCGACAGGACTCAAATATTTTCGTGTGACCGGCTCGACAAAAGAAAAACAATACTACGATGTGGAAAAAGCGAAACGCAAAGTTCAAGAACATGCTGAACATTTTGTTGCACGCTGCAAAGAGCGTATTCAATTTGCCCAACAGGCCATTGGGCGCAACGGATGTCTAACCATTCCTTTTGATGCGGAACTTTTCGGTCACTGGTGGTTTGAAGGTCCCGATTTTATCGAAGCTGTATTACGAGAATTCGCGTTACAAAAAGAGATCAATGTAGCATCACCCGCTGATTACTTGATGCAATATCAAGATTTTCCGATGAGCCATCTCCCTTTTTCCACGTGGGGTCGACATGGGTATGGGGAAGTATGGATGAATGAAACCAACCATTGGATTTATCCTCTCTTGCACGATATGGAAGGGAAAATGCAACATCTCGTTGCCTTGAATTATGTCGAGCAAGCCAATACGCCTGTGACACGAGCCGTCTTACAAGCTGCTAAAGAATTGATGCTTGCTCAAGCGAGTGATTGGGCGTTCATGATGGATGGAAAAGATAATGCGCCGTATGCTACGCGACGCATCCTTGCCCATATGGATCACTTCAATCACCTTTACAACGGTATCCTTCAGCATGATATCGACGACGCTTATCTCACACGTCTTGAAAGTTTAAACCAACTCTTTGCGAACTTAGATCTTGCACCCTATGCATCCTTACCAACAAACAACCATTTACCTCAAAGCCATAATGCTTCTTCATCGCGATTACGCGTCTTGATGTTATCGTGGGAATTTCCACCGATGGTGATTGGAGGATTGTCTCGTCATGTCTATGATCTTTCTCGATTTATGGTTCATCATGATTGTGAAGTACACATCATTACGACAGATAGCGGGCAGGCTCCAGCGTATGAAATCGTCGAGGGTGTTCATGTACATCGCGTCACGGTGCTACGCCCTGATGGGGAAGAATTCATCCATTGGACTTTAGCATTAAACCTCGCGATGGTACAAAAAGTCGAAGAATTGATGACGCAGCAACAAATGACTTTTGATGTTTTACACGCGCATGACTGGTTAGTAACCTATGCGGCAAAAGCTTTAAAAGAAGAATATCATTTACCGCTTGTCACCACGATTCATGCGACGGAACATGGACGCAATCAAGGTATCCATAATGAACTCCAACATCAAATCAGTTCACTCGAATGGGAAGTTGCTTTTGAAGCCTCCCATGTGATCGTCTGCAGTGAAGCGATGAAGGACGAAATGGCTAATGTCTATTCTGTGCCGATGGATAAATTAACTGTCATTGCTAATGGTCTGGATAAGTCGACAGTCAAACCGCTAACCTCTGCGCCCAAACAACATGTACCTTTTGTTGAACAAGATGATGTTCTCGTCTTTGTCGGTCGTTTAGTTCGGGAAAAAGGGGTAGAAACCCTTCTTTATGCTTTACCTGAAGTGTTACAGAAGCATCCTAATGCAAAATTGGTCGTGATGGGAAAAGGACCAATGATGGAACCATGGAAACAGCTCGCTTTTTCCCTTGGTATTGCTCACCGTGTTGAATTTACAGGTTTTGTGAGCGATGCGATGCGTGATGCGATCTTATCAAGCGCCAAGGCGGCCGTGTTTCCAAGTTGGTATGAACCATTTGGTATCGTCGCGCTTGAAGCGATGGCAATGCATCTTCCGATCATTGTCTCTGACACAGGTGGCCTTGCCGACGTGGTAACGCATCGCGTGAATGGTCTTAAAGCCATCGTCGGCCATGCACACTCCCTAGCGGAACAAATCGATTATCTGCTTGCCAATCCTGCTGAAGCAAAAAGATTTGCGCAACGTGCTTATCAAGACTTGGATCATTATGATTGGCATCTCATCGTCGATCAAACGGTTGACATGTATCGAAAAGCTATGCAAGTTGCATCGCAGACTACCATCGCGTAGTACATTCGGGAGGAGGCATTGTCGATGAAAGCAGTCATCATGGCAGGTGGAAAGGGTACTCGTTTACGTCCTCTTACGTGTAACGTTCCTAAACCAATGGTTCCGTTGTTAAATCGTCCTTGCATGGAATACATCATTGATCTTTTGAAAAAACACGAAATTCATGATATCGCTGTAACCGTACAATACTTGCCACAAATGATCATTCGTCACTTTGGTGATGGCAGTGATTTTGGCGTCTCGATGAAAATCTATGAAGAGTTCGTCCCGCTTGGAACAGCTGGTTCAGTCCGTAACTGCGATGATTTTTTGGATGATACGATGATCGTCATTAGCGGTGATGGCATGACCGATTTTGATCTTTCCCAAGTAATAGCCTATCATCGCGAAAAGCAAGCCATGGCAACCATCGTCATGACGAAAGTCGATGCGCCTCTCGAATACGGTGTGGTTATCACCGATGATGATGGAGGCATCAAACATTTTCTCGAGAAACCAAGTTGGAGTGAAGTTTTCGCCGATACGGTTAACACGGGCATTTATGTCCTAGAACCAGAAGTGTTCTCACTTTTCCCCAAAGGGCAGGAGTTCGATTTTAGTAAAGATCTTTTCCCGTTAATGTTATCGCGACAAATGCCGATTTATGGTTACGTTGCTGAAGGCTATTGGTCAGATATCGGTAATCTTCAACAATATCGCCAAACACAATTCGACATGTTGATGGGGCTTGTGGATGTTCACATCGATGGGGAAGAAAAATTCCCACGTGTCTGGGTGGGGAAAGAGACGCGAATCGCACCAGGCGCAACCGTTTCGGGTCCTTCTTTTATCGGTGGTGACGTGACGATTGAAGATGGCGCTGTCGTTGGCCCCTATGCTGTGATTGGCTGTCATTCGCATATTGCACCAAGAGCTTCGATCGAACGTTCTGTCGTATGGCATGGCAAT
>JABEUY010000086.1 GCA_013044175.1 Bacilli bacterium
AGCCCATTGAATGGTGACGACCTTTCCGCCCTTCTTAACAGGTGCTGCTGCTTGTGGTGCTGTGCCTGCTGATTGAAATGCGGCTAAGGTTACTACGCCTGCGGCAAGTACTGCGAAGCCGGCCATGGTGCTTTTTTTCATCATCTAGATATTGCCCCCTTTAAAATATGTGGCGAAATGATTGGATCACTTCGTCCTTACGACGAATCGTAAGAACGTGTGAAGACAGATTCTCGCTCGATGATGCGATGCGGTAAGAAGTGCGTTCCCGAATAGCTTTCCCCGGGGTTGGCGAAAGCTTTCTTCAAGTGAAAAACGGCTTCCATGCCGATTTGTTCAAACGGTTGGACGATCGTCGTGAGTTTTGGCGTGATCATATCGGAGATCGGCACGTTATCAAAGCCGACGACGGAAACTTCTTCAGGCACTTTGATGTGATTGTCGTAAAGGCACCGAATCGCACCGATCGCCATCTCATCGCTTCCGGCAAAGACAGCGGTAAATGCTGTTTTCGCTCGATTGTCGATCAGTTTTTGCATCGCGCGGTATCCATGCTCATAACGATAATCACCAAAAGCAACATAATCTTCATCGAAGGGTAGGCGGTAATGAAAACAAGCTTCGCGAAATCCACGATATCGAGAATTCCCAGCGATCGTATCTTCGATAGGACCAGAGATCATCGCCACAGCGCGATGACCGCGTGCGACAAGATAGCCGACGGCGTCGAAAGAAGCTTTTGTGTCATCGATTTTAAAGGAACTTAAATTGTTTTGATTGTCTTCCGTAAGCGCTAACACGACAGGTACATGAAGTCTCGAAATCACGTCATAATATTCATCAAGCACAGGTGAACTGGTAAAGATGATGCCATCGCTTTGTTGTCTTTTTAAAAAGACGAGACCTTCCATGCCTCGCTTGGAATCGAGTTGAGCATCGAACAGTAGCACATCGAAATCTTCTTGCATCGCTGCTTTATTAATCCCCGATAACAATTCACCAAAGAAAAAATCTTTGATTTGCCAAGCGAGAACGCCAACGATCGGTTTTCTTGCATTGCGCAGTCCGCGAGCACGATCATTCGGGAAGAAATGCAGATCTTCTGCGACTTTTAAGACGCGTTCGCGCGTCGTTTTATTGACGAGTTCAGGAGAGTTAAATACACGAGAAACGGTGGGCACCGATACGCCTGCTTGCTCGGCGATCGTTCGAATCGTAACCTTCATGCGCACACGCTCCTTTTGTTTCTAAAATTCTGTTCGTTTCTGATAACGTTTTCACTGTTAATTTACACAACGATAATTGATCTGTCAAGAAAAATTTCTTGAGTATCTCTGATAAAAATTGAAAAGAAGGATTTCAACGTAGCGAGCAAGAATTTTTAACGTATGAATAACTACACGGAAAAACAGGCGAGGATACCGATTCTTGAGGCGTTGATTGCGTATCGGCAACATGTCAAGGTGCTTGGTCATGTACCAGGTCATAAAGGTGGACAAGGCCTGTATGGTGATTTTGCACATTATGCGATGCAATTGGCGATGATCGATGCGACAGAGTTGCCTGGGCTGGATGATCTGTTTCATCCGCAAGGCGCAATCGCCGAAGCTCAGGCACTTGCTGCTGAAGCTTTTGGCAGTCTGTCGACGTATTTTCTCGTCGCAGGAAGCACGGCAGGCAATCTTGCTTCTGTGTTGGCGACGTGTGATGATGGCGATCTGGCGCTTGTAGTGCGTCACGCTCATCAGTCTGTCTGGCATGGCCTTGATCTTGCTCGGGCAAGGCGTGCAACGATACAACCGGCAATCGATTGTTTTGGCGTTTTGACGGCGCCTTCTGTCGATTCGGTTAAAGAAGCTTTTTTGCGTTATCCGCTAGCGAAAGTGCTGATCGTGACGAGCCCGACGTATGACGGACGAATCGGTGATTTGCGCGCGCTCATCGAAGTGGCGCATGCGCATGACGCTTTGGTGATCGTCGATGAAGCGCATGGGGTGCATTTGCCTTTTCATCCGCAAATTCCGCAAAGTGCGATTGCACTCGGCGCTGATCTGATCGTGCAAAGTGCGCATAAAATGGGCACGGGATTGACACAGACAGGCTTACTTCACGTTGGAACCAATCGCGTATCGCAAGCTAAGTTGCAAAAGGCGCTACGCATGGTGCAATCGAGTTCACCTTCGTATCTTTTACTCGCTTCGATCGATGCAATGCGCGCGCAACTTGCTTTGGAAGGTGAAGCGCGCATCGGAAAAGCACTAGTAGCGATGCAAAAGGAACAGCAACGTCTATTTGATGCTTGTCCGTCTATCCTTGCCTATGAACGTGATGGCGCAAGGCAAGATCCGTTTAAATGGTTGATCGATGCGACTCCTTTTGGCTTTTCAGGGTTTGCATTGGAACAAAGATTACGCGAACAGTATGGAATTTATGCAGAATATGCGACGCAGCGACATGTTTTGTTCGTTTTTTCTTATGAGACACGACCGAAAGAATGGACGATCGTAACGGACGCATTGCTTGAATTGCATGCTTTAGGAAAAGATTCGGTTATGAGGGATCTGCCAAAGGATGATCACGATCTCGACCCAGTCTCGCCGATGTATGACGCCTTGCCGTTTCATAAGGATCGCTCGCGGTGGGTGTTGTTGTCGATGGCAACTGGCTCGACGTGTGCACAGACGGTGACGATCTATCCGCCAGGTATACCGATACTTTTACCTGGTGAAGTGATTTATGCGTCACATATTGAAATTCTGCGAAGGGTATTGGACAATAAAAAGAGAGTTGACGGCCTAATGGATGGCGATGAAGGTTATGCGATCCATTGTTTCATCAATGAGTGAGGTGGATTTTTCTGGCCGGGATTTTTATTACGTTTGAAGGTATTGACGGTTGTGGTAAAACGACGCAGATGCGTTTGCTCGCGGAACGATTACACCGAGAAGGGATTTCTTGTGTGCTTACGCGGGAACCCGGGGGTACGCCGATAGGCGATGCGATTCGGTCACTCTTGTTATCGCCGACATCGCAGATGACGCCACAGACAGAAGTGTATCTGTATGCGGCTTCACGAGCCGAGCATGTGCAAGCGGTGATTTTACCTGCGCTTATGCGTGGCGATATCGTTTTGTGCGATCGGTTTTATGATGCGAGTATAGCGTACCAGGGTTATGGGATCGGGAAACTGGGTGGTATTTCTCCGGCATTTGTCGAGGCGGTCAATACGCCTGCGCTTGCCAAGGTGAAGCCGGATTTGACCTTTCTTTTTGATCTTCCTGTTGAAGTAGCCAAAAAGCGGATGAAGGAACGACTGGGGCAAGAGGATCGCATCGAACAGCGGGGAGAAGCGTTTTTTGCCCGTGTTCAAGAGGGATTGCAAACGATCTTTGCGCAAGAACCGAACCGTGTGCGTAAATTGGATGCGACGAAGGAGATCGAAGAAGTCGCTGACGAAGTGTATCGGTATGCGAAACGAATCATCGAGGAGGCAGGATCGACGAGATGAAATTAATAATCGCCGTGGTGCAAGATAAGGATGTATCGAAACTTTCGGAACGCTTGGTTAAGGAAGGCATTGGCGCGACGAAACTCGCTTCGACAGGAGGGTTTTTGCGAGCGGGCAATACCACGTTTTTGGTCGGCGTCGATGATGAACGCGTCGAGTCGACGTTACAGACGATTAAGGATAGCTGTCGAGCACGGGAACAACTCGTCACACCGATGTCTCCTCTTGGCAGCCAAGTGGAGGCCTATGTGTCCTTCCCGATCTCGGTGCAAGTCGGCGGTGCTACCGTCTTTGTCGTGGATGTCGATCAATTTTTGCAGTTTTAACGTAAAGGATCGATCTTATGAAGATTGAACGCAAATCGGGGACGCCGCAATCTTCGACGATGAATCGTGATGGCTTGACGGCAAAAGGCTCTTCTACCGATAGTTTTTTATCGGTATTGTCCGCGCAAGAAGTCCAAGTTGAGCAAGAGGAACTGTCGTCGATGATTGATCATGTCGTGACGCTCGGTGAGACGTTAGTTTTTGCACAATCGCTAGAAGCGGTTGAAGCGTATCGGACAGCCGTAAAAAAACTGCTTGATCACATTGTCAAACGAGGTTTTGTTGTTAAAAGTGCAACCATACCCGATCGACGGGGGCGAAGTAAAGTCTATATGGTGTTTGAAGAAATCGATCGTCACCTTTTGACGCTACTTCAAAATGCCTTACATCATCAGTTAAAACCTCTTGAGATTTTAGAGATCGTCGGCGAAGTCAAAGGTCTGATCATCAGTTTACAGAGTTAGGTGGCATCCTTATCGAGTCCGTTGCAGCTTTTTTGTATG
>JABEUY010000087.1 GCA_013044175.1 Bacilli bacterium
CCGAGGCAACTGTCCTATCTTTGTTTTTAGGTGGGTATCATGGATCAAATCACAGCTCTTATTCATCGTATGTCGATATTCGATTTGCTCGATATCGCCATCGTATCGTATGTCGTCTATCGCTTGATTCTATTGATCCGCGGAACACGTGCGGTGCAATTGCTAAAAGGAATTATTATTTTGGTGATCGCCGACGGCATCAGCCAGATTTTGCATTTACATGCCCTCAACTGGTTGCTTACGCAAGCCTTAACGATTGGTTTAATCGCGATACCTGTTGTCTTTCAGCCTGAATTACGACGAGCTCTTGAACAGTTGGGAAGGTCGCGTGTCCTTGATTTTACCTTTCGATCGCAAGAAGAGGATATTACCATTCAAAAAACGGTTGATGAACTCGTGCGTGCTGCGACGTATTTTTCGCGTAATCGCATCGGCGCATTGATCATTATCGAACGTGCGACGGGACTTAATGAATACATCGAGACGGGCATCGAAATCGGTGCCAAAGTGACATCCGCTTTGTTGATTAATAGTTTTATTCCTAATACACCCTTACATGATGGTGCGATGATACTACGAGGGGATCGCGTGATCGCCGCATCCTGCTATCTGCCGTTAAGTGATAGTCTTAAACTCGGCAAAGAACTCGGGACGCGCCATCGTGCTGCTGTTGGTATCACAGAACAATCGGATGCTCTTGCTTTGGTCGTTTCCGAAGAGACGGGGACGATCTCGTTAGCACGTGCTGGCTTGCTCTTACGGTATTTGACCGAACCGGATCTTAAGCGTGTCTTGATCAAAGAAATGAGCATGCCTACGCATGCAAAAGGTTGGCGGATGTTCACGCGAAGGGGGGATTCGCCATGAAACCTCGCCGCAGCCTGCTCAACAGTAACTTATTCGTCTGGATCTTATCGATTATTATTGGGATCGCCGTGTGGTTGATCGTCAACACGAGTACAAACGGTACGATTGCAACGACGAGTTTGACGACCACATCGCTTACTTTGCCAAGTGTTCCTGTCGTGGTTTCGACCGATCCGAATCATGTCGTTGTGCACGTACAACCGAGCGTGATGAGCGTAAAGGTGGCTGGAAGCGCTCTTGGTGTTGCGACCGTGCAAGTTGAATCGACGGGCATTCGTGTCGCTGCCTTTGCGAAAGATCTCGGCAATGGTGTCCATATGGTGCCGGTAACGGTCATCAATATGCCGACGACTTCGGTTACCTATACCCCACAGTACCGTGAGATCGCCGTTGATATCGAACCGCGAGCAACAGCGATTTTGACACCTTCGGTTCACCTTATCGGTCAAGTCGCGCGTGGCTATCAAGTGGGCAAACCTGTTTTTACACAAAAAACGGTGTTGGTCACAGGATCGCGTGCTGTGGTCAATCAAGTGAGTACGGTAGTCGGTCAAGTTGCACTTTCTAATGCATTTGGTTCTTTGACACAGACCGTGACTTGGCAGCCACGCAATCGTCAAGGCAAGGTCGTCAATGGGTTGACGTGCATTCCGGCGGTATCCACTGTAAATGTACCTGTATTTCAAAAAATGAAACGCGTCGCTTTGCTCGAAACGCCAGCGGGTCAACCAGCCAAAGGTTATGCGGTTGCTTCGGTGACGATTTCGCCAAGTACCGTTGACGTGAGTGGTGATAACAGCAGTCTTGCCTCGTTAACAGCGATCGGCTTACCGTCTTTTTCGGTGAAAGGCTGGAAGAAGACGCACACGGTGCAGCTGCCGATTCCCGTTCCTTTTCAAGGTGCTTCCCTGTCGAATCCTTTTGCTACTGTAACCGTCCAGCTTGCACCAAGCGTGGAGACGACAGTCCATGCGATTCCCATCACGCTTGTTGGACAAAAGATCGGGGTTAGCTATGCCATGGCACCAGGAACGACGGTGGACGTGACGATCGCAGGTGCTGATCCGAACGTGTATGCAGCGACACAAAGTGATTTTATGGCTTACGTCGATGTTAGTCATCTCGTCATCGGCAAAAGCAGGCCACTTCCCGTCCAAATCACGGGGAGTTCAGGATTCACGATCTTGCAAAAAATGCCGATGACCGTTACAATCCTAGCAACGAAGCAAACAGGATAATAACTTTTGATCTTGTAAGTTATTTTATGTTGTGCGAAAATGACAAAGATTTGCGAGTTTCTTAGCATGAAGGAGAATGCTTTCGTGGGGCGACTTTTTGGAACGGATGGCGTGCGCGGCGTAGCCAATCGCGAATTAACGCCAGAATTGGCTTTTCGGTTAGGCTTCGCAGCCGCTTGTGTGCTCGCAAGGACGGAGAAAGAACATCGCGCTTTTGTCGTGCTAGGTAAAGATACGCGTCATTCGGGGGATATGCTCGAAGCCGCTTTGTCAGCCGGTATGATGACGGCCGGTGTTGATGTGTGGACACTTGGTGTGATTCCAACGCCTGGCGTAGCTTATGTAACGAGAACGATTGGCGCAACATCGGGCGTCATGATCTCCGCTTCGCACAATCCGATGGAAGATAACGGAATCAAGTTTTTTGGTGGCGACGGCTATAAGTTATTTGATGCGATGGAAGATGAAATTGAAGAACAGTTAACGAAGCTAGAAGCGTGTGAACGGCCGATTGGTTCAGGGATTGGTCGCTTAATCGATCGATCTGATCTTGTGACAACGTATGAAACATTTTTACAAAATACGATTACGCATTCATTGTCGTCGTTGCATATCGTTGTGGATGGTGCAAACGGCGCAGCCTACCAGATCGCTGGTGAAGTGTTTCGCCAGCTTGGGGCAAAAGTGACAGAGATGCATCATGAACCGGACGGTTCGAACATCAATGTGAACTGCGGCTCGACCCATCCCGAAAGTCTGGTCGCCAAAGTGCGGGAACTTGGTGCGGATATCGGCCTTGCGTTTGATGGCGATGCGGATCGTCTCATCGCGGTGGATGAACTGGGCAATTTGATCGATGGGGATCGCACGATGCTGATCTGTGCCAAGCATCTGCTATCGACGGGTGAACTGCTCGGCCATACGCTGGTTACGACGGTGATGAGCAACTATGGCTTTATCAAAGCGGCGAAAGAACTTGGCATTGAGCTTGTGCGTACGTCTGTTGGTGATCGTTATGTGATGGAAGCGATGCGCGAAGGTGGGTATGTGCTCGGTGGTGAGCAGTCTGGTCATGTGATCTTTCTTTCGCACAATACGACGGGTGACGGTATCCTTACTGCGCTACAATTACTTAACGTCTTGGCGGCATCAGAGGCTAAACTCAGTGAACTTGGTGCAGTCATGCGCTCGTATCCGCAAAAACTCGTGAACATTCGTGTGAAAGATAAGACGGCATGGCGTCATAACGAAGCGATTCTTCATGCGATCCGCGATGTGGAAGAAAAGTTGGGCGAAGATGGTCGCGTGCTGGTGCGTGAATCTGGGACGGAACCGATCGTTCGCGTTATGGTGGAAGCTTCGACGGAAGAGATCGTCCATGCCCATGTGGAAGCGATCGTTGATGTGGTGAAGGCAGAATTGCAAGCATAAGGTGTACGGATGGCGCACGTCAACTGGCTTTGGCGTGCGTCTGCGCCGCTTTTGCACGCTTTTGCACGCTTTTGCGGATTAGGGTTGAGGGGTGATGCGGTGCGATAGCGATACAAGGAGCAGGATGGTGCGTGTGTTAATGATAATTGCATAAGCTTGATAAGCGCCAGGACTCTGCAGTCACGCTTTCTTGCCCCCGATCGATTCCTTAGGACGATGCGGTGCGAAAGGCGTAGAGTTGACGCGGTGGAGGTTAGCGAACCATTCGGCGGGTGCCTCCCGGTGTGAGATCCGCACTGATAGGATCGGTTGCAAAACTCGTAGGTGACTACAAGGACAATAGCCGATCGGGATTATGGAGCGGTCTATCGATCGATAGACGGTTGATTTCGTGTTGTTAAAAAAGGAGCTACGAACTATGTGTGGTATCGTCGGTTATGTGGGTCGCCGTCAGGCGCAGGAGATTTTGCTGTCTGGTCTTAGCAAGTTAGAGTATCGCGGCTATGATTCAGCAGGTGTTGCGATCTATCACGAGAATGTTTTATCGATTGAAAAAACGCTCGGTCGTCTCAAAGGGCTTGAAGATCGTTTGGATGGTCAACCCGTGCAAGGTACGATTGGGATCGGTCATACACGCTGGGCGACGCACGGAAAGCCTTCGACCGAAAATGCGCATCCGCATACGGATTGCAGCGGCGACTTTGTCGTCGTGCATAACGGCATCATCGAAAACTATCTCGCATTACGGGAAGAACTTGAAGCGAAAGGCCATCGTTTTGTCTCAGAGACGGATACGGAAGTCGTGTCGCATTTGGTGGAAGATCTGTTTACCGGTGATCTTTTTACAACCGTACTGGCTGTCATTCAAAAAATGCGCGGTGCGTTTGCGCTTGGCGTTCTCTCCAAACGTGAACCGGATAAATTGATCGCGGTGCGCAGCCATTCGCCACTGGTAATTGGACTTGGTGAAGGCGAAAACTTCTTGGCGTCAGACATTCCGGCGATTTTGCCGTATACGCGGGATGTCTTGATCCTTGATGAAGGTGAGATGGCGGTGCTGACGCAAGATGGTGTGCAGTGCTACGATCTGCAAGGGCAACCGCATGGTAAAGATGTTTTTACCGTAACCTGGGATGCGGTCGCGGCGGAAAAAGACGGATACGAGCACTATATGCTCAAAGAAATTCATGAACAGCCTCGCGCGGTCAGCGATACGCTGCGTGGACGGATCACCGAAGATGGCCGACGCGTCATCTTGCCGGAATTGGCATGGACATCGGAAGAGATCAAGCAATTTGATCGCATTCATATCGTGGCGTGCGGTACGTCGTATCATGCCGGATTGGTCGGTAAAGTGGTGATCGAACAACTCGCGCGCATTCCGGTCGATGTGGAGATCGCCTCGGAGTACCGTTATCGTGATCCGATCGTGTCCGATCGTACGCTGGTCATGGTTATCTCGCAATCGGGTGAGACGGCCGATACACTGGCTGCCTTGCGCAATGCGCAAGAACGAGGCAACAAAGTGCTGGCGATCACGAATGTCGTCGGCAGTTCGGTTGCGCGTGAAGCGAACGATGTGATCATCACATGGGCAGGGCCGGAGATTTCGGTGGCATCTACAAAAGCGTATACGACACAGTTGATTGCGCTGTACCTTTTCTCCGTCTATTTGGCGCAAGCAAAAGGCACGATCCAAGGGGAAGCGTTAGCCACCATCGTGCAAGCGTTGCTCGAATTACCACAAAAACTCTCCGAAGTGCTCGATACCGCGCCGAAAATTGAAGAAATCGCCAAAGCGTTCTCTTCATGGGACGATGCGTTCTTCCTCGGACGTGGGCTTGATTATTCGGTCGCGCTAGAAGGCGCACTCAAGTATAAGGAGATTTCCTACATCCATGCGGAAGCCTATCCGTCTGGCGAACTGAAGCACGGCACTTTAGCGCTGATCGTCGATGATGTGCCCGTCGTGGCGCTGCTCACGCAAGATGCTTTGTATGAGAAATCGATCAGCAACATCAAAGAAGTGAAAGCGCGCGGCGCCCACGTCGTCGCGATCGCTTGGGCAGGCGATGAAGAAACCCAAAAGTCGGTCGATCGCGTCCTGTATGTGCCCAAAACGCTCTCCTTCTTGGCGCCGATCGTTCTCGTCGTACCGTTGCAATTACTCGCTTACTACGCCTCCGTGGCGCGCGGCAACGACGTCGACAAACCGCGCAACTTAGCCAAAAGCGTCACTGTGGAGTAAGAATGGGAAATTTTTAAAGGCATTTAGCACGGGTGGATTCGGGTCAAAAGCCTGTATTCGCCCGTGTTTTTGTGTTTGGAGGATGAAACGAATTGATTTTAGCGTTGTGATAATTTTTATTTCAAAATTGACATTTTGAACTTACTGGTATGTCCAAACTTTATCTGCATTACGCTATAATACAGGTAATCATTTACACGGAAAAGTGTGAATGAGTAAGTGTGGTTCTTGATAAGAATCAAGATTAGTTTGTATAACTTGCAATACACATTCTGTACGATGAAAGAGGGTATCTTCAGCTTAATAGCCTCTCGGCATTGAGTCGGCTATAAATGTTCAAAAAAAGCAAAAATATATAAATTTAACTGGTAATAGGATATGTCCGGCATGTCTGGTTAGACTCCCTCACGAAATGGGCATGGCAAAGAAGCCACGATTCAGCGATTTTTTAAAACGCAAACGTGGTTCCGCCTATCGCTTTTAGTGGGTCTAGGCCACCAAGAACGTCGACTTTAGATCAATGTCGATTGCTTGGTATCAGGCATCCATCAGGATCTGTTTCAACTGCCAAGTTGGATAGTAGTGATCAAACTCTTTGATGCTCACGATGAGCGAGACAGAGTCAAGACGGGAAGCCCACCACAGTCTGGGATAGAGCGGAAGATCATAGTGACTGTCTGAGGCCGTGAACATGTAGAGATGGTAGCCAAAGTAATGATAGTTGCGATGGCTGTCCCATCCCCCGCGACAGAGAGAGCGGATACGTCGCCGATGATCCCGAGTTTGGCGGAGATCTGTACAAACTGTTCGCGAAACAGGGACATGAGAAGATCGTTCGGCAATGATTGGATGCTGGATTTACGCAGCAAGATTTTATTGACCAATCGTTTCACCTTATGGGGTGTTGTGGTGGGCGCCTTTTCACCCTTCTTTCCTTTGACTGGTTTCTTATTACGTTTTGGTTTGCGTGTACTGGAGGTATGAGCGCAGTCTATCGGCTAAAGTCGGTCGAAAAAATCGTAGAAGGTGCCGATGCCAGGTGTGTGACCGGGCAGAAAACCGGTAATCATGGCGTAAAGCGGAACGCGGCGAAGTTCATCCACCCACTTGGTGATGGACGTTTGACCTACTTGCAACATGAGCAAATAGGCTCGCAGCAGGTTGGCACGTTCAATGGCGATGATGCCGCCAGAGGCGTACAGGTCTCGGACCAGGGATGCGGTGCCAGAAAGATCAAGCAACCAAAACTTTTCAATGAATGGCCAATCATTAGCGACCAAAAACAGGATGCCACCTGAGTAATGAGCGCGTAATTGATCGAGGACAAAAGCGTGGTACTGGGCATGGGGACGAATTGAAGGTAACATAGGGGTGAACCACCCCTTTCGACGAAGGATAGAGTTGGTGAGGCTCTCCGTCGCGATTATTGGAGTAGTTTTCAAATGGTTTTTTTGCGGATTTTGTGATATTTCCAATTCTCAATACTACGCAGACAAGGTCATCATGGTAGTGATGGAGGAAAAAGCAAAAACCTCAAGGTGAAGATTCCTTGAGGGATCAATGAAGTTCGAATGCCGAGAGGCTATACAATTTTAGGGAGATGTAGAGTAAATATAAAAGTCACTCTATGTCTTACTCTTTTGTGAGAGAGGTTGATAATGATTGAATAGAAAGGAAATATGGACAAGCATCATATTGGCTTTGAT
Organism: Bacilli bacterium; assembly: GCA_013044175.1. Lineage (GTDB taxonomy): Bacteria > Bacillota > Bacilli > Alicyclobacillales > SLC66 > JABEUY01. Next base: position 7,491 of record JABEUY010000087.1, read on the forward strand.
GGGAACTTTAGTAATAGGCATTTGTACAGGTGCTTGGTTGCTAGGGTTTGTTTTTTGTTCTGTCATATCCGCTGTAAATTTGCTTTTAAAAAAGTAGATTCTAATTTACTGCCATACGCCTATGATCACTGAGACTTATCGAAATTTAGATAATTATGTAAATTAACGGCTAATATAGGGCTGCGCCTTGAAGAGGGACGTGCTTGATGTTTACGCATGAATATCCGCTGTTAGGTCGTGTAACCGCTAAAATAGAATCAACAGATTTCGCTAAATAAGTATCAACAACATTTCCCACGCTCTTCCTTTTCGGCTATCATCCCACTGGTAATGATCTTGTCTGGGAGGTAGTAGCATGAGGAACCGAGAAAGGTGGCCTATGTATTTCGAAATTCAGCAACAAAAGGAGTTGGGATTAAATAAATCCCAAGTGGCAAGAAATTTGGATGTGTCCAGAAACACCGTCATGAAATTCTGGGACATGTCCATCGATGAATACAAAACATTTATAGAAGGGTTGGGAACTCGATCGAAAAAGTTGGAATATTTTGAATTTGAAGTCGTGGAATGGTTGCGTCAATATCCAGATCTTTCGGCTGCACAAATCATGGACTGGTTAAAAGAACATCATGGCGATCTCATCTTGACCCATGAGTTTGCTAACTACGTGGAAGTCCGTCGATTCCGGATCTATATGTGTCGTAAGGCCGACCCGGAAAGTAAAGGGAAAATTGAAAACGTGGTGAAATACATCAAGCGCAATTTTGCCCGCCATCGCCAGTTTACCAATGTAGAGAAACTCAACGAGCAGTGTTTAGCCTGGTTGGCGCGCACGGGCAATGCCAAGGTGCATCAAACGACCAAAAAAATACCGGCCGAAGTCTACGCCTTTGAAAAAGCGTATCTCCGCCCAGTCCATAGAAAAATAGAAATTTCCAACATCACCACGA
>JABEUY010000088.1 GCA_013044175.1 Bacilli bacterium
AGATTGCGGCTTCTTTTTTGTCGCAAATTCTGCCCGCTTTTTCTGATCTTTTAAGAGGACCCCGGGTTAGCCGTTTAGTACCCGTTCAGCAGTCCCTACTTAAGATTGCGTTCAAGTTCAATTTCTAACTTTTTGCGTTCAGTGATATCGCGTATCGTCCAAATCGACGTAAGTTCTCCATCGATTGTTGCAACACCAAGCGAAACTTCACAAGTGATTACTCGACCATCTTGACGAAGAAGAAGTACATCATGAGCATCCCTTGTAGAAAATTCAATATTATTTTCATAGATTAAGCCAATTTTATCATATTGTTCTTTATCAGGGTAGATAAATGCTGTATCCTTACCCATGATTTCGTTAGAAGAAGGATAACCGAGCATTTGAGCAAATTGTTCATTACAGTAGATAAATCTCCTGTTTTTCACCATGGAAATCCCACATAGCGTATTATCAAGTAACGCTTGTTGTACCGCAAAAAGTCTTTGTTCTTTTTCAACTAAATCAACATGGTCAAGACCTCTTGAGATATCGAGCGCAACTTCTTCTAACAACGACTTCATGGATGAATCGAAAACGTTTTCATCACTAAGGTAGACACACATCACACCCCATTTTTCCCCATGACGGTGAATAAGCATCGTCGCCGTTGAGCGGATAGAAAATTGCAGCAATCTACTTCTCCACGGTGCGAGCAACTCATCCTTTTCAATTGAAGAAACAAAAACGGAAGATTCTTCTCGCCAAGCAACGCCGATCGGTCCCGTCCCGTTGATCTTCGTCGCATCAATCGATGGTACAATACCCTTCACATAGTCGGTCTTACCCGAAGCGGCGACAACATGAATATCGCCAAATTCATCGGGATGTCCAATTAATATTAACGTAAGTGGTGCATAACGGAGCGCGATATCGCAACAAGTCTGAAGTAATGTCATAGCATCTTGTGAGGAAGCAATGGCTTGATTCATCGCAATAAGCATACGAGTAAAATTAGTAAACCATTGATCACGTTCACGGACTCTATCAACCATGTCAGCCACCTTCTTACCCACTAATTTATTACAGTAACTGTAACGTATCTCTTCTATTAGTCTAATCGAATTTTGATCAATAAAGTAGAGCTAAATTACAAAGAATCGTCTATCCATGAAATAAAGTATCATAAGTTATGATAAAATAATAAGTAATCTGACGAAGAAAGGAAGATTTCATTTTGCTTTTATCCGAACAGTTTTTACACGCTTTCGAAGGACATCGCAAATCCTTGTTGCAACTACTTGATGCGGTATCCGAAGAACAATTTTCCTTTAAACCTTGGGATGATGCTATGTCCTTTGGGAAATTATTTCATCATACCTTAACTTCTACCCGCACATTTTGGGGCAGCGTTCATAAGGGAGAATTTGAACGAGCCACCTTACCCGAAGTACAAACTCTTGAAGATTTACATAAGCTTGCTCTCCAAGTGACAACAGAAGATCAACAACTCATCACAGGATTAAGCGATGAATTTTTAAACCAGTCGATCATCACCCCCTTTAGTCCAAATCCTATCGTCAAATATCAGTTGCTCCTGATGTCTCGTGATCATGAAATTCATCATAAAGGACAACTTTTTGTGTATGCCAGAATGATGGGTGCCAAAGAACTACCATTTTTCGTTGCTCGCTAATCGATCCTACTACGCAATCTGAAGTCGGCATTCCCGCGCCGGCTTCTTTTTTTATCATGATTTCACAAAAAATATGAATACACCGTGATTTTTATGTTGATTTTCATTTTTCGACACATTGCAAATCGATTGAAACTTTTTTATCTTATAAATTAGTCTAAATGGATGTTGTACACATTCGTCAAAAACTTTATAGTGACCCTATCCGATTCTCTTGTATCGTACAAATTGTTGTTCTATATGCTTCTTCGAAAGGGCAAACTAGCGGAAACGCAAGGACGCAAAACTTCGAGTCTAAGGAAAGCTTTTCTTTCTATGGCGGTCGAGTTATTACGAGGAGTCTTTCTTTGACGTCCCCACGACCGCCTGCCCAGTAGCCGGTCGTTTTTTGTTCTGGGGGGATAACGAGATGACAAATCCTATCGATCATGAATCGATGCTCGACATGTACTTGTTTGAGACCAACCAAAATCTCGAACAATTAGAGCAATTGATTTTAGCAAGCGAAAAGAAAAATACGTTTGATCGTGACGATATCAACGATATTTTTCGAATTATGCATACCATCAAGGGCTCTTCGGCCATGATGAATTACCAAATGATTTCCGATCTTGCTCACGCACTCGAAGATGTATTTTTCTATTTTCGAGAGAATAGTACAGCACTTATCGATTACGAGAGCGTAAGCGATCTTATGTTTGATGGCATCGATTTTATGAAGCAAGAAATTGAGAAGATTGAGCGCAAAGATCCTCCCGATGGTGAAGCAACAGAATTACTTGGAACTATACAATTCTTCCTTGAGAGACTTAAAATTCCAAATAATGAAGAAGTGTCATCAACGCTGGTGCCAGCCTATTACAGCGTCAACCTTCGCTATCAAGAAGGTTGCGAGATGGAAAATATCCGTGCATTTTCAGTCATTCACAATCTAAAAGAACATTGTTCATCAATGATTCATCTTCCCGAAGATCTCACGTCAGACCCCAAAGCTGCCGAAATCATTCGGCAACAAGGTTTTACTATACACGTGCAAACCGATCTTTCAGCAAAAGAACTGGAAGATCTTCTTCAACAAACGATCTATCTCGATCAATTAACCATTCAACCAGAAACGGATGAAACAACTTTTAACCGTTTTGAAGATACAAAACCTACTGAAGTTAAGACGAGCAACACGTCTTGTGACGTGATTCCTCAAAAAAGTCAGGAAGTGAATGAAACTCATCAGATCATCGCACAAACCTACATCAGTGTGAATGTCGAAAAGTTGGATAAATTTATGGATTTAGTCGGCGAATTGGTCATCGCAGAAGCGATGGTCTCGAATAATCCGGATATTGTTGGCCGTGATTTGCAAAATTTCGCAAGGGCATCTCGCCAACTACAAAAAATCACAAGTGAATTACAAGATATCGCGATGTCCATTCGCATGGTACCTCTTGAAGCGACATTTAAAAAAATGCATCGCATCGTGCGAGATATGAGTAAGAAATTAGCCAAAAAAGTAGACTTACAAATCATTGGTGAAACGATTGAAGTCGATAAAAATATTATTGATCACATCGCTGATCCACTGATGCATCTGGTGCGAAACGCGATCGATCATGGACTTGAAACACAAGATGAAAGAACGAAAAAAGGAAAAACGGAACCCGCAACGATCACGCTTGAGGCAAAAAATGAAGGCAGTGACGTCCTTATCCTGGTTCGCGATAATGGTCGAGGACTTGATAAAGAAAAAATCTTGCAAAAAGCTCGGCATAATCAGCTATTACACAAGCCTGAAGAAGACTATACCGAGCGAGAAATCTTTAATCTGATTTTGCTGCCTGGGTTTAGTACGAATGAACAAGTAACAGAATTTTCTGGACGTGGTGTCGGCATGGATGTTGTTTCTAAGAACATCGAATCGGTTGGTGGCGCCGTCGTTGTCGACAGTGTCTATGAAGTCGGCACGACGATCACCCTAAAAATGCCACTTACGCTAGCGATCATCGATGGCATGAACATCCGTGTCGGACGTTCGATCTATACGATACCCACGACAGCGATCAAAGAATCTTTTCGGCCGTCGCCAAAGCAAATCGTCAACGATCCTGACGGTAACGAAATGGTGATGGTCAGAGGTAATTGTTACGCCATCTTGCGACTGCATCAACTTTTTAAAGCGAAAGCGGATGCAACCACCTTTGATCAAGGCATTTTCTTGATGGTGGAATATGAAGGTGAGGTGTTTTGTCTATTCGCTGATGAGTTGCTCGGCAAACAACAGATCGTCGTCAAATCCCTACCTAATTACATCAAGAAAATCCGATCTATTCATTATCTCGCCGGTTGTACCCTTCTCGGCGATGGCAGCATCAGTCTCATACTCAATCTCGCCGCAATCAGTCAAAAAGGAGGTCGATAGGTCATGCCGACAGATTCTGAACTCGAACTCGAAGAAGACACACAAAAAGGCAAATACCTTACTTTTTCGCTCGGCAGTGAAGATTATGGATTGGAGATTCGTTTTGTAACAGAAATCATCAAACTACAACCAATCACTGAAATTCCAGAAATGCCCGACTATATTAAAGGCATCATCAATTTACGCGGAAAAATCATTCCTCTTATGGACGTGCGATTGCGATTCAAAAAAACAGAAATCACGTATAACGATCGCACTTGCGTCATCGTGATCGATATCGATGAGGTCACGATTGGTCTCATCGTCGATAGTGTATCCGAAGTACTATCGATTCCTGATGAAGAGATCGTTCTACCGCCTGATCTCAAGAAAGACAGCAATCGCTATATCTCAGGCATTGGGAAAGTAGGGGGTGACGTTAAGCTTTTGATCGATGGCATGAAACTACTTTCCGATGATGATGCGCTCCTCGTCGAAAAAATGGGTGAAAGGGGTTAAATCCTATGAACTGGTATACGAATCTTCCTATCCGAACAAGAATGCTGGTCAGTTTTCTCTCTTCAACGATCATCACGATGGTTATCAGTCTTCTCGTAGGTCTTGACATCGCGAGCAACCACACATCACTCGCCGTCGAATTGATCATCGGTCTCATCATCGTCGTTCTTATTCTCGCATCGATCATGGGCGTTAGTTTAGCCAAAAGTATCTCGCGTCCGATCGAAGCGATCACAACTGCCTTATCGCGTATCGCAACTGGTGATTTTGATAAAAATCTCGTCAATCCTTATCACGATGAATTTCAAAATCCACTTAACGGTGTGATGACGATCAGCAAAAACATCTTGCAGCTCGTCGATGCGATGAACGATATGGCTCGTCAACATGAATTAGGCGACATCGACGTGACCATCGACGGAACGCGGTTTACTGGCACATACCGTACGGTCGCTGAAAATATCAACACGATGGTACAAGCCCACATCACTGCGAAGAAAAAAGTCATGGCTGTCGTGGCGGAGTTTGCTAAAGGAAATTTCGAAGCCGAACTCGAGAAATTCCCCGGTAAAAAAGCGTTTCTCAATGAAACGGTGGAAGCGATGCGTTCCAATCTCCATCAGGTAACCGAAGAAATCAACCGCTTGACCTCCGCTTCGAAAGAAGGTCGATTAGCAGAAAGAACACGAGTTCAACACTACCATGGTGATTGGAAAAATCTTATGCAAGGGCTCAATGAAATGCTCGATGCTATCTTACAACCGATACAAGAAGCCTCTTATGTATTGAAGGAAATGGAAATCGGCAATGTAAGTGCTCGCGTCAAAGGCGACTACCAAGGAGACCATGCTTTGATTAAGGATGCCTTGAACAACTCGCTTTCAACGATCGAAACGTTACTTCAGGACCTGCAAGAGATGGCCTTACAGCATGATCTTGGTGATATCGATGTCAGAGTCGACGAAAAGGCGTATCAAGGTTCCTATCGCACATTGGCCAAGGGGATCAATGATATGGTTTTTGGCCACATCGCCGTAAAAAGAAAAGCGATGGCTTGTGTCTCCTCCTTTGCCAAAGGCGATTTTGATGCTGAACTCGAAAAATTCCCAGGTAAAAAAGCTTTTATCAACGACAATCTTGAACAACTTCGTAAGAATCTAAAAGATGTACATGTTGAGCTTAATGAACTCGTCATCGCTTCCAATGAAGGGCGATTATCCGAACGTGCGGATACCACGAAATTCCAAGGTGACTGGAATCAATTAATGCGCGGTGTCAACGGGCTGCTCGATGCGATTTTACTGCCTATTCAAGAAGCCGCGACCGTTTTGGACAATATGGCTAAGGGCGATTTAAAGCGCAAGGTAGAAGGCGATTATCGCGGCGATCATGCCAAAATCAAAAGCGCACTCAATGAAACGATCACGACACTCTCTTCGTATGTAAATGAAATTTCTTCAACGCTTAATGAAATGGCAAATGGTAATTTAAAAGTGGGTATCGTTGCCGACTATCGTGGCGATTTTGCGAGTATCAAGCTCTCATTAAACGAAATCATCCGCTCGATGAATACTGTGCTCAGTGATATCGCCAGCACTTCATCGCAAGTGGCTGCTGGCGCTCGCCAAGTCTCTGACTCTGCCCAAGTGCTTTCACAAGGGTCAACCGAACAAGCAAGCTCTGTCCAAGAACTCACCGCATCGATGGAAGAAATCGCTGCGCAAACCAAACAAAATTCTTTAAGTGCTAACCAAGCAAGCGAGCTCGCGCTTTCCGCGAAATCAGGAGCTACGCAAGGCAATTCGCAGATGCGTGAAATGTTACAAGCTATGCAAGCGATCAATGAGTCTTCGGCTAATATTTCTAAGATTATCAAAGTGATCGATGAGATCGCCTTCCAAACCAACATCTTAGCGCTCAATGCTGCCGTCGAAGCAGCCAGAGCGGGTCAACATGGCAAAGGCTTTGCCGTTGTGGCTGAAGAAGTGCGTAATCTAGCGGCCAGAAGTGCAAATGCAGCTAAAGAAACAACAGGGTTAATCGAAAGTTCCATACGTAAAGTTGAGGACGGTTCTAAAATTGCCAATGAAACGGCAGATGCGCTCAATGTCATCGTCGAAGGTGTCTCGAAAGTTGCCAATCTCGTCGCCGAAATCGCGAAAGCATCCAATGAACAAGCACTCGGCATCACGCAGGTAAACCAAGGCATTATTCAAGTTTCGCAAGTTGTACAAATGAATTCAGCAACGGCTGAAGAAAGTGCAGCAGCGAGTGAAGAACTGTCCAGTCAATCCGAACTGCTTAAACAGATGGTTGGTCGTTTTCAACTAAAACGAGTTGATCAGGGCGTCACGCAAAACGAAATCCAACCCGATGTGCTAAAAATGCTTGAAAAGTTAGAAGCCGATGCGCAAAGCAGTGCGAAATATCCTACACAAAACAATCATGATTGGCGACAAACGAAAGTTGCCGTCAGCAGCCAAGATTTTGGTAAATACTAAGTGAGTTTTGCGCATAAGCCCGTTATATTCTCACCATGGCGGGCTTATGCTCACTTTTCAAAACAATGAGGTGTTATCATGATCACGATGACACATAAGGAATTCTCACAACTTGCTTCCTTTGTCAAAGACAACTTCGGGGTTCATTTAAAACCCGAGAAAATCATGTTGATCAATAATCGTTTGCAAGAAACCATCAATACCTTACAATTAACCTCTTTCTCTGAATACTCTGACTATGTGATGAAAGATAAAAGCGGCAACGCATTAAGGATACTTCTCGACAAAGTAACCACACACCACACTTTTTTTTATCGAGAATCCGATCACTTTGCCTTTGTTAAAAATCATGTACTTCCCTATTATAAGAACAAGCTAATTCAGCATGATCTTCGAATCTGGAGTGCCGGATGCTCTTCTGGCGAAGAACCCTACACACTTGCTATGCTAATCGATGAATTTTTTGGCGCAGAAAAAGCGCAATGGAACACGCAAATTCTCGCTACGGATTTGTCTCAGGTCGTCCTCGATGTTGCGGTACGAGGTATTTATAAAGTCGAAGCAACTTCCAAACTGCCACCAGGTTGGCTTTATCAGTATTTTCGACGTATTGATCATGAACATGTCGAGGTAATCGAACGGATCAAAAAGGAAGTGATCTATCGACCGTTCAATCTTATGGAAGAATACTATCCATTCAAACAAAAATTTCATTTTATTTTTTGTCGAAATGTGATGATTTACTTTGATGAACCTACGAAGTACAGTCTAATTAAACAATTTTATGACCATTTGGAACCTGGTGGCTTTCTTATGATCGGTCATGCTGAAACGATAGATAGGATGAAGACCGATTTTCAGTACGTCGTACCAGCGATTTATCGCAAGCCACTTGCCTAGAGGTTACGATCATGAACCTGCGCATCGGTCTGCTACTCGAAGATACTGTCTTACAACACATCCTTATTCGAGTCCTTCGTTTTATGCAAGGCATCACGATCATCTCTTATGATCAGCGTCCTGATCTTCTTATTCTGACTGACGCTTATTTGTCAAAAGGGTTACTTGAGAAGATTCCCTTGATCGTGATCGCGCACGGCATCGATCACTCTTTGCAAGCTTTCACGCGACAAGGTCGTTGGATCATGCCACTTCCGTTTCCTGAGGTCGAATCGGTGCATTCTGTCCGGGAATTTATCGCTAGTATCCAGTCGTCCATCACAGCGTTTTTTGAGCAGTCAACATTGGGTATACAACCTAGCACTCTTGATACCATTCCTAGACGCATCGATTTGATTGCACTCGGAGCTTCCACGGGTGGAACAGAAGCTTTGTACCAGGTTTTACGTGAACTACCCACCGATATTCCCGGCATCGTGATCGTGCAACATATACCGCCTGTCTTTTCAGGGTTATTTGCCAATCGAATCGATGAACAGACTGCCTTTGCTGCCAAAGAAGCCGAGACGGGTGATATCGTCGAATCGGGTCATGTTTATGTCGCGCCTGGGGACAAGCATCTGCGCGTAATCAAACTCGCAGATCGTTATCGACTCGATTGTTCCACTGGTGATCGCATCAACGGTCATTGTCCATCGGTGGATGTACTTTTTGACTCCGTGGCAAAAGCGGTCGGACGATCTGCCCTTGGCGTTATCTTTACGGGTATGGGCTACGATGGTGCTAAAGGCCTTTTGCATATGCGGCAACAAGGAGCCAGCACGTTAGGACAAGATGAAGCATCATCTGTCGTCTATGGCATGCCCAAAATAGCCTTTGAAATCGGCGCTGTCCAAAAGCAAGTCGCTTTACCTAACCTCGCACAAGAAATAACAACGATCATTCGCAACCGTTGAGAGGAGTTTTATCGATGTCATACATTGAATTTGATGCCAAATATCGTACATTCACAATTATGGATCAACAACATCGTCAGTTTATCGATATTCTCAATCGTTTCTTTGATGATTGGATCAAAGATCGTAAGCTCGATCCTCATCCCTATCTCATGGAAGTAGCCGACTACGGACAATACCATTTTGATTCTGAAGAAAAGTATATGGAAGAAAACAAGATTACACACCTTGAAGAGCATAAAAAAGTCCATAAAGAACTCATGGTTTCATTAGCCAATTTGATTCGACGCATCGAATCTGGCGAAGAAATCACGATGGAAACTTTTCAATTTCTTCAAGGCTGGCTCATGAACCATGTCGTCGGCATGGATAAACGCGATTACGGCTTATGATTTTTGTAAAAAAGTTTGATAGCTACTTCGATCTTGTTTCACAGCTTGTGCGATCGCAATCGGTGTCGACCGTGACATATTCTCGATGCCCAAGTTAGGTCCACTCGTCTGCACTTGATATACCCAAAGATAGCTGTGACTTCGCATGGATTGATGTCCTTGTGAATAGGCGATTTGTTCTCGTGTTGTGACTTCTACAAGGCCATTCGATTTACTTACAGTTTTAACAATTTGAAAATTAATCAGTTGCTCTTTAAGGTTCGTTTTTTTCGCTTGCGCAATAAAATTTTGTTGTTCGCGATAGAGTGGGCTATCGACGATCTTATTGCTTTGTGTGTAAAAAGGATACGTTTGAAACTGAAGAAGTTCTGGTGCCACGAGCTGAAAATTACGTTGGTTAACTGCTTCGATAAAAAGATGCTCATACGCAAAAACAAACTCATCGGCAATCTTTATACTTGAAGACAGTGGTTTACGCACATAACGCCCGTCGAGCATAACATTTTGACCAAGCCCAAGCGTTACACTTTCATCTTCTAATGGGGATCGCCTTAGCGACACGACATGAACATCGATCATATTCGGTAAGAAACTGGTGAACGTGATTTTATAAGGTTGATGGTTAAAACCTATCCCACGGTACGAGGCAATCTGACCATCAACCGTCGCTTCACCTTGTAAATCACCGATGTTCACAGCACCCGTCTGTGGATTGCTTACCCACAAGTTTTCAAAATGAAAATGAACATGCTGCGACTTTTCTGCTTGCAATGTGAGCGTACCTTGCTCCGAACCCATCGACATGGTATACCTTCCCGAAAATGAATGCGTTGAATAGACCGAGTTCGAAATCGTTTTTGCTAATGATATGGATGAGCCTGTGAAAAACAAAACCCCGACCAATATCCCAACCCCATATCGCTTCATCAGCGCCCCCCTTACGTTCTCACTTCGATAAGCGATAAAATCTTCCGAAATAGCCAAGCAAATCATCCTAAAATAGCTTATCATACTCTTAAGAATGATAGCGCTATCTTTTTTATAAAAATAAAAGTGAGGCGATTGCTTTGAGCATTGTGATCGAAAACGTTATCGAACAAATGACACTTGAGGAAAAGGCAAGTCTCTGCTCTGGCCGTAATTTCTGGGAAACCAAACCTATCGAACGTCTATTTATTCCTTCGATCATGATGACAGATGGACCACATGGCTTACGTAAACAAAATGGCGATGCGGACCATGTTGGTCTTCATGATTCTGTACCCGCGACGTGCTTCCCTTCAGGCAGTGCATTAGCAAGTTCTTGGAATACCGACTTATTATTTGCTGTAGGCAGTGCACTCGGTCGCGAGTGTCAAACGCATGGGGTGGGCATTCTACTCGGCCCAGCTGTCAACCTCAAGCGCTCTCCCCTATGCGGCCGTAATTTTGAATATTTCTCTGAAGATCCTTATCTCGCATCTCGACTTGCTACGCACCATATCCTCGGGGTACAAAGTCAAGGTGTCGGAACTTCAATCAAACATTTTGCTGCCAATAACCAAGAACATCGTCGTATGAGCACAAGTGCTGTCATTGACACACGGACACTTCATGAACTCTATCTAGCGAGTTTTGAATATGCTATAAAGCAAGCAAAACCTTGGACTGTGATGTGTGCCTACAATCGACTTAATGGAACGTATTGTGCAGAACATGATGAATTGTTAACGACGATTTTACGGGACACCTGGGGTTTCGACGGATTTGTCGTTTCTGATTGGGGTGCCGTGAATAATCGTGTAGAGGGTATCCTTGCTGGACTCGATCTTGAGATGCCGGGTAACGGTGGTTTTAACGACGCCAACATCGTCAAGGCGGTTAACGAGGGGAAGCTTTCCATGAAAGCTTTAGATGATGCTGTGCGTAATCTGCTCAGGATTATCGATAAAGTGATACAAAACCGTCAATCTGACACCACCTATTCGCAAGAAGAACACCATCAACTTGCTCGACAAGTCGCTTCAGAATGTATGGTTTTATTAAAAAATGACCGAGATATCTTACCGCTGCAAAAAGACGGATCTCTTGGCCTCATCGGTGCTTTTGCTAAAACGCCTCGCTATCAAGGTGGAGGAAGTTCTCACGTACACCCAACAAAATTAGTATCGAGCTATGATGCGATTTTAGAAGAAGTAGGTGACGCTGTCGAGATTCACTACGCACAAGGCTATCTTCCTGACAGCGATGACCTTGATGCGAACTTGCTTGAAGAAGCGATCGCCGTCGCTCAAAAAGTCGATCGTGTCGTTCTCTTTATCGGTCTGCCAGAACGTTATGAATCGGAAGGATTTGATCGGTTACATCTTGACATTCCGGATAACCACATCAAATTACTCGAACAAATCGCGAAAGTACAAACCAATATCGTCGTCGTTCTAAGCAATGGTGCACCGATTGAAATGCCCTGGATCGATCACGCTACCGCCATTCTTGAAGGCTATTTAAGCGGACAAGCTGTTGGTCAAGCTGTTGCCGATCTGTTATTTGGCATCGTGAACCCATCGGGAAAATTAGCTGAAACATTTCCGCAAAAATTACATCACAATCCATCGCACCTTAATTTCCCCGGCGATGGCGATGAAGTCATCTACCATGAGGGGGTTTTTATCGGGTATCGCTACTATGAAGCAAAGTCGATAAAGCCCCTCTTCCCATTTGGACATGGTCTAAGCTATACGACCTTTTCATATGACCACATCGAAGTAAATCAACAGCAAATCTCCGATCAAGATACGCTTACTGTCGCAGTTACCGTAAGCAATACTGGAAATTACAAAGGCAAAGAAATCATTCAACTTTATGTCCATGATCACCAAACGACCGTAAACCGCCCCCTCAAGGAACTTAAAGGTTTTACCAAGATCGAATTAGCGCCAGGCGAGCAAAAAACGGTATCGTTTACGCTTGATAAACGCTCATTTGCCTACTTTGATACCGATCTCAACGATTGGCAAGTACAAACAGGTGATTTTTCACTGTATGCTGGTCCATCGAGCGATACCTTACCACTCGTATGTACCGTTCACGTAACAGCAACCAAAGCCAAACCAGTAGTCTTTCATAAAAACTCAACACTAGGTGATTTACTCGATCACCCGATCGTGTCACCTGTCGTCACACAAATGATGCGATCTTATGGTCAGGAAATGGGATTATTTGATGATCTGAAAGATAATCCAGAAATGATGCAAGCGATGATGCGCAATATGCCTTTACGAGGAATTTTACACTTTGCCGGAGGAAAGATCAGCGAAGAACAGTTGGAACAAATGATCGATATGGTAAACGGTCTCATTCGATAAAGTGAACCCGTTTCGATGAACTGAACATCGAATAAAAATCCCCACTGACCAGCTTATCGCTTGGTCGGTGGGGATTACATTTAGCCGCGCAAAATGATATCTTCTCGTTTAGGTCCAACTGAAACGATCGTGATCGGACAACCAACCACTTCTTCGACAAAGTGCACATAATCCTGTGCCGCTTTAGGTAGTTGTTCAAAGGTACGAATCGACGAAATATCCGTCTTCCAGCCTGGAAGATGCTTAATCACAGGTTTCGCACGATCAAGATGAGCTGTCGTCGGGAATTGATGTACAACATTACCGTCTATTTCATAAGCATAACACACAGGAACTTCATCCAGATAACCAAGCACATCCAAATTGGTCAAAGCAACTTGCGTTGCTCCTTGCACTTGACAACCATACCGCGTCGCCACAGCATCAAACCATCCTACACGGCGTGGTCGCCCCGTTTTCGCACCATATTCACCAGCATCCCCGCCAAGACGACGCAGCGTATCCCCTTGTTCATCAAACAATTCAGAGACAAAGGGACCCGCTCCAACACAGGACGAATACGCTTTGACGACAGCGATCACCTCAGTCAGAGCGCGAACAGGTATGCCAGCACCGACTGTAGCATACCCTGCTAACGTCGAAGAAGATGTCGAATAAGGGAATATTCCATGATCCGGATCACGCAATGCACCTAATTGTCCCTCGACCAAGATATGCTTACCTTGTCGAATCGCATCATGAAGTAATGCCGTGGTATCACAGACAAACGGCGCGATGACCGCGCGTTTTTCCTGTAACGTGGCCATGATATCTTCCACGCGAACTGGATCTTTTCCATATAGATGAACGATCGCCGTGTTACGCATCTCAAGCAAAGCCTGCAATCGTTCATAGAGTCGCTGATCATCAAATAAATCGGCGACTTGAATCCCAATCTTTTGATATTTATCCGCATAAAAAGGCGCAATCCCCGATTTGGTCGAGCCAAATTGTCGATCAGCCAAGCGTTGTTCTTCAAGAACGTCAAGCATAACGTGAACGGGCAATACCATTTGCGCACGATCAGAGATGCGCAGTTGTGGCATCGTCATCCCGCGATCGAGAAACTTTTGCAATTCCGCTACGAACGACAGTGGATTAAAAGCAACACCTGGTCCAATCACATTGATGATCGAAGTATGACACACACCCGAAGGTAATAAGTTTAACGCAAATTTACCAAATTCATTAATAATCGTATGACCTGCATTATCTCCACCTTGATACCGGACGACAAAATCAGCTTTTCCCCCGAGATAATCGGTGATTTTCCCTTTTCCTTCATCGCCCCAATTGGCGCCAACAACAGCCGTAACAGACATTGTAAAAAACCTCCTTCCCTATCCACTAGTCAGTATAACGGTGTTTGTATTATAATAAAATCAGATATTTCTAATGGGGAGCATAAGAAAAATGGATACTGTGAATTTTGATTGGTATCGCGTTTTTTACCACGTAGCAAGACTGGGTAGCATCTCCCAAGCAGCGCGTGAATTAAATGTATCCCAGTCTGCCGTCAGCCAGATGATTCGACAACTCGAAGACGCATTAGACATTTCCCTTTTTGTACGTAATTCCAAAGGAGTGCGATTATCTCCAGATGCTGAACCGATCTATACTTACATCTCACAAGCCTATAAGTTTATCGAAACCGCTGAAAGACGAATTCGCGATCAGCGGCAATTAAACTTTGGCGAAGTGCGAATAGGTGCTGGGGATACGTTGTCGCGCCACTTACTCATTCCACACTTAAAAGAATTCCATCATCAGTATCCTGATATTCACATCCGAGTCATCAACCGTACTTCGGAGCAAATCGTGCAATTATTGCGAGAAGGTCGTATCGATTTAGGCATCGTTCACCTTCCCATTGACGAAAATTCTCTCTCCGTACGTTGGTTGCTCGATTTACACGATTGCTTTATGACAGGGCAAAGGCCGTCCTGGTCAGAACGACCTTTGCATGTTCGCGATCTATCAAGCCTTCCACTGATTTTACTGGAGAAAGGTAGCGTTACGCGTGATCGAATCGATCAATATTTTAAACTCAATCACGTAAATATCTCACCGGAGATTGAACTTGGTAGCATCGATCTGATCATCGCTTTCGCAAAAATCGGCATGGGTGTCGGTTGTGTTGCTCGTGAATTTATCGCTAATGAAATTGCGCGAGGGGAATTGGTTGAAGTTCCTGTCCTTCCTGCCATTCCAGCGCGTAGTGTGGCGCTAGTCTCTCACGCACAGATTCCCTTGTCCAAAGCTGCAGAAGCATTTTCCTCCCAACTAACTTTAGGTCTCGCTAAAAGTGCGGAACTACGTGTTTAGCTATCAGATTTTCTTATGGTGCTATTTCTGCTTTTTCAATCGTCCAAACACAACCGAGAAAATCACCATGTAGATAGGGAATCGCTAAGCCATACTGCATTAATTCATCGCCGTTCATTACTAAGGTGAGCGGCGATAAGGCAAAGATGCCCGTCTGTTCTGTACCATGTAGCGTGACGCTGTACGTTTCATTCGTAGCAAGACCTTGCAGTCGTAAACGTTTCAATGCAGGATTGGCTCGTGCCATGATTTGAATGTACGTGACAATGGCACGGTCCCTTTTTTCCGACACATAAAGAAACGCAGCATCTTGTTGCTTTGAAGGATGCTTCAATCGGTAAAGATCACCAAAGCAAATAACATCTCGCCATTGTTGATAAAAGGCGATTTGTTGACGAATGGTAACTCGATCTTCTTCCCCAAGTCTCCTCAGATCGAGTTCATAGCCAAGATTGCCCATCATAGCGACATAACCTCGCGTCTGTAAAGAAGTAACCCTGCCTACTTGATGGTTAGGTACAGCTGACACGTGCGACCCCATCGCGATCGCTGGATAGATCAAACTCGTTCCAAATTGGATAGATAACCGCGCGATCGCATCGGTATTATCACTCGTCCAAACCTGAGGCATATACGCCAACAAACCTGGATCGAACCTTCCTCCCCCTCCTGAACAGCTTTCAAATAAAATAGAAGGAAAGCGTTTAGTCAATGTGTCCATCACGCGATAGACACCAAGCATATAGCGATGACTCACTTCTTTTTGACGATTTGCTGCCAAAGAAACAGAACCTACTTCCGTGAGATGACGATTCATATCCCACTTCACATAGTCGATCGGTGCCTGTGAAAGGATTTTGGTCAATTGTTCAATGATGGCATCACAAACTTCTTTCGACGAAAAATCAAGCACATATTGATGACGACTGACCGATTGATTACGACCTGGAACAAACAGACACCAATCTGGATGCGTTCGATACAAAGCGCTATCTGGCGAGATCATTTCTGGCTCAAACCACAGACCAAAACGCATATTTTTTTGCCTAATTTGCTCGCCAAATGCGCCTAGTCCATGCGGTAATTTTCGCGTATCGACAACCCAATCGCCAAGTGATGTCCGATCATCATCACGCTGACCGAACCAACCATCATCCAAAACAAACAACTCGATGCCGACTTCTTTCGCTTCATCAGCAAGTTGTAATAACACCTGCTCATCAAATTGAAAGTAGGTTGCCTCCCAATTATTGATTAAAATCGGTCGAAGTTGATCACGGTAACGACCGGATAGCAGATGTTTTCGAAAAAAGCGATGATAATCACGTGACATTTCACCAAGCCCGTGAGCATGAAATCCTACGGTGACCTCTGGCGTCTCAAACTTCTCTCCAGGACTTAGTAAATATCGAAAATCAAACGGATTGATGCCCACCATAACCCGGGTGACATCATATTGATCCGTATCCACGACCAATTGAAAATTACCACTGTAGGCGAGAGCGACGGAATATACTTCCCCGTCTTCTTCGGTGATCGTCGGTGAAGCAAGGGCAAGAAACGGATTTTGTTGATGACTACTCGCACCACGACGACTTTCGATACTGTGCATCGCTTTACCGATCGGTTGCCATGTCATTTCTCGTTCACGCGCGTGAGCTCCCGGTAAATGCAGCATCTGATAATCAGGTAGCGAAAGATCCATGGCCATCGACATAACGCGCGATATACGGATCGGGGCATCTCCTTCATGATGTAACAAGACGGAACGAACAAGGATCGAATGGCCAGCAAACACGGTATAGCGCAAGGTAACACGAAGTTGACTGACAGCATCAAAAAGGTCGATTTCTAAAGTTTGCGCTTGCTTTTCCTCTTCAACGTACGTCGATGGTAATTCATGGAGCTTAGGTTTACCCTCATAGATGCGATGCTGATCATAATGCAAATCAACAAGACGCGACCCATCTTCAAATTCCACCTCTAAAGCCGGTAGTCGGAAATCCGAATTGCCAAACACAGGGTATTCTTGTGGCAATGTGTCAAGAGAAAACCGTTCATCATCCGCCAACGGATTCGGCGAAAACGATCTTGGGACTTCAACAAAAGGTGATGCAAGAAAATCGCCATGAAGGCGCAAACCAAAATAACGTGTGGTGAGATAACTCCCCTTATGTAGCGCCATCACATAACTCGCTTTGCCAACTTGTAAACTAAATTGTTGAAGATTCGAATCATACACTATCATCATCATTACCTCCCCAAACGTTTGGCGCCACAACTTTCACGAATGACTAATGACGTCGGCACACAGATCGTCATGGGTCCCTCTTCATCCCCGATACCGTCAACCAATAGATTCGCCGCCATCCTGCCCATCTTTTCACTTTCTAAATGAACGGTGGTCAGCGGTGGAGAGACAAAAGGCGCGACTTCTATATCATCAAAGCCGACCACAGCAATATCATCTGGAATACGTATACCTTTTTCCGTAAAAGCTCGAATGGCTCCTATTGCCATCGGATCACTTGCTACAAAATACGCCTGCGCATGATTTTCTCTTGCCATGATTTCTTTTGCGGCTTCATAACCACCCAACCCCGACCAAGCCGAAGCAACATGGACATCCTCCTCATGAAAATAATTTTTATAAGAGAGATATTCTTTCATGATGGACAGTCGCACTTTTTTTTTTTTAATGCGACGGCGACCACCGATATAGCCGATGCGTTGATACCCTAAAGAAAGCAAATGATCAAGCAGCATTTTCGTCGTATAAACAAAATCGATCATAACGCTCGTATATTTCCGCGGATCTGGACAACGATCGACAAAGACGATACGTTGCTTTTTATCAGCAAAAAATTGCGCAGCTTCGTCATTTTGTCCAATAATGATGACACCATCAAGATCGAGATAATTTTGATAAGAAGGTAAATTATCAGACCACTGTACAAGTACAGATTGGTCAAAACCTAAGCGATGTAATTCTTTCTCCACGCCGACACGAATTTTCATATAGTAAGGGTCATTCATTTCAACCTGTTCGCTTCCATAGGCGATAATGCCAACACGTGACAGCTTATATCTACCGATTTCACGCTTTTTACTTTTAGGCTGATAACCCATCGTCGCGATTGCTTCAAGTACGCGTTCTCGGGTTTCTTCAGATACCGAAAGGGTTGGATCTTGATGCAAAATTCTCGAAACGGTCGTTGGCGATACGCCCGCTAATTGAGCCACTTCTTTCAGCTTAGCCATAGTTCACACGCTTTCCTGCGTATTTTACTAAAATAACGATAAAATATCAGTTTACAAACGCAGTTTATCGAGGTAAAATGCGTCTGTCAAGATAAGCATTCTCCTTATTATGAAATTCTCAGGCAACGAGGTGGACAGGTTGAAAGAGGATATCTCTTCATGGACAACCGATCATCAAGATCTCACAATTGTGCAACGAAATCGTCTTCCTTCTCGGGCTTACTTTGTACCTCATACCACGGTCGACAGTGCCTTAACGAATGAACGAGGAAGTTCCGATGCTTTTCTCTCCTTACAAGGAACATGGAAATTTCATCTCTATCCTTCCCCAAGAGCTTTAACGATGGCCATGATTGACCCTTCGTTTGATGATACACTTTGGGATTCTCTTAACGTGCCATCGAATTGGCAGATGCATGGATATGGCCATCCTCACTATACCAACGTTATCTATCCGTTTCCTGTGGATCCGCCACATGTTCCCACGGAGAATCCTACAGCTTGCTATCGACGTTCTTTTTTTCTCGATACATCGATCGAAGAGCAATCGGTTACACTTCGGTTCGAAGGTGTAGATAGCGCTTTTCATGTCTATATCAACGGTCACTATGTAGGCTATAGCCAAGGCAGTCGATTACCGTCTGAATTTTCGATCTCCAACTATGTGACCCCTGGAGAGAACCATATCGCTGTCATCGTCTATCAATGGAGTGTCGGTAGTTATCTCGAAGATCAGGATCAGTGGTGGTTGTCGGGCATCTTTCGCGATGTCTATATCCTGTGTCGTCCGAAAGTAAACTTTCAAGACATTACGGTGCAAGCACAACTCGATACGCAACAAAAGATCGGTAATTTATCCGTTCACATCGAGATCAAAAACGAATTACACCTCGATGCAAACTGTAAAGTCGATCTTTCTGTACTCTCTTCGCGCTTTGCAAAAACCAACCTGATCAATACCTCTAAGGAAGTCACCGTCTTAAGAGAGACTACGACTTCATTGCTTATCACATGTTCGCTTCAAGATGTATCGCCTTGGTCTGCAGAGACACCTTTTCGTTATCCGATCCTTCTCACATTGTCCGATGGTGATAACGAACGAGAAAGCGTACTCTTGTATGTAGGTTTTCGCAAAATAGAACAACGTGATGGACTTTTTTTCGTCAATGATAAAGCGATCAAATTACTTGGCGTCAACCGTCATGATCATCATCCAGTCTATGGGAAAACCGTCCCCTTATCGTGGATGATCGAAGATGTACGCATGATGAAGCAACATAATATCAACACGGTACGCACAAGCCATTATCCTAACGATCCACGTTTTTATGACCTTTGTGACGAATACGGTCTGTATGTCATCGCCGAAACCGATCTTGAGACACATGGATTTTTCGTCACGGGAAACTGGCATCAACTCAGTCAAGATATCACCTGGCAGCCGCACTATGTAGATCGCTTAGAACGGACTATCGTCCGCGATAAAAATCATCCTTCGATCATCATGTGGTCACTTGGTAATGAATCTGGCTATGGTATCAATCAAATCGCGATGGCCGAATTGGCAAGAGAAATTGACCCTAGCCGTCTTTTACATTATGAAGGCGAGACGCGAGCCTTGATGGAAGACGACAACGCTTTCGAGAAAGCTGTCATGGATGTTCATAGTACGATGTACACCTCGGTGGATGACTTAATCGAACTTGGTCGGCAAACGACGATCAGTAAACCGCATATTCTATGCGAATTTGCTCATGCGATGGGCAATGGACCTGGTGGTCTTACCGAATATGTCGAAGCATTTTTTGCTTATCCTCGTCTACAAGGTGGCTGTGTCTGGGAATGGCTAGACCATGGCATTTTACAGATGAGCCAAGATGGTAAACCTTTCTACGCTTATGGAGGGGATTTCGGGGAACAACCACACGATCGCAATTTTGTGATCGATGGGCTTGTCTTTCCAGATCATACACCATCGCCTGCACTCCATGCTTATAAATATGCTATCCAACCACTTAAAGTCAGCCAGTTGGACATCGCGGATGGCTCAGTAAGCATCACGAATCGTTATGATTTTCTCGATCTCTCCCATCTGAATTGTCAATATCGTATCACGGCACCAAGTGGTGCTCTGCTACGTGGTATGATTTCACTACCAGCAATCTTACCTGGTGAAACCGAAAAAGTTTCCCTTGGCATCAAGCTACCTCATCTTCCGGAAGGTGAGCGTTGCTTCTTACAGCTTCGCTTTGTCCTTCGCGACGATCTTCCTTTTGCCAAAGCAGGTTTTACCATCGGTCATCACGAATTCGCTCTTCCCGTTCGTGCGTTGCCCCCTGTCAAAAACAACGTGATATCTAACAATTCACATAAACTTACCGTGGTCGAGCAAGAACACAGATTTATCATTTCGGGCAATACCTTTACGATCATCTTTGATCGTATCAAAGCAAAAATCGAACAATTTCACTACCAAAATCGTTCGTTAATTCAGTCAGGCTTACAGCACGACTTTTGGCGTGCGATGACAGACAATGATCAGCCTCCCACCTGGGATGACACGCCATCTACAGCTGCTTACTGGCAACGCCTTGGAATGCATCTGATGACTGAAAGAATCGACGCGGTCACGTTAACCATCGCCAAAAACGAAAATGAAGTACACATCGAGGTACAAAGTCGGATGGCGCCACCTGTATTTTCTTGGTCGATCGATATGTCGACAACCTATCGCATTTTACCAACCGGTCTTGTCCTCATCAGTATCGCAGGCACACCAAAGGGCGCATTCCCTCGTGTCTTACCGAGAATCGGAATGACGATGACCTTACAAAAAGACTTACAAAATGCCTCTTGGTTCGGTCGTGGCCCAGAAGAGTCATATGTGGATAGTCATCAAGCAACGTTACACGATCTCTTTCAACAAACTGTCGATGCCATGTGGGTACCCTATGTCTATCCACAAGAAAACGGAAGTCATCTCGATACGGATATGCTGACGCTTACGGATGAACAAGGATTTGGCCTTATGGTTACTGGAGACCAACCATTCTCCTTTAGTGCTCACCATGCATTAACGTCAGAAATCGATCAGGCAAAACATACGATCGATGTGCCCCATCATCCTGAGGTAACACTGCATCTCGATCACGCAATGCATGGACTTGGCAGTGCAAGTTGTGGACCTGGTGTCCTTCCCCAATATGAGTTGGTGACACAACCATTTCTCTACATGCTTTGTCTGCAACCTTATTACGAAAACGATACATCGCTTGCCACAATGTACCGCACAATTCTAAAGCAAATTTCACATTGATAAGTAAAAAAATGGACGCGTGCACCTTGATGAGGGCACGCGTCCATGCTTATAGTAATGTCGCAACCTCCAGCGCATTGACTGAGAAATGCGTTCGTTCATACCTCACCAGATTCTCTTTAGCGAGCATTACAAGCAGCACTTCCCGAATTCACAAAACGCAACGCGAAACTCGTCGCAATCAGCCCACAAACGCCCGATCATTCGCTATCGGTTCAAGAAAAGCACAACTTAGCTTTCCCAGTTCTGAGCGATCCGACTGGTGAAACACTGCGTGCATACCATTTGCTTTTTGAATTCTCCAAGGAACTTCGTGAATTGTATGAAAATGCTTTTCAAATCGATGTGGGTAAATACAATGGTGATCTAGGATGGAAACTGCCTGTTCCTGCAACGTACATTCTCGATACAACGGGTAAAATCGTCGCCCTCGGTCATGCTATGGATTACACCAAGCGCATGAACATCGAAGACATTCTCGCTGCACTCGATCGAATTCAGTAATATCTCAGTAAGAAACATCCTGCAAAAGTTGACCAAAATCACTTTTACAGGATGTTTTTTCTTTTTTAATAATTCTGATCAACTCGCTTATACCGTTGTATAATACAAGTAGAGAGCTATGTCACAACCGGTATGGTGATCGTTTTGCCACATCGCACAAATCTAACGCAGCAAATGTTGATCGCTGTCAATCAACAACTCGTAAACGCAAAAGATGAAAAAGATCTGCTCCAAACGATATGCCACACGATCGTCGAGCAAGGTGGGTTCGCTTTAGCTTGTATTGCAATACCTGATCATGAAGGAAAGATCAATTTTCACGCAATCGCAGGAAAAAAAGCCTATCTTGATGATCTGTCCATCAACATCCAAGAAGAAGAAAACCAAGGACCATTATTGACCGCTTGGCGTCAGGATCGCGTTTGTTACAATCAATCATTCGGACGAAATCCTGTCATGTCACCATGGCGCAACGCGGCGGAAAAGTTTCAATTACGATCGAGCGCCTCTTTACCGATTCATAGAAGAGGTAAGTTATGGGGAATTCTTTCCATCTATCATAGAAGAGAAAAGTTTTTTTCCAAAGAGATAAAAGTTCTTCTTGAGAAACTCGCCTTAGATATCTCTAATGGCTTAGAGCACTTTGACTTGCTCGCTTTACATCAACACTTTCTCGATCGCACGTCAGTAGGCATGGCGATGGTGGAAAGAGCAGATATTCTTCGAATCAACCAACGTTTTCTTGAATTATTACAACTCGCTCATGAGAGCGAGGCGATTTCTCGTAATATTTTCACATTAATCCTCGGCATCTCTAGTGAAAAAGAAATCGTTCCCTTTCTCGATTCATTAGCCCGTGAAGGCTATCTTCATTTTCCTCACTTTGTTTATACAACATCATCGGGCGGAACCCGTTATCTCGATATCTCCATCAGTGCGATCACGGAACTTGCCGAACACCGCGTGGCTTCCGTATGGACGATTCAAGATGTTACCGACATGGTGACCACGCATCAAAAACTAGAACATGCAGCAATGCATGATGCTTTAACCGGTTTGCCGAATCGTCGAGCGCTCGAATACTATATCGCACAAAAAATCGAAATGGAACAAGATACACCCTCTTCCTTTTATCTTGCCATTCTTGATATCAAGTATTTCAAAACCATTCTCGATACCTATGGTCATTTTGTGACGGATCAAATTCTTATCCTTATCGCTCAACGACTTACTACTCTCCTTACTAAGGAGGATTTCTTGTGTCGTTATGGTGGCTACGATTTTATCATCGTTTCAGAGGATGATCAGTACGCACCGTATCTTGAGCGCCTTACACAAATTCAAGAAGCAATGAATCAACCTTTTAGCATACATACACTACCGACAATGCCATTATCGATATCGATGCATCTTGGGGTATCCCATTATCCTGAACACGGTTATTCGATCGAACAATTGCTTATCCATGCCGACGCTGAACCTTTATTTTCATCACCATTGGCCTCGATTAAGTTTCCCATCGTCTCGATTGTGGAACACTTCTTTGAGGAAATTCGTCATCACCCTTATGCCAATCAAATCTTTGAAAGTTTACAGGATCAAGAATTCGATCACTTAAAAACGATGACCGTCCATCATCTCGAAAATATTCTGCATCCTGATACCACCGACGCTTCAATCCGTGAACTCGCCTATTCACTTGGCGAAGTGCACACGCTCGTCGGTTTAGGCAGCGATCTGATCTCATGCTCTAACGAGCTTTATGCGAAGCACATCGAACACTTTCTACGAACTTCTTCACCAACGGATTGCGATCGATTATGGAAAATTCTTTATCAACGTTTACAATTGGATTTACAAGTTCAATTGCAAGCCCAAGAATCGACCATAATGACTTTCTTTACAGCTTTTCAAGAACTTTATGAAGTCAAAAACAGCGAACAACGCTATGAAAAATTGCTCTCATTACCTGGCATTCTTCATGTCATGCTTTATCATCTTCATTTTGAGCATGGTTTCCTTGTTGACCGCGCCTATGGATTGCAAAAAATCACAATAGAACATCTTCAACAAGTCTTGTCGCTCAGTGTCGACCCTGATATGACGTCGGAACTCGGTCAAAGTATTCTTAATGAAACCTGGTTTACATCTGAAATAAAAAGTATCGCTTCCTATGCAAAATGGCCAACACGTCATCCTCTGCGCGAAGTCCTTCTGGCAGAAGGGGTACGCTCTATCACTATGATTCCCCTTGTCGATGATCATAAAAACACAATAGCAGTTCTCGCTTTACACGGCCGTTTTCCGCATCAATTCGAATCTTCATGGTTTAAAATATTTGCCCAAGCGCTCCAACACATCGGACGAGAAAACTGGTTAGATCCTAGTACGCAGCCTATTTACCCCGCCAACCCTGCTTACAGAAAGTATCGCCAGCACATCTACGACGGTAATTTGTTGCTTTATGTACAGCCGATTGTGGAGATTGTATCGGGATCTGTGGTGAATTATGAAATTCTCTCTCGCTTACGCGACGAACAAGGCAACATCATACCACCTGCTGATTTTCTCCCTTATCTGGGCGAAATCGAACTGGAACGACTTTTTCGCCAAGGATTGGAGAAAGGTATTCACCATTTTGTCACAGGTACTAAAAGCAATCCCTCGATCAAACTTTCGCTTAATTTATCGCCAAGCACGTTACAAAACGAACAATTACCGTTATGGATCTTGGAATGTTTACAAAGATCGTCATTTCCCAAAGAGCGGTTAGTCCTAGAGATCCTCGAAACACCTGGATACAACATCACGCATCTCATGAGTTATTTACAAGAACTTACGAATCGTGAACTCGCGCTCGCCATGGATGATTTCGGGTCTGGTGATAGCAATTTTATGCGACTTGCTATGTTTCCCTTTCAAATCATCAAAATCGATCGCGGGCTATGGATGTCCGTATCGGATAAACCTTTGACAACACTAAGCATCATCTATAATCTCATTCAAATCGCACATGATTTTGGTTGGTCGGTCATCGTGGAAGGTCTCGAAACACTCCCTTATGTTGAAGCCACCTATTTTCTTGGCGCTCGTTATGGACAAGGTTATTATTATGCTAGACCACAACCAATCGAGTTACTTACGACGAGCACACATCGCTTTGCTGAACTTACCGATGTCGATCAGATCAAAACAAAATTAGGCGCACTTGCCTACCTCGTCCGTCATCGCAGGGATAGTCAGCCAACGCTTATCCCCACGACAGTGAAACTGATTATTCGATTTTTTGAAAAAACGGGTGGCAAAACAGCGAAGGATGGATACACTTGCAAGCCATGCAGCATGGGGATTATGATGATCTTCACTATGAATTTGTCATGCGGGAAATTGAGCAAAGAATTTGCTTACGTGGCATCGAATAATGCATTTTTGGAGGAATATTTTTGAAAGCCAAAGATTTCACCACCCTCTTGTTGCTATCTGCAATTTGGGGGGCTTCTTTTCTTTTTGTACGAATTGGTTCACCACTTCTCGGGCCAATTGTGCTTATTGAATTACGTGTCGGTCTCGCTTTTCTAGCTCTCGTGTTCCTCACACTGATCAAAAGAGACAAAATAGCGATCTGGCATAAAAAAGGCTCTTATCTATTACTTGGTGCTTGCAATGCTGCCATACCATTTTGTCTGATCGCCTATGCTGAATTGCATCTAAGCGCAGGTTTAGCTGCGATCTTAAATACGACGACGCCGATGATGACTGCTATCGTCGCAAGATTATGGACCAAAGAGCCTTTTACCACGAAAAAAGTCATCGGCGTGGTTCTTGGCATCGTCGGTGTTGCCATCGTCGTTGGTCTTGGTAGCAATTCCTCATCGGCATCTATTCTTTTTCCTGCCCTCTTATCCTTACTCGCCACCTTGTTTTATGGAATTGGTGGCGTTTTTTCCGCACGGCATTTTAAAGGCGAAAAACCTCTTGATATGGCGATCGGTCAACAAGCAGGGGCAAGTCTTGTTTTATTACCTTTTAGTCTGTTAACGATACCAAAACACTTTCCTTCACCAACCGTATGGCTATCTGTTCTCGCTTTAGCCTTACTTTGCACCGCCTTTGCCTATCTCCTTTATTTTGGACTTATTCATCGCGTTGGCGCAGTAAAAACATCGACCGTCACTTTTTTAGTTCCAATTTTCGGTGTACTCTGGGGATATCTCTTTCTGGCTGAATCTATCCCTGTGCAAGCATGGTTCGGCCTTATCCTCATTTTATTGAGTGTCGCTTTGGTTTTACGAGGAAGAAAATAATGGGTGAAACTTTTTGTCCATTCACTCGTCCAAATCTATGAAACCGATCCTAACTGTGGGGGACTACGATGAAAAATAGACTAATCTTACTTTCCGTTGTTGTGTTACCATTGATCATGCCAAGTACCTTGGCTTTCGCCAAGTCTTCAAGCAAAGTCAGTGCACCAACAACGTATGCACAAGCAATATCTACAATCACCCAAATCATAAAAAAGCATTTTCACGGTGCCATCGAAATGCCTAAACCCACATCGTTGCTTGATCTTCGACCGAATTATCCTAACCTTCTCGTTTCTTCAACACCAACGACGTATGATATCGGGCTTTATGCAGGTTCCAAAGTTCCGATCAATTCGTCAAACATTATAATAAGTGATGCCAATTTGATTTTTACCCTTCATGCACAAAAAGCAAGTTTACCTGTCTCGATTGAATACCAAATTCCATTTTGGCATTTCAAGCATCCAAAAATAACACACGTGGCGCTAGGCTCTGGCATCGAAGGTACCATAGCCAAAGAAATCAAGGGACATACTGTGGTGGAGCAAAGCCTTACTTGGACTGAAAACCACTGGAAATGGTCAATTTTTTCGACATATGGTAATGATCCGATCTTCTCTTCAGCCAAAAATTTTGTTCATCACTTACTCCATTTACAATTACCTGTATCGACGGGATCTGGGCTATTTAGCTTTGGTGCCGATTCACCATCACAAACCATGTTTATAAAAAATGGTATCCGCTATTCATTGACCGCAAATGCATGGCTCGCGCCCGATTTTTCCAAGACACTCACACTACGATAAGCGTAATAAGCCATGGTCTCATAATGAGGCCATGGCTTCAAGGTACAAAGCAGCTTCTACTCTTTTTTGGATCAATCGACAAGACAACTCATCGGGTTGCATCACATCGCCATGCAGATAATAATGATTGGCATGACACCCACCCGAACAATAATAACGGGCAAAACAAGTTTGACACTTTGCTTTTTGCGATGTATTCGCTTCGCTAAACGTATGCCTCTGCTGTTCATCGAGCTTATCCTCTTGAACATTACCCATTAAGAACGATTTTTCACCCACAAACTGATGACAGGGATAGATGTCACCCTCGGGAGAAATGGCAAGATAATGCGTTCCTGCACCACAACCAGATGCACGCTTACCTAGACATGGCCCATGATTAAGATCGAGCTCAAAATGATGAAAATACAAAGGGTCACCCTTGTCACGAGAAATCGCAATAAAATCCACCAAGCGATCATATTGCTGCAAAATTTCATCAAGGTGTTGTTCTTGTATGGCCAAATGCTTGCCAGTGGGGCTACTCACAACAGGCTCCATCGCAATTCGCCGGAATCCTTGCTCGTAAAGTGCGATCACATCCTGCGCAAAGTCTGGATTATTGGCAGTAAACGTCCCTCGTACATACGTATAAACGCCATCACCATAGCGAGCATTCATGTCAGCTTGTCGTTTTTCATAAAGTTCTTTCGCATGCTTGATCACCGTAGCATGCGTCGGTCTTCCTTTGCGATCAGGACGAACATGGTCATGCGTCTGTTCACGACCGTCGACGCTAACAATCACGTTGAGCCGATTATCATTGATAAACTTCATCATTTCATCAGTCAAAGCATAGCCATTGGTCGTAATACTCCAGACGATCATCTGTTGGGATCGTTGTGCTTGTTCATTGCCATAGGCTACTGTCTCTTTGATCACCGCAAAATTAAGCGTCGGTTCTCCACCGAAGAAATCTATGTAAAGCGTAGCACCATAGGCAGCCTGACGCAGTAAAAAATCAATGCTTTGTTTGGCAACCTCAAAAGACATATAAGAGGGCTTACCCCCATATAGGCCGGAACCTGCGAAACAATACGCACAGCGCAAATCACAATCATGAACGACATGAAGACAGAGCCCGCTTAATGCCATATTGGGAAGCGTTGATTTTTGTGTAGCAAGAAATGTTTCCTCATCATAAAAAATCGCCTGTTCTTTGGCGAGATCATCCAATTCTTCAAAAGCTTCTTGCATATCGCGTATTGAAAACTGTCCTTCGAGTTCGCTTATCATGTCTTCGAATGACATCGTTCGATACAGCGTGGCCACAGCTTTCGTCACTTCGTCGATCAAAAGCAACGTCTGTGTCATACCGTCATACAGTAAGTGTTGATCTTTATACGTAAAAATATGAACAGCGTCTCTTCTCATCGTCCTACCGTGTTATCATAGGGCGACGAACTTTCGATTCACCGCTTTGTCGTTCTTGGCACAAAGAGCTTCCTACTGTCGCTGAAGTCTTGCATGCTGACTGGCACGAGACAGAACATGATACACAGGCAGACGAACAGGCGATATCGAGATGATTTTTCGCAATGACTTGGATATGTTTCATCGTATCCCTCAACTTTCACGTTTTACCTTTATCATACTTCGAGCAAGTTACCTACAGCCGATACGATTATGACAATTATCGTAACAAATCATCATGGAAAGTGGTCAACGATGAACATTTTCTTTCTAGCCGCCATCAGTTTGGGGATCGATCTTAGTATCGGCGATCCGCGTTGGCTACCCCATCCTGTCGTTCTGATGGGACGTGCTATCAGCCTATTAGATTCAAAATTAAACAACATTGAGGATTCTTTCGTTTTTCAAAGATGGAAAGGATTATTCACTGTTCTATTCATCGTCCTGGGCTTTGCGCTATGTAGTAAACTTTGCATCATGATTGCAGGTCACTTCGATCACTGGCTAGGCATCTTCCTATCCGTTTTCTTTGGCTTTACGACAATCGCCTCAAAAGGATTATGTGACGCTGGTACTTTTGTCGATCAAGGCTTCGATCAAGGCGGCTTAGAAGAAGCAAGACGGCGTATAGGTCAATTTGTCGGTAGAGATACTGATCATCTCTCAGAAGCAGAAGTCGTTCGCGCAGTGATTGAGACACTGGCCGAAAATACGGTCGATGCGATTTTTTCACCGCTCTTTTTCTTTTGTCTTGGCGGTGCACCGTTCGCTATAGCCTATCGAGCGATCAACACGCTAGACTCGATGATCGCTTATCGCAACGAGCGTTACCTTCATTTTGGCTATTTTGCTGCAAAAACGGATGACTTCGCCAATTTCATACCTGCCCGACTCAGTATCATTCTGCTTTTAGCAGCAGCCTTTCTTTGTCATGAAAACAGCAAAAATGCCTTACGCATCGTTCGACGCGACCGCAAAAAACACCCGAGTCCCAACGGCGGTATACCAGAAAGTCTTTTTGCAGGTGCATTAGCGATTCAACTTGGTGGCGTCAATACGTATGGTGGCATCCTTTCACGACGGGGATTACTTGGCGATCCCGAGCACCCCTTACGTCGTGAAGATATCCAACGAGCGATTCGTATCGTTCGCGTCTCGACGTATCTCGCTGGCGTACTTCTTATTGTGTTAGGAGTTTTTCTATGAACCATGGTGGTAAAATCTATGAATACGCAAAACAGACTGGCTTATCACCTTTTGCCATCATCGATGCCAGCGCCAATATCAATCCACTCGGACCACCACAATCTGTTCTCAAGGCGATCGAACAAGCTCTCCCTTCCATTCG
The DNA here is from genome assembly GCA_013044175.1 of Bacilli bacterium. Lineage (GTDB taxonomy): Bacteria > Bacillota > Bacilli > Alicyclobacillales > SLC66 > JABEUY01. The sequence goes on from JABEUY010000088.1 coordinate 30,035, forward strand.
CTATTATCCCGATTCTGAACATACAGCACTTCTCAATTTGCTCAGTTCACGCCATCAAATTCCCACGAGTGCTATTGTCTGTGGCAATGGCGCTGCAGAATGCATTGATTTGATCGTTCGACAGCAAAAACCAAAGCGCTGCGTATTGCTTGAACCTGCTTTTTCAGAATATGAAATGGCAGCCCGACGTCATAACTGTGAAATTGAAAGAATCGCTTTGCACCAAGAACAAAACTTTGCCTTACCTATCACCACTTTATTCACGCTTCTCAAAAAAGGCGACCTGCTTTTTCTCAATAATCCTCACAATCCTTCAGGTACATCATGGCCAGCTTCGATTTGGCTTGAGCCAATCTTAGCGTTTTGCCAACAAGGTATCGATGTCGTCATCGATGAATCCTTTATCGATTTCCTTGTGAAGGAGAAGGAACAATCTCTTGTTACTCATGCGGCAACGAATGAACATCTCTTTGTGATTCGATCAGCTACCAAATTCTACAGTATTCCAGGGCTGCGTTTTGGTTATCTCGTCGGAAACATCAACACAATCGAAAAAATTAAAATGACACGTGATCCATGGAGTGTGAATCAACTCGCCCAAGTAGCGGCACTTGTCGGTTATCAGGATGAGCACTTCGCGTTACAGACGCGACAATGGCTTATGGAAGCGCATCAGTTTTTTCATACAACATGGTCGCAAGAAAAAAGAATAAAAACTTGGACACCGCATGTAAATTACATACTCATTCAATTTCCTACAGCCAGTCAAGCCAGCTACTTTCAAACCATTCTCCAACGTCAGGGAATTTTTACTCGTTCTTGCGAGTCTTTTCGTACACTCGATGCTTCTTTTGTTCGGATTGCGCTATTAACGCAAGCCATCAACGAACAAATTTACACAACTTTTGAACAAACTTTTAATGATCAATAACTTACTCTTGCAACTCGTCTTGATAACGTTAACAATAGGATTGGCAACTATCTTTATTTTGCAACGGAGGGCTTTTCATGAACATCGGAACGATCATAGGTTATCTGGCGGCTTTTTTAACGACAATCGCTTTTTTACCACAGACGATTAAGACGATTCGAGAAAAGAAAGCAGAAGGCGTATCCCTTATCATGTATACCATCTTCAATTTTGGTCTGCTTGGATGGATAATCTACGGCTTTTATACTGGCAGTCTACCTATCATTTTAGCTAACATCATTACTTTTATCTTCGCCTTTATCATATGGGTACTTAAATTACGCTATCACTAAAAAAAAACCGCCAACATGATCCTTCGTGTTGGCGGATAGGCTAACCAAATTTCAACTTTGTTGCACGACAGCGACACCGAATGGCTTGAGAATGATCGATCCCTTGATAGCCATCGCCGTGAACAATTCACGGCCGTGCAATTGTTCACTCATAATACTTTGCGTTTTTTGACTAAAGTTCATAAGAAAAATAAATTGATCTCGCCCATTCGTTCGTATCGATACCGATACTGCTTCTGGCAATCGCGTATTGAGGTGACTCGCTACGCTGTGCCGTTGTAAAAGAAAACTCACGAAATCGTCGATAAAATCCTGCTTAGTTCTTGCTCCAACATAATAGGCGTGACCTTCATGATAATGGTTAAGCGTAACAGCGGGACGATGCGCATAAAAATCATCGCTGTATGTAGCTACTACTTTGGCCGTCTTCGTATGAAAAAGGTCGCAAAGTTCAATCACGTCGTAACTTTTTTTCATTCCCTGATAGACGCTAGGGTCAATGTGAAGACGATTCGTTTCTCCATCATAAAGACTATCAATTTCTTCAGACCAGATACCTAACACGTCCATTAACGGACCTGGAAATCCTCCAAGATAACAGAGATCGTGCTCATCGACGATACCTGAAAAATAAGTAGCGACAAATACACCACCATTTTTGACAAATTCACTAACTTTATCAGCAAAGCCAGGTCGTAGCAAGTAAACCATCGGTGCGATGAGAAGCGAATACGCATCGAGTGGTTGCGTCTGATCGATAACGTCAACAGCAACTCCTTGTTGCCAAAGTGCATGGTACCATGCGTGAACAGTTTGTTCATAGTGGATACCTGCATTTCTTGGACCTTGGGCATCTTGAATCGCCCAGCGATTTTCCCAATCAAATATAAGCGCGACTTTCGCATCGACTGTCGTACCCACAACGGCTGATAGTTTCTCAAGGGCATCGCCAACTTCTCGGACATCATCAAACACTCGCGTATGTTCATGCCCGACATGATCGACGACAGCTCCGTGAAACTTTTCACTCGAACCCCGACTTTTTCGCCATTGAAAATATTGAACGCTATCAGCACCATGAGCAACCGCTTGTAGCGAACTCAGAAGATGCATCCCAGGTCGTTTGAGTTTGCTAATTGGTTGCCAGTTGGTCGCTGATGGTGTGCTTTCCATGAGCACAAACGGCTTACCTTGCTTCATCGAACGACTCATATCATGGATCATAGCAACCCAGGATGCTTTTTTGGCTTCAGTTCGAGGTTCATGCCACGTGGGGTATGAATCCCAAGATATAAAATCGAGCAATGGCGCCATTTTCCAATAATCAAGACCTTCGAACGCTTCCATAAAATTGGTCGTTACAGGAAGATATGGTGCATCAACCCTCACAGCTTGAATTTCTGCTTGCATAAACTCCATCGTTTGTTCGGTCACAAAGCGTCGCCAATCCAAATTCATACCATGAACCATCGTCTCTCCATGCGTAGACGGTGATTCAATCTGTTGCCAATTCGTATACGTATGACTCCAAAAAGTAGACCACCAAGCTTCATTGAGGCGATCAAGTGTTTGATAGTTATGTTGTAACCATGCACGAAAAGCCGATTGACATCGCTCACAATGACATTCTCCACCGTATTCGTTAGAGATATGCCAACCGATAACAGCCTTATGATGACCAAATCGTCTGGCTAATTCACCATTGATCTTTGCCACTTTGTGTCGATACGCAGGAGAGGACAAACAGTGATTATGACGTAATCCAAACGTATTTTTCGTTCGATCCTTATTGACGCGCAAAACATCAGGATATCGTTGCGCTAACCAAGCAGGTCTCGCACCACTTGGTGTCGCTAAAAAAACGTACTGACCATTCGCATATAAATCATCAAGGATTTTAGCCAACCAAGCAAAATCGTATTGCCCTTCTTCAGGTTCTAGCGAAGACCAAGCGAAGATCCCGACTGACATAACATTACATTTGGTTAGTTGCATCATCCGTAAATCTTCGGTAAGAATTTCAGGGTAATCAAGCCATTGCTCGGGATTATAATCGGCACCATGCAATACGCGTGGAATCGAAGGAAATAATGGACCATAATCGTTGCTTTTCATCGAATCACCTTTCTTTTTACCCTTTAATTGCACCTGATGTGAGTCCTTTCGCCATTAAAGGATTCAAAAAAGCAAAGGCAATAGCCAATGGCAATGCGGCGAGCAAGGAGCACGCAGCGAATAGACCCCAGTTTTGAGCGAATTGACCATTGATTAAGGAATAAAGACCAAGTCCTAACGTATAGTTTCCTGGTGACTGAAGTACTGTTCCAGCCAAGATATATTCACTGTACGTTCCGATAATCGTCAAGAAAAAAATCACAGCCAGCATAGGTCTTGCTAAAGGCAGCACGATTCTTAAAAAAACGGTAATATGACCGGCTCCATCGACGACGGCTGATTCATCAAGTTCTTTAGGAATGGTATCGAAATAGCCTTTCGTAATCCAAATGTTAAAAGCACTACCTCCGATCAAGAGCAACATATATACCCATAATCGATCGAGTAACCCAACTTGAGCCAATACAGCATAGATTGCCGCTACCGCCATCGAATTCGGAAACATTTGCAAGAGAATCATCGTCATCAAACCATATTTACGACCCAAGAATCTCATTCTTGAAAAAGCATACGCGGCCATCGTGGTCATGATCAGTTGCGCCGCTGCTACGACAACTGCAACTTCAGTCGTATTGAGTAGCCAAGTAAAAAAGCCCGATTGAAAAACTTCCTCATAATTCGATAGAGTTGGATGAAGAGGAATGATCGACGCCGAATACGATGATTGTGATGGATTCAACGAAGCCGTGACTACGTACAAAAGAGGAATGAGCGCTAAAGCGATCACGATCCATAAAACGATGCGAATGGACCACACACGAATTCGTTCACTAGGTTTCACTCTTTTTGGGCTCGCCATCTTAATCCACCGCCTTAAAAGCATTCGTAAAGCGCATATTGATTAATGTCATTACGCCAACGATCACAAATAAGACAACCGAGATGGCAGCACTCAAATCGTATCGGTTAAATTGCAAGGCCAATTTATACGCTGAAGAAGCCAAAATATCGGTGTACCCTGCAAATTGAGTCGTTAATCGATCTGGTCCACCACCAGTTAAGAGAAAAATCACATTAAAATTATTGAATGTCGACGCATAGGCAGGTATCAAAAGGGGAATGCTTACACGCCAAGCACTAGGAAAAGTGATATACCGAAACTTCTGCCACGCATTCACACCATCGATGTCTGCAGCGTCATATTGGTCTGGTGATATCGATTGCAATCCTCCGAGACAAACCGTCATAAAGTACGGATAGGACAACCATAGATTAACCAGAATGACAGAAACCCTTGCCCAAAATGGATCAGCGAGCCACGGAATAGCGCCGATGCCGAAAATATGAAGAAGCGCATTGATCTGTCCAAAGTTTTGATTCAAAAGTCCTTGCCAAGCTAAGATCGATATTAAACCCGGAACCGCCCAAGGAATGATCAATAGTGTGCGATACACTCTCGCCTCTTTCAGGGCTTTATCATTGACAAACACGGCGAGAATAAGACCGACAAAATAATTAAGCGACGTGGAAATCAACGTAAAGGCAACCGTCCACACAAAAGTAGGCAAAAAAGCAATGGAAATCGGATTGTTAGGTGAGAATAAATCGATATAATTCAGAAAACCCACCAAGTTGTAATTTTGAAAATGCATCTGATTCCAGTTCGTAAATGAAATATAAATCGTAAAAAACATCGGTAAAAAGCTGAGAATGCACATCGTCAACACGGCAGGTGATAGATAACCGTAAGCACTAAACTCGATGCGACGACCTGATTTTCTCCTTGTAGACTTCATCCTAATTCCACTCCCTCACACCTGCACGCTAAGGGAGAAGAATGATTCTTCTCCCTTAGCTTTAACAAACTTTTTAGCCTTGAAGTTGTTCAGCTGATTGGATGTTTTTTACGAATTGTGCAGCGCCAGCAGCGGGAGATACCTTACCATTCTCAATACTCGTCACAATCCCTTGTGCACTCCACACAGCTTGCATTTGCGATATATTAGGCATTGCAACCGCCGTGTTCAACTGTTGAATAAAGGCTGATGAGATCGGATCGCGTAAAATAGCTTTATTGGTTTGCAATGATTTGAGAGCTGGCAAATCTTGATCCGCTTTAAAATAGCCAAGTTCTGCCGTTGCTCCGGAAAGATATGCAGCCAGTGATTGGGCTGCTGTCGGATAATGAGATTTCGCGCTGACCACGGTGGTTAAGATACTGATCAATGGCGTTCCTGGTTTACCGCTTGGCAAAGTTGGAAAAGGAGCAACACCAACGTTAATTTTATCGTTTTGCGCTGTGACGACATCCCAAGGTCCACTCAAGAAAAGCCCCACTTTTCCCGTATCAAATTCGGATGTGGCAATACTCTGATTTACACTAGGATTCATCCAGTGATATTTCGAATCCATAGCATGGAGTAAAGCAAAGCCTGCGATCGCACCTTTGGTAGCAAGACCTACTTGATTAGGATTTAATGTTCCATTGTGATCCTTAAAAATATAGCCACCCATACCACCGAGAAAGACATAATCATAATAAAATTGCTCTTGTGCCATAGCAAAACCAAATTGATTCGCATCACGTACAAATTGAACCCATGTTTTTGGCGGTGTTTTAATTTTCGCTTTATTATACATAAGTGCTACACTTTGCGCGGCTACTGGATAAGCATAATAGCTACCTGCGATTTTTACGCCTTCAGCGATCGAAGCAGGATACTGACCTGGATTCATCTGTGTTGCAGGTGCTAATAATCCTTCTTGATAAAAAGTACCTAAATTATCGTGGGGCATGGCAATCGCAACATCCGGTCCAACACCAGCTCGTACTTGCGTCGCCCAATTGGAATACTTGGCGTTACCCGTAGCAGCATTTTGTTCAACGATAACCGTATCGCCGTGCATCTTACCCCATTTTGCTGCAAGTGCTTTGATCACGGTTTCCTCTTGCGGTTGCCAGTAGGTTAAAACTTTTAAGGTGATTCCTTTTGGTATAGCAGCGTCTCTTTTTGCTGCAAAGACACCGCTTACATCGACCGTGGAAAATAACATGGCTGCCACCATCGTCGAGGTGAGAATCGTTACACTTTTTTTCATTCGCTTTGCCCCCATTTCGATATTTGGAAAATACGCTTCAAAAATTTGCATCACCAAATAATATAGTCTTATTATTCTGACTATATTAGACCGTTTACAAATCATTGAAGCTTCTTTTCTTGAATGCCACTTGATAACAACGCAATATGAAACATGATATTGCATTGGGTATCCTTAAAGTAGCTTCATATGAAGTATAGTATTTTGCGTGATTACGCGTCAATTCAACAATTTTAAGAAGCATCCTACACAATATGAAATAAACCATGCTCTCTCTTATTAAAAACTATGCTAAAATCATCAATAAATCTTGTGCTACGATTTTCTGTTTATCTGCTATAATCATACAGTAGAGTAACGATATTTATCACTTTATTGCATAAGGATGATTTTTAATGGAAGGTTATGTGTTTGCAACTTTTACGGAAAAAGATGAATCTTTACCATTTCGAATCACAATTGCTGGCGTAGCACAGAATCAACACCCGATTGTTCGCATTGGTGGATGGGAAAATTTCCAGTGGCTTCAATGTTCTGAAGGTATCGGTGAATTCACCATAGAAGGTCAAAAATACATCATACAACCTGGACAAGGCATATTGCTGTTCCCTGAAACTTCTCATGAATATCATCCTATACAAACACCTTGGATGATGAATTGGTTAAGTTTCGATGGACCACTCGTACGTCCAACGCTTCATGCTTTTAACATGGAAACCACGAAGGTATTACAGGTGAACCAACCCGATCAAACTTTAGCGAAAATCATCGACATTTATCAAACTCTGATGGCTAATCAAGAGAATGTTAATTTAACGTGTTCTGCCCTCTTGTATCGACTCATGATTGATTTATTCGCCTCGACCTCGGATACAAAGTCGCATACAAGTCAGCAAAAATACGCGCAATTATCACCTGTTTTATCGTACATTGAAGATAATTACCGCCATCCGATCAGTCTCTCCGAACTTTCGACATTACTTCATGTATCTCAACAATATCTTTGCACGCTATTTCGTGTTACCTTAGGTATACGGCCTTTCGAATATATTAATCGTATCAAAATCCAACATGCTAAAGAGATGATTTTACACGATGAACACTTGTCAATCCGAGCGATCGCGCAAGAAGTAGGGTATGATAACTACGGGTACTTTTTACGGACTTTTAAAGCGCTTGAAGGAGTAACACCGAGTGAATTCCGCCATCGGTATCGCTCGTCGATTCCCTCTGTAATTCCCTATGATATCTAGAACGTTGGTGAACGAGTTGAACGTCTTGGGTTCTGTCATATCCATTATCGATGAAAGCACGATCTTGCGACTGTCTTTAGCGAGAAAGCTGAGACAAATTGGCTACACTGTCTATGAATTTGCAACGATTGATGAGTGGTTAAGTATTACGACTGTCATCGAAAATACAAATCTATTGATTTTGGATGTGAAAGACATCGGCTCTGATGCGATCATTCACTTGCAAATGATTCGTCGAAATACGATGACGAAAGCAATTCCCATCCTTTTTCTTTCCAATGAATCTCATGTTCAACACGTTAAAGAAATTATTCAACTTGGCATCAGTGATTTTGTCTTGAAGCCAGTGCAACAAGATGATCTTATCGCGCGTGTTCAGTCCTTACTCCCTCTCGCTACGATCATGCTGCCCGTCGATGATCTTCTTGAAATGGAACTCGTAAAAGCAAGACGAGGCAATCATTATCCATTAAGTTTATTGCTTTTCTTTTTGGAAGAACGACGTCCTGGGCAACGTTTTATCATTGCAGAACAATTTCAACGAGATTGCAAACTTCATTTGCGAATCACAGATATCCCTTTTATCACGGGTGACTATATGGGATTATTACTCCCTTTTACCGCAAAAAAATTCGTACCTACCGTCATGAATAAGGTGACTGCTTTTATGAACAAGTCCTACTATCTCTATTTTCTGCCCATTCGATGGATGAGCGTCAGTTATCCTGACGATTTGCAAAGTGCTTCTGAACTTTTCAATTTGATTCATAGTCGCTCCCAGCAAGCGACACCTATCGAACTACAAACTTTCAAATCGTAGACCTTGACATGAATATTCTTGAATTGACGGATGTTGCGCCACTTCCTACACTGCTTTCATAGCCTGATGCAGGAGTGATTCGATGAATCCTTATCTAAAAAATACCTTATTACCCCTATGTGCAACGTTAGCGTTAACTCTTCCCGATTTTTTCGCACCTTCTTTCGCCTTGGCCAAAACGACATCGTTATCTTCGTTGACAGCTTGGCATTCCCAAGGTGATGTAGAAGCAAGCTATCTTGAAAAAAAGGGGGGGAATTCCCCCATAAGCATTACCCACGCCTCTGCCTTACCTTTTCAAGTAACATCCACGCAAACGATCACTGCAGTGCCCAATGGCATTTATACGCTACTGGCGCATGTGCGTTCTACTGGGGGCCAACGGATTAATCAACTGGAAGTGCAAAATGAAGCAGGACGCACGCAAGTGGTACCGATCCCTCAAATTTCTACGTGGTTTCCTATCATGATCTCTGGCATAGATGTTACCAAAGGAACCTTATCCATCTCTTATAGCACGCAAAGCAAAGGTCATACTTCATCCTCGATCGAAGATGTTCAACTCGTTAAAAGCTCTGCGATGCCTTACATTAAAGGTGTCGATGCGAGTTGGTTGCCTGCGATGGAAGCATCCCACGTGCAATTCAATGATTTAAACGGTAAACCAACAAATGCAATGACCATCTTTTCCAAACTTGGGGTACAAGCCATGCGCATTCGTCTTTTCGTGCATCCAACTAACAATCCTTACAATGGGTGGTGTACTTTAAAGGATGATATAGCACTTGCCAAACGTGCTAAAGCACTTGGTATGAAAATCCTTCTCGATTTTCATTACAGTGACACATGGGCAGATCCAGCCCATCAGGCGACACCTGTAGCCTGGCAAAATGATACGACAATCCCCCGTCTAGCCAAGACAGTTTATGGCTATACCGTTTACGTAATGAAAGCTTTCCAACAAGCAGGTGTTACCCCAACATGGGTTCAAATTGGAAATGAAATCAACAGTGGTTTCTTGTGGCCTTTAGGTAATGTCAGTGAAGGTTTTACTGGAATCGCTGCATTCATCAACGCGGGATATGACGCTGTCAAAAAAATAAGTCCCACGACGAAGGTAATTGTACACTTAGCCAATGGTTGGGATATGTCTACCTTTGAATGGTTTTTTCAGAGTTTACAGGATGCAGGTGGACATTGGTGTTTTTTGCAAGTGAAAAATGCAGAGATCGGCAGCCATTTTATGCATAGCACTGCCAACAGCCAAGACTGAATATTATGACGATATACTCGA
>JABEUY010000089.1 GCA_013044175.1 Bacilli bacterium
ACCAATCCGGCTGGACTCGTCACTGAAGCGGTAATTCGTCATTCAAAAATCAAAAGTATTGGATTATGCAATCTGCCGATCGGTACCAAAATGCAAGTGGCAGCGCTTGTCGATGCGGATGTGTCTGAAGTCGATCTCGAATGGGTAGGTCTCAATCATCTGAATTGGGTTACCAAATTGCGCGTGCGTGGGCAGGATCTTTTGCCGATCATGCTGGATCAAGAGAAAGGCAAAGGCGCGATTCAAGTGAAAAACATTCCTGATCTCGGCTGGGATTCGTCGTTTTTACAATCGCTAGGCGCGTTGCCATGCAGCTATTTGCATTACTATTATATGAAAGACAAAATGCTCGAAGAAGAGTTAGAAGCGGCGAAAGATGGTAGCACACGTGCGCAAGTCGTGCAAAATCTTGAGAAGGATCTATTTGCCTTGTATCAAGATCCAGAACTCGCGGTAAAACCTCCGCAACTCGAAAAGCGTGGCGGGGCTTACTATTCGCTCGCAGCCGTCAATCTGATTTCTTCGATTTATAACAATCGTAAAGACATTCAACAAGTGAACGTACGAAATGGTGGGATCTTACCCTTTCTCCCTGATGACGCTTCGATCGAAGTCAATTGTGTGATCGATGAAGATGGTGCTCATCCCGTTCGTATTGAAACACCGATACAACCTGCGATTCGCGGTTTGATTCAAGTGGTCAAAGCGTATGAAGAACTCGCTGTCGAAGCTGCTGTTACGGGTGATGTGGGCAAAGCAGTACAAGCTTTGTCGATTCACCCACTTGTCACTTCGGCCGAAGTGGCTAAGCAGATCGTGCAAGATATCCTTGATCAAAACGTCGCGTATCTTCCGCAATTCGCACGATAATTTTTAGCAATCGCAAAATAGAACAACCAAGCACGAAAAGACCTATTCGTCTTTTCGTGCTTGGTTGTTTAGTGGCTGTGTGCAGTGCGTTGATCGACATGATGGATATGACGGTAATTGAGGGTGATGACGAGAACGGAAGCGAGGACAAATGCAGCGCCAACGAGAAACGGTACGTGTGGGTTAAAGATGGCAGCGAGTTGTCCTGCTGTATACGGTGCGATTGCGCCACCGAGAAAGCGCAAGAAACTATAAGCGGCCGAAGCGGTAGACCGTTCGACCGGCGCTGCGTTCATCACAGCTGTCGTAATCAAGGTGTTATTATTGCCAAGCACTGCCCCGGCGAGAATGACACAAACGATCATGACGATTTGTACGTTGGTGAATAGCCCCATGAACAAGAGAATCACAGCAAAAAGGGTTAACATCAGTGCCATTGCTTTGACTGTTCCCATCCAGACTTGCAATTTGGGAGCAACAAAAACAGAGGTGATCGCAAGTAATATCCCCCAGCCCAAAAAGACGAAACCGAGTCCATGAACATCCAGATGTAAGACGAACGGTGAATAAGCGAGCAGACTAAAGAAACCGAAATTGTACAGCGCTGCACCGATGCCAAAGACGAGTAACGAGCGATGCCGCATCGCTTTAAATGGATCGGCAAGCGTCGTTTTATGGTTTGGTTGATTCGTTCCCGTTGTTTTAGGCATCCATAATGTCAAGCTGATAAAGGCGATCACCATGAGCGATGCAACGCCAAGAAATGGCCCGCGCCAAGAGATTCCACCGAGTTCACCGCCGAGTAGGGGGCCGACCGAGATGCCCATGCCGATCGCCGCTTCATATAAGATGACCGCTTTTGCCGTTCCCTGATTGGTCAACGATACGATTGCAGCTAGGGCGGTAGCAACAAATAAAGCATTACCGAGTCCCCAACCGCCACGAAGACCAACTAAAGCCCAAATGTTATTGGATAAGCCGCCTGCTGCCGAAAAGAAAGAGATCGTGACAATGCCAAGCAGCAATGTCCATTTACTTCCGATACGTGAAGATATCGCGCCTGTGATGAGCATGGCGACAGCCATGACCGCGTTGTAACTCGTGAATAGCAAGGTTACTTGCGTAGGGGTTGCTTTTAAGTTGACAGCGATCGCAGGGAGAATGGGATCGACGAGGCCAAGTCCCATAAAAGCGATGATACAAGCGAAAAAAACTGCCCAAACAGCGCGAGGCTGTTGTAGCAATCGATCGGTGTTTTTTTCCTTATCCAAAGTTGCCGTTTGCGTTACCATGTTCTTTACCTAACACTTTCTTTATTTATAGATAGTTAGCAAATGCATGACGTAAAAGATCGCCACGACTGATGATACCGACAAGAATGCCATCGCGAATGACCGGTAATTTTTTGATTTGCTTTTTGCCGAGGATCGCCGCGATAACTTCGATTTCCTCTTCTTCATGCACGGTGAACACTTTATGTTTTGCGATCTGCATCACATTTAATGCGAGAATATGACGAACGCGATCGCTAAAATCTTCGTCATCGCCACGTACGACAAAGGAACTCCAAATCGCATCGATCACGAGGTCGTCGTGTTTACCGATATTGCGCATGATATCGCCGTCGCTGATATAGCCAATAATCTCATTGCGGTCATTGACGATCGGAAGACCGCTGATGCGATGATTGACGAAAGTTTCAACCACAGCACGCACTGTATCATCCTTTTTCACTTTATACACATGCGTATTCATAAAATCACGAGCTAGCATCGTAAATCCTCCTTTAAGGTATCGTCCAAAACGACTAGTTAGTTTCATCATACAACTAGATGGCAACAGGTGCAATTGTCGAGGTGAGCGACTCATGATACGATACGAATATTAGTAGCGAATAAAAAGTAAAGGAATAAGGACGACCATGGAACGAGAATCACTTGAATCCCTTGAATCGATCGCTCTGGAATTAGCGATCTTAGTAAGACGAATCACAGCGATGACAAGACAAAAAGATATTGAATTGGATCGTGCGACGTATCTTCTTTTGCATCACATCATAACCCATGGTTTTGCTGGTGTAAAAGAATTAGCGCAAACTTTTGGTCTCGATGTCTCCACCGTGAGTCGTCAAGTTGCTGTCTTGGAGAAAAAAGGCTACGTGAAAAGAACGCAAGATCTCTCGGATCGTCGAGCTTTTTCCTTGACGATCACGACGCGTGGTCAAACGGTATGTGACGCTTATAAAACTGATCGTTTAACGAAGTTAGAACAGCATTTGAAAGGGTGGTCGACTGAGGAGATACAAACTTTTAGTGCACTTTTACAAAAGTACAATCAACTTGAACGAAACATCGCTCGAAATGGTTCGGTAAATTCATCAAAATAAGAGTCGTCGTCGATGTCGACATAGCGTGCAGTTACCAAATCGGCGTTTTCAGGACGCGAAGTATCGACATGTAATGACCCACCGACGATCTTCACCTCATACCAGTATGTTCGGTCAAATTTGCCGATAAAACGGACGATTTCAACAGTAAAACCTGTCTCCTCATACCATTCGCGCACACAGGCTTGCTCGGGAGTCTCATCGAGATCGATGGTGCCACCGGGAAAATGCCAGATCAGTTTGCGCGATTTCGTATATTGTTGAACCATAAGTAATTTTTGATCTTCCTTGTAAATTCCTCTTGCGTTCATTTTCGGCTCCTAACAAGGTTCGTCATTCTTCCTATGATAGCATGATTTTTCAGGCGATTGGTATCCTTCCGAATTCTTCGTGGTGTTATTGCAAGTTTATTCATAAAAACGTATAATGATTCGCGAGGAGGTGGCCGTATGCGAATTGCCGTCATCGGAGCGACTGGGTATAGCGGTACG
>JABEUY010000090.1 GCA_013044175.1 Bacilli bacterium
CTGGCAGGCTTTTTTTTGCCCTGTTATACTTAAGGAAAAAAGCGGTTGAGGTAAAGGGGTAATGGGTATGAAAATTTATACGCGTGGCGGCGATAAAGGTAAAACGTCTGTCATCGGTGGCCAACGGCGCTTTAAAGATGATTTGCGCGTGGAGGCGTACGGTTCTGTCGATGAAGCGGGTTCTTTTATCGGACTAGCTATCAGTTTTCTTGATGAAAAGCGTGATCAAGATATTCGTGAACTTTTATTACAAGTAGCACAGACGTTATGGGATGTTGGTGCTGATCTAGCAGCACCTTTTGATGAGCAAGGCCGTTATACTTACCGCACTCACGAGGAAGTGGTTTCGGCGCTTGAACCTTTGATCGATCGGTACAAAGAAGAAGCGGATGCCGTGTCGCAATTCATCTTACGCGCTGGCACGAAAGGTGCATCAGCCATTCATGTAGCTTGTACCGTGGTTCGTAGGGCAGAAAGGCAAGCGGTGGCTGTTATGCAAAAAGAAGAAATCCACATGCCTGCCTTACAATATCTCAATCGATTGTCCGATCTTTTGTTCGTTTTAGCGCGTGCTGTGAATGCGCGTGATGAACATAAAGATATCGTGTATAAAAACAGTACTGAGGTTTTTTGAAGACAAAAAGTGAGAACGCACGAAACCTAATGAAAAGGTTTGTGCGTTTTTTTTGTGGTGCTTAAGCTTGTTCCACGTTAGAAAATTCGGTACAGTATCGATGATAAGGTTTTCAGAAAAGGATTTCATACGAGGAGTGGGTAAGGTGGTTGCGAACACGATCTATCCGTATGATGCGTGGCAAATTCGTGAGACTTCATTTGATGAAGAGACGAATGCGCGTGATGAAACGATTTTTTCTTTAGGAAATGGTTATATCGGATATCGAGGTAATTTGGAAGAAGGGTATCACGGGCGTGCAGGTACTTCGCTTGAAGGTACTTACATCAATGGTTTTTATGAATCGCATCCGATTCGATACGGCGAAGAAGCGTATGGTTATGCGCGAATGAGTCAAACGATGCTTAATGTTACGAAAAGCGATGCCATCCTTATCAAAGTCGATGATGAACCGTTTGATCTGTTGACGGGAACGTTACGATCCTACGAACGGGTACTCGATCTTGTAAAAGGTACGGTGACACGCACGATGACTTGGCAATCGCCCAAAGGTCGTATCGTCGATGTGGTGATGAAGCGACTCGTTTCTTTGACGCGCCAACCGATTGCCGCTTTTCAGGTCAGTATCAAGCCACATAGCAACATGCGTATCACAATATCCTCATTACTCGATGGTGATGTTCATAATCAAGTGACGCTTGGTGATCCGCGTGTCGGCTCTGCACTTTCTTCACGCGTACTTTCTACGATCGATGCAAAAGCCGAAGATACGTTTGGCGTGCTTGTGCAACAAACGAAACAGACGCAATTCCAAGTTGCCTGCGCGGTCGACCATCATATTCATAGTGAAAAGGCAGACGTGAACTGTCAGCAAGACAAAGATTGTATTACGGTGAGTATAACGGGTGATTTCGAAGAAAATGAGTCGTTTGTTATTGAAAAATACGTTGCTTATCAAAGTGATAAGACACATGGAGAGCTTCCACTAGCCAATATGGCAAAAGAGCATGTCTTAAGAGCAAAAGCGGATGGCTTTCAACAACTTTGTGATGAGCAAGCAGCCTTTTTAAAGCGCTTCTGGCAAGTGAGTGACGCTTATGTTGATGGGGATCTTCGCTTGACGCAAAGCTTACGATTTCATGCTTTTCATCTTATGCAATCGGTTGGTCGTGATGGCAAGACGAATATCGGGGCAAAAGGCCTAACGGGCGAGGGATACGAAGGCCATTATTTCTGGGACACCGAGACATATATCTTTCCTTTCTTTCTTTATACCAATCCGGATATCGCGAAAAACTTGCTATCTTATCGTTATTCGATTCTCGATAAAGCGCGTGATCGGGCGAAGGAAATGGCGCAAAAAGGGGCGTTATTTGCTTGGCGCACGATCGACGGTGAAGAGACTTCTGCGTATTATCCTGCTGGAACAGCCGCCTATCACATTAATGCCGATGTGATGTACGCCTTAAAAAAGTATAGCGAAGCGACGAATGATCAAGCTTTTATGCGAGAAAAAGGCGCAGAGATGCTCTTTGAAACAGCGAGGTTATGGGTCGATCTTGGCGATTATATTCCGGCAAAAGGCGGATGTTTTTGCCTGAATGAAGTGACTGGACCCGATGAATATACGGCGCTTGTTAACAACAATTTGTATACCAATATGATGGCCAAAGATCATCTGCAGTTTGCCGTGCGCGTAGCAAGAGACTTGATCGCAAATGCGCCTGTGATTTTTCAACAGCTTGCTGATAAAATTCATCTCGAACTTGCTGAGATCGAAGAATGGGAAAGCGCGGCAAACGCGATGTATATTCCCTATGATGAGACGCTAGGCATCCATCCACAAGATGATTCTTTTTTGCAAAAAGCAGTGTGGGACTTTGCCAACACAAGGCAAGATCAATATCCCTTGTTATTACATTTTCATCCTCTTGTGATATACCGGTATCAGGTGATCAAACAAGCGGATGTGGTACTTGCTTTATATCTGCAAAGTGAAGCGTTTAGTTTTGAAGAGAAACGGCGTAACTTCATGTATTATGAAAAAATCACAACGCACGATTCTTCCCTGTCACCCTGTATCCATAGCATTATCGCAGCCGAAATCGGTGAGCTCGATAAGGCTTATGCCTACTTCGAAAGAACAGCACGAATGGATCTTGATGATGTGAATGGCAATGTTAAAGATGGCATTCATACGGCTTCAATGGGAGGAACTTGGTTAGCGCTCGTCGCTGGCTTTGGTGGATTTCGTGAAGCGCAAGGCAAGATTTCATTTCGGCCAACGATACCGAGAAATTGGAAAGGCTATGCATTTTCGTTGACTTGGCAAGAAAGAATTATTCATGTTGATGTTCGTCAAAAGGCAACCAAGTATTCGCTGGTCGCGGGACCAAAACTGAAGTTTATCCATCATGAACAAGAAATCGAATTGACTTGTGAACATTCGATCGAAATGTATCATTAAATATTGCCATGCTGCGATAGCTAGGTTATCATGAAGGGCGATTCATTTGCTGTCTGCTAACCGACTTGTCTTGAAAGAGGGGATGCGATCCCTGTGCTTAGAAAAGAACGAGTTTTTGCGAAACTCGAGATGATGGCGATGAGCGCGAAGCGAAGCACGTCAGGTATTCCGCTAGGTGTATCGGCTGGTGAACTCGCGCAATCTTTATCGATCTTGCGCAATAATTGCAGTGCGGATCTGAAAAGTTTAGAACGTGAGGGGCGAGTTATCTGTATTTCGGGTCGTCCCACGCGTTATTTACCTAAGCAATGGCTTGAAAAACAGATCGGTGGAGCCCCACTCCTGGTCACGTCTTTTGTTGATGAACTCGCTTTTCTCGATGCGATGAAACAACATCGCATCAAGGAAAGTATCGTCGATCATGATGAGATTTTTGAACGTGCCATGGGCTCCCAACAAAGTCTGCAAGAAGCGACAAACTTGGCTAAGATGGCGTTGCGTTATCCGCCACACGGCATGCATGTCTTATTAGTCGGTCAAACAGGCGTAGGGAAATCGACGTTTGCGAAGGCGATGTATCATTTCGCTCTTGAAAATGAATACATTTCTTCTTCTGCAATTTTTTGTGCGTTTAATTGTGCGGAATATGCTAATAATCCGGAAATTTTACTCGATCATCTCTTTGGTCACAATAAAGGCGCCTTCACCGGAGCACTACGCGATAAAGAAGGTCTTGTCGAAGTCGCGGATGGTGGTGTGTTATTTCTCGATGAAGTCCATCGCCTCCCCCCTGAAGGGCAAGAGATGCTTTTTCATCTTCTCGATTATGGCGAGTTTCGTCGACTTGGTGAAGCGGATGCCACGCGTAAAAGTCGCATTCGCTTGTTTGCTGCGACCACAGAATCTCCTGAATCAGCCTTACTTTCGACTTTTTTACGACGGATTCCAATGGTGATTCGGCTTCCCTCTTTGCATGAATGGTCTATTCATGATCGGCATGCTTTGATTTATCGCTTGCTCTTTGAAGAGGCAAAGACGATTGGTAAACGCTTTCTCTTAGAAGCGTCAGTTCTCGATGTATTACTTCGTACGACGTTTGCTGCCAATATCGGTGGATTAAAAAATACGATTACCTTATCTTGTGCTAATGCTTATAATCATGCTCATGACGAAAATGAAATTAGAATTACTGTCAACCATCTTCTGCTTGGCAGCGGCGATATCACGTATCGTGATGATTCACTTCGCAGATCGCTACAAGATGTCTATGTGGATACTTCAATAGCGCTTACGCAAGAGGGTTGGCGATTGCATGATCCAACGGTTATTCAGACGCTGGTTCATGTCTTGCATAGTCTTTCAGAATTAGGGTTTGGTCATAATGAAATCCTCGATGCGATGATGCGTGAAACGCAGCGTCATCTTGTTGAACCTTGGCAGGATCAGTCCTTAGCCGATATAAAACAGTATGTAGGCAATAATTTTTATGAAAAACTTGAAAATGTTCGGGATGCTGTGATCGAGAAGGCAGAGGCACGCTGGGCTAACGATCTCATGGCAGCGATTGGTCGGTTTCTCTATGCACAGACGCATCGTGTCATCGTTAATCAAGATCAAGGTATCGAACATTTTATCGAATTCATCCGTCAATCTTTGCCCGATAGCTATGCGCTTGCGCACCGTTTCTTTATGCTGTTTGATCCACGGGCGGATCTTCAACAAGAAGAAGAAACGATAGCAGTGCTTGCACTTTTGCTAAATGGAAAAAAAGAGAGCACAGATCTTGGCGTTGAAATCGTCGTCATGCTACTTGGCGATAAAATTGCCTCGACGATTGTCCAAACGGCCGTCCACTTAGTGGGTGAGACGGCACTGATCACGTCGATGGATATTCCATTAATGTTTGACGATCAAGATATACAAAAACAATGCGAAGCTTATTGGCAAAAAAACGAGAGTAAGCGCGGTATTCTGTTCTTTACGGATTTACCCGCTGTTCGACAGTGGTTTGCACAGACTGCCGATCGTAACCCAACTCGTTCGATGAGACTTGTCTTTCGACCTGATTTGATAGCTGTTACTCGCGCGCTATTAATCGCAAAGGATCCTTCAGTTACTGTCGATCAAATGGCGACGTGGTTATCGCAATCTTTAGTAAATCGTCAAGAATTTAGTGATACAAAAGGAAAAAAGGTGATTTATGCCTGTAGTTTGACCGGCATGGGGACAGCATCGGCTATTGTGCGTATCTTGGAAGATGCATTACCACCTTCGATCCAAGAATCGATTGACGTGATCGCTGTTGAGATCGGCGGAGGTAAGGAATTGCCTTCTTTAACGCAGCGGGTGCCAGTCGCGATCGTCGGTTCGGTCAATCCGCATCTTTTTGGTGTTCCGTATTTTGCTGTGGAGGAAATCCTTGAACAAGAAGGTATCCGACGTTTGTTGCAGTTAATCGGATTAAATGAACCGATTTTGTTACAAACAAAAGATACGGAAGTGCGCATAAACTCCGATAATCCCCTACGGGATCATGTCAGAATTCGCTTGGAACGCGATCTGGTATTTCTCAATCCGCTTTTGGTGATGAGAGCGATTGATGAGATGGTGGAAGCATTGCGACCTGATTTGACGACGTTACTCACGCCAGAATGGGAAGCGCGTTTTCGCTTGCATATGGCGTATGCGATGGAACGAGGTGTGAAGAAGGAGACGCTTGTCTATCCCTATCTTGAGCGCATCCGTCGCTTGTTTCCCGATGAATGGAAGAAACTTGAGAAAATTTCTTCGATTATCGAAAGCTATCTGGGTGCGACACCAGATGATAATGAATTAGGGTATCTTTTTGAAATGGTGTTTCCAGACCGTGCAATGGAGATGTTTCAATGAAATTGGAATCGTCTATTCCGTTTTTTCTTCGCGTCGATGATCGATTGATTCACGGACAAGTCATGGTGACGTGGGTGAGGGATCTTGGCGTCAAGACAATCTACGTAGTCAGTGATCGCGTGGTTGAAGAGCCGCTTGAAATCATGCTACTTGAAGCGGCAGTTACGCAAGATATCCATCTTGAAGTGCTGTCGACCGAGGATGCGATCGCAAAATTGCAACAGAGCACAATCAGTCCTGTTATGGTCATGGTGGAAAATCTGGATCATGTTCTCGCTTTAGCAAAAAGGATTACACCGTTACCCGAAGTGAATTTAGGTGGCATCCGGTATCGTCCGGGGAAAAGTCTGTTTCACAAAGCGATCTATCTTGATGAACACGATCACGTTTGTTTGGATGAACTTGAAAAACTCGAAGTCAAAATCACCATGCAAACGGTCCCGTCCGATCGAAAAGTTGATGTTTTTGAAAAAAGACGAAAGAAAGGTGGTCGCGGATGGCGATAGGAACAATCATCATCATTACGGCGATCGCCGCACTTGCTGGTATAGAAAGTGTGTTGGATGAATGGCAGTGGCATCGACCAATTCTGGTTTGCACATTGATCGGTCTCGTGCTTGGCTCTCTGCATACCGGACTTTTAGTGGGCGGTGAGTTAGAACTTCTCGCGCTTGGCTGGATGAATATCGGTGCAGCCCAATCGCCAGATACGGCATTGGCAGGTGTGCTTTCGACGTTACTGGCGATTCGCGCTGGTCATGATGTGAGTTCGGCGATCGCGATTGCAGTTCCGATCGCGATCGCTGGTAACTTGACGACAGTTTTCGTACGTAGTTTGACCATTTCCATTCATCACGTTGCAGATCGAATAGCCTTAACTTCATCGCGTCATTACTTGTCGTTCCTCCATCTAGGCGCTCTTTCCTTGCAGGCGTTACGCGTAGCGATTCCGGCGCTTATCTTTCAACTTTTTGTGAGCCAATCGATGATCCTGAATTTTTTGCATGCGATTCCTCCTGTCTTAAATGGTGGTTTTACAGCAGCCAGTGGTTTTATTGTCGTCGTTGGCTATGCCATGGTGATTCGTTCCTTGCATGCGCGTGAATTAACACCCTATCTGATTTTAGGATTTTTACTTGCGGATATTTCTTCGGCTACTTTGCTGGCGATTGGCTTAATCGGCGGGAGTATCGCGTATTTGCACGTACGTTTTTTTCGAAAAGGTAGTGAAGGGGTACTTACGAAAGACGCCGATGACGAAACACTCACCACGGTGCCTTTCACACGACTGACGAAAAAAGTCTTTTGGCGTGTTTTTTGGCGAAGTCAATTTTTTCAGGCATCTTGGAATTATGAACGTATGCAAGGTATGGGTTACGCGTACGCCGTAGAACCAGCTCTTGATCTATTTTATGCGAACGAAGAAAGTCGAATCAGAAAGCAAGAACATCTCGAATTTTTTAATTCACAACCTTATATAGCGAATCTTGTTGTTGGTATGAATCTTGCGGTTGAGGAAAAAGCGAGTTTAGGGGAAGAAAGTGCAAAGCGGCTTGTCTCCTCGATCAAATTAGGGATGATGGGACCGCTTGCAGGAGTGGGTGATTCTCTTTTTTGGGGAACACTGCGTCCGCTCATCGCCTCTTTGGCAGCTACAATGGCGCTATCAGGTAATGTATTGGGTCCTGTCGTTTTTTTTGTTAGCTGGAATGTACTACGACTTGGCGCGCGTTTTGGATTTTTATATTACGGATATCGCTTTGGTTTAACGTTAGTACAAAGAATTCGCCAAGGCATCATAAGACAGTTCACACAAGGGGCTTCCATTCTCGGTTTATTCGTGATGGGTGCCCTTGTTGCACGCTGGGCACATGTCACCTTTGCTCCTTCGGCAATCGCCGGTTTTGTCACGCAATTAATGCCCAATCTGCAAAACCTCGCTTTACTTTACCTTGTTCTTTTTCTCTTACGACGACGTTTTCATAGTGTGAGTATTATTTTTCTTTTATTTGTTGTGGCGTGTATCGGTGTAGCACTTCATGTCATCATTCCGTAATACACTAGATACAGTATCGTATTATTAGTGTATTGAAAAGGCTTACATTGTGTATTAACTGAATAAAGTGAGTATTGCATGTTGATGAAATTCCTTGATTTATCGCGCTTTGCTCGCATTGGCACGCGAATTGCTAGATAGAAAGTGTAAGGCAAGGTCATGAAAGCGTGACCAAAAAATCTTGGGAGGGTCAACATGAAAAAGAAAGTAGCATCCGTTTTGATGGGACTTACCACCCTATCGACATTATTGGCACCACTTGGCGTCGCCAATGCAGCGACAACGCCAAAAGTCGTCTTGAAAGTTTTATATATGAACCAAGCTGGGTATACAACCACCGTTTTGCAACAAATGGGCAAAGCGTTTGAAAAGAAATATCCGAATGTATCTCTTCAATTTACTTTTTTACCGTATGGACAAATGCATAGTGCGATTCTTACCTCGGCGGCAGCACCGACAGCCCAATATGACGTCGTGTTATCCGACTTGATCTGGACTGGTGAATTCGGTATTCGCGGTTATACGTTACCGCTTAACTCATATATTCAACAAAATGTGAAAAATGCAGCGGATATTCCCCAATCTATCTGGAATGGCTTCAAAGTTAACGGCAAGATCATGGCGATGCCATTTCTTGCAAACTTCCAAAACTTCTATTACAACAAGGCGATCTTAAAGAAAGCAGGCTTTAATGCTCCACCGAAAACGATGGCCGCTTGGCTCCATCAAATGCAAGTGATCAAGGCCAAAAAAATCGTGCAGTATCCTTATGAAGATTCTTGGACCCAAGCAGAAGGCCTTGTCTGTGATTATGTTCGTACCGCTGGTGAATTTGGTAATGGGAATCTGTTTAATGCCAAAGGTCAACCGGTGATGAATCAAGGTGCTCCACTAAAAGCGCTACAATTTATGCGCACCTTGTATGCGGATGGTCTTGCCAATCCGAACTCATTAACGGCGGATGAACCGACAGCAGCCAATGCGTTTGCTTCAGGTCAAGCAGCCTTTAACACGAACTGGACTTTTGTGACAGGGATTATGAACAATCCGTCGCAATCAAAAATCGTTGGCCAAGGTGTCGTAACGACTTTCCCTGTTGCACCTGGCACGAACCGTGCAACACAATCAGCGAGCATCTCCGGCTTCCAGGGTCTTGCGATGACAGCAAATACACCGGCAAGTCTTCGTCCTTGGGCTTGGAAATGGATTCAATTTGCGACATCACCTGCGGTACAAGCGCAACATTTGCATAGCCAATGGCCAGTGTGGTCAACGATTGCTTCATCAGCCCAAGAACGTAAACTCAATCCTTCGGCACCCGTATATCAAAAGAACCTCGATGCGGTTTACAATCGACCGATCGTCGTCAATTACTTGCAAGTAAGTAGCATCATTCAGCAGTATGTGCATGAAGCGATTGCAGGTACGATCCCTGTCAAACAAGCTGCTGATGACATGGTCAATCAAATCAATGCGTTACGTGCGTAAGCGATAATTTTATGGCGGATGACAAATTCCATGTTGTCATCCGCCATTGTAAGGGTGGTAGAGCGTGTGAGTGTCTCTTTAGGGACGAGAAAGAGTCTGCTTTCAAGAATGTGGCATCGGTTTTTCTCGAGTCTGACAGGGGAGTATCTGTGGTTTTATCTGCTTTTAATCCCTTCGATTCTGTTGTTGATTCTCGTGGTGATCATCCCGATGGTGTTCGCCTTTCGCATGAGTTTAGGCAATACGATGGTCACGATTCTCGGTGGCAAAGGGAATCTTTCGATGCAGTGGGTAGGGTTACAAAATTATATCCAAATCTTACAGAATCCTAATTTCTGGCAAGCATTTCGTGATACCCTGTATTTCACGGTCGTCTCTTTGTTGGTTGAAGTGACAGTCGGTGTCGGTCTTGCCGTTTTAATGAACCAGCAATTCTTTGGTCGCAAGATTTTCCGCGTCATCGTGTTTATTCCATGGGCGATTCCGACGATCGTCAACGCGATGCTATGGGGTATGGTTTTTGACGGTGATAATTATGGTGCTTTAAATGATATTCTTTTGCAACTGCATATCATTTCATCACCGATTGTCTGGTTGAATCCTTCGCCACTCTTTACGAATATTCCTTGGTTATCGAGTTTTATGAACTGGATGGGTGGCAGTGTCGCTATGAATTCGATGATAGTCGGTGATGAATGGCGTACTTTGCCAATTGTTGCTGTGTTGTTGCTTGCCGGATTACAAACGATTCCTAATGAATACTATGAGGCAGCCAAAGTCGAAGGTGCATCGGCATGGCGACAATTTCGGGCAATCACTTTTCCGCTGCTTGGACCGATCATGAGTATTGTACTCATCTTACGTACGATGCAGTTATTGCGTGCTTTTACGCTGATTTTCACGTTGCAACAGTATGGTCTTCCAACGTTATCGATCAATGCGTATCAACAAGCATTTTCGTTTGGTAATTTTGGGTCTGGTTCAGCAATCTCATTTTTGATCGGTATTCTTTCTTTATTGATCGCCGTCGTGTATATCAATCGCCTGTATAAGGAGGAAATGTCATGACCAAGCGATTGACGGGGAAAAGAGTTTTACTTTATGCCTGCGTTCTTTTGGTGACCTTGTGGACGCTTGCTCCGATTTATTTTCTCATCATCACCAGTCTCAAGCAGTATGTCGGCACGATTACGTATCCCCTCTCTTGGTTGCCGACTCCTTTTACATGGAACAATTTTGGTGTGATGTTTACGAAATACACGCAAGATAGTATAAGTTATCGCTTTTTGCATGCGTTGATGAATTCGTTAATCGCCTCGTCATCCACGACCATTTTGAACCTCGTTTTTGGATCGGCTGCTGCTTACGTACTTTCTCGGGCCAAGATTCGAGGGAAAAACGCGATTACCATGATTTTTTTGGCTTCTAATCTTTTGCCAACCGTGGCTTTGATCATCCCATTTTATGTACTCACTGTTACGTATCTCAATGGGCTTAATCTCTATGATACGAATACACTACTCGTCATCGTTTATTCGTCGTTTTCGCTAGGGCTTGTCATTTGGATTATGCGTGGCTATTTTGATTCGATTCCCCTTGAGCTAGAAGAAGCTGCACGTGTGGATGGTGCTACAAGAATGGTGTCCTTGGTGCGAATCATTTTACCGTTGACGGCACCTGGCATATTAGCGACAGGCTTGCTTACGTTTCTTACATCTTGGGATAATTTCGTGTTACCACTGGTTCTTGCACCGGATTCCAGCGCGTATAACTTACCGTTTTTTATCTATTCCTTAAATGGTCAGTATCTTCATTTAAACAATGAAATTGCTGCTGGTGGGTTGTTGTCAGCGATTCCACCTGTACTGATCGTCTTATTCTTCGGTCGCTATATCGTCAGTGGCATGACGGCTGGCGCGGTAAAAGGGTAATCTCTTTTCGTTACGATTGCGAGGTGACAGAAAAGATGAAAAGTCAAATCGAAATCATGCCTTCGATGACGCAAGGCATCGTTTTGACTACGCTTATGCAGCAATCATTACAAGTGCTGGAGATGGACAATGGACGACTTGAGGCCTTGGTGAATGAATACGTGGAGAGTAATCCGCTTTTATCACTTGAAGGTGTACAAAACCACGCCGCTGATGTTCATTCCATTTCGCTTGAAAAGTTGATTCCCACGTTAACTTCACAACTTTCTTGGCGAGAGGAACTACGAGAACAAGCTCGGTTAAGCATGCTCTCGCCAAGCGTGATGTCGCTCGTATGCACCATGATTCAATACCTTGATGATCGTGGCTATCTTCCTTACGAAAATGAACAATTATGTGCTTGGTTAGGTTGTGATCTCAATAGATTGCATGAAGCAAAATCGGCGCTTCAACTTATGGAACCTTCAGGTATCGGTGCGCGTAATCTTCAGGAATGCCTTCTCTTACAGTTACGTGATCATGAAGATGTGCCATGTGTCGATGCAGCGAGTAAGATCGTTCATTGCCTCCATGAAGATCAAGTAGATACGTTAAAAGCATTAGATGAATTGCGTGAGCGCCTTGATCCTGCTGTGTATGCTCAAGCGATGAAACTCGTTAAAACTTTGAAATCTCGTCCTGTTATGATGGATGAAGCAATGCTTCCGATTCATCAAGTACCCGATCTTGAAGTCAAAGTTACTGGGGAGGGTGAGTTGGTGCTTATCCTTCATGATCCGATTTTAGAACGTGTTATAAAATTGCCAATGTACACATATCCGGAGTTCTTAGACCATCAAACGCTCAAGTATGTAGCACAAAAACAAAAAGAGTGGCATGATTTTAAAAATATTTTGCAAAAAAGACACGATACCTTAGTGCAGGTTGCTTATGAAATTCTGCAGGAACAACGTGACTTTTTTATAAAAGGATCATCCGCTTTACGTCCATTGATGATAAAAACACTTGCGCAAAGGTTGTCGGTTGCTGAATCGACAGTAAGTCGCGCGATCATGAATAAGTGGATTAAAACACCGCATGGATTATATCCATTGCGATCCTTGATCACAGGTGATACGCCCAACGTTGCCGAATCGATCCATGCGCAAATTCGAGCTTTAATCGATCAAGAAGATCGAGAGTCTCCTCTTTCTGACCAACAAATCGCCGATGAACTTCATACCTTGGGTAATGTGATTTCCCGAAGAACGGTCGCGAAATACCGTGAGCAATTAGGCGTTCTCAGCGCAAAAGCGAGACGACTCGCTTATCGCGTCAAATAGGACATTTTTGTGAAATGCACCACAAATCACAATAGAATCAGTACAATAAAGGTGAGTGAAAGAACTCATCTTTTTGCTTTTGCCAAGGATCTGATAAAAATGAGGGATTTAAGATGAACTCATCCGTAGACATGATGCTTCACCGACTTCGTGAAAATGAAAACTTAACAAAACAGGAATATACGTATCTGATCGAATACTTGCAGCAAGAACATGGAGATGATCGTCAAGCATTATTTTCTCTTGCGAATGAAGTGCGCCATCAGTTTTATGACGATCGCGTGTATATGCGGGGATTGATCGAGTTCTCGAATTACTGCAAACAAGATTGTATGTATTGTGGCATTAGGCATAGTAACAAAGAAGTGGAGCGCTATCGTCTTACGCCCGATCAGATCCTCGCTTGTTGTGAAGATGGGTATGGCCTTGGTTACCGTACTTTCGTTTTGCAAAGTGGTGAAGATGATTGGTTTACCTCAGAACGTATGGCCAAGTTGATTCGCACCATCAAAGCGAGATATCCTGATGTGGCCGTTACGCTATCGGTGGGTGAACGTACGAAAGAAACGTATCAAGCCTGGTTTGATGCCGGTGCTGATCGCTATCTGATGCGCCATGAAACAGCATCGTCGGCACTCTATGCGAAATTACATCCGACGATGCATTTTGCTTCCCGGCAAAGATGCCTTAACGATCTTAAGGAGATTGGCTATCAAGTGGGTGCCGGCTTTATGGTGGGTTTGCCGGAACAGACAGCTGAGGATCTTGCTGAGGATCTGATGTTTCTTAAAGAATTAATGCCACATATGATCGGGATAGGACCGTTTATCCCACATCATAATACACCGCTTTACGACAAGGCGGGGGGAACGATTGACGACACACTGGTGATGATTGCCTTATCTCGTCTGGTTGTACCACGTGCTTTGATTCCTGCAACGACAGCTATGGGTTCATTGCATAAGCGTGGGCGTGAGTTGGCTTTAAAGGCAGGAGCCAATGTTGTAATGCCTAATCTGTCCCCAACGGAAGTTCGACCGAATTATGCGTTGTATGAGAATAAAATCTGTACGGGCGATGAATCGGCACATTGTCGTGCCTGTATTGAGGTACGTATCGGTTTTGCTGGATTTCGTGTCGATATGCAACGTGGCGATCACGTTGGTTTACAGAATGAAACAGAACCTATGATTTATTGGCAGCAAGGTAATAATCATGGCCAAGCATGCGAATTATGTGAGGAAAATCTAAAATTTATTTGAAAATTGGCGCATATACTCTTGGCATATTAGAAAAATCGATGTATGATGGCCACATGAGCGTATAGATTGGATAGAGCAAGGCCGATGACACCACGCTCCAAGGTTACCTTTTAAAGTTATGGCGGAATTTGCTAAAGCGAATTCCGCCATTTTGCGTTTTTGTGGCTATTAAAGTTTAAGCATGAATTGCACGATGTGATCTTGCATAGCGGGAAGACCTTCGTGACCAAAATCGGGATAAATGACGAGCGATTTGTTCGCCTTGATTTTATTATACGTGGCAAACTGCGTAGAGGGTGGGCAGATGTCATCCATAAGACCAACACCCATCAACACCTCGCTTTGAATGCGTGATGCAAGATGCTGGATATCGATATAGCCCAATTTTTGAAATATCTCGTGTTCACGTTTATGCTGAGGATCATGATGACGAAAATAAGTGCGCAATTCTTCATAAGCGTTTTTCGCCATATCCATTTCCCAGACGCGAAGATAATCACTTAAAAAAGGATAAACTGGGGCGATTCGTGCGACGCGAGGCTCTAAAGCTGCACAAGCCAGTGTAAGACCGCCACCTTGTGACCAACCTGTTACGCCGATTCGTGCGGGATCGACTTCCTCGAACTCAGCTGCGATGCGAAATAAAGCGACAGTATCGAGAAAGATTTGGCGAAATAAGAGACGATCGGGAACGTCGTCGATACCACGAATGATGTGACCGTGCAACGTCGTTCCCTTTACTGAGGTACTATCCTCAGAGAGACCACCTTGACCGCGGACATCCATGGCAAAAACGGAATACCCTAACGAGACATAAGCAAGTTTGGCGCTAAAACCACCTGCATTGCCTGAATACCCATGAAATTGTAAAATCGCTGGGTGCTTTCCTTTAACAAAGGTAGGGCGAAGATAGTGTGCGTGAATTCGCGCCTTCCCCACGCCGGTAAAAAAGAGATCATAGCAAGTCGCAAAAGGAACTTGAAATTCGCTCGGACGAAGTTCAACTTGAAATTCTGTGTGGCTTAATTCGTCAAGTGCACGTTGCCAATATTGATCAAAATCATCAGGTTTGGGATTCCTTCCTTGGTACTGATGGAGTTGTTCAAGAGGCATGTCGAGAAGTGGCATGATGATCACCTTTTCACTGGAATTCTCATCATTATAACAAAATAACGCAGGAAATAAGGCGATATCCGGTAGAGCGTCATGACGTTGTCCCTAAAGTTTTGTTATAATTGCGATAGGTTAGAATTTTGTTATCTTCACCTTAGGGGGATCATCTTGTCAAATCAAGACAACTCATCCGTTTCATTATTCTTTCAACAACATCCCGTTCCCGCCGTGTGGTTAGATCGTGACTTGCGCTGTGTGGCGATTAACGATGCTTTTTTGACAGTATTTCATTTGGATAAAAAAAAGGTGATCAATCATCCTTTTGCGCAGACGTTACATTTTAGCGATTGGCAGATCGTATTTGAAGCACTGAGCGATACCCAACAACGGTCCAGTATCGAAGGAAAAGCGTTTCGTACCTCGATTCAGTGTGAAGAAGGTACTTTGCGCACAATTGATATACAGCCGATATTTCCTCATGATTCGGGGGAATACTTATATTTAGCGATCACAGACGTAACCGATCAAATTTTTCTTGAACAAGATTATGAAAGACAAAAAGAGATTCTCCAGTGGATTGAATCGAATTCATCCGATTTTATCGCGATCATTGATGATGAAAGTGTTATTCGCTATGCCTCTGCTTCGTATCAAAATATCTTTGGTCGTTCTGTGGACGAAGTGATTAATCAACCTGCTTTGAAATTTATACACCCCGATGATCATCAATTTGTATTTGAACGATTGAAAGAATCGGTGGAAGGATATATTTGGTGGTTTCCAACAGAGTTTCGCTATTTGCATGGTGATGGTCGTTGGATTTATATCGATGTTCGTGCAACACCCGTCTACACGAAAGATGGCGTAAGGCAGATCACAATTTTTGCGCGAGATATCCAACAGCGCAAAGAGCAAGAAGCTTTGATTCAAAAGATGGCTTACTATGATCCTTTAACGGATTTGCCAAATCGCCATTCGCTCAATGAACAACTGGATTTTCTAATTCAGCGGTGTCCGTTAGCGTCGCAAATCACCATTCTTTTTATCGACCTTGATGGTTTTAAAGAGGTAAATGATCAAGAAGGCCATACGATGGGAGATTATCTGCTTTCCCTTGTAGGTAAACGCTTGCGAAGAGCGCTTGTTCATGATGAATTTATCGCTCGCATGGGCGGCGATGAGTTTGTCGTCCTGCTTGACGAGCGGCATGATCGTGAAAAAGTCGAACAAGTAACCCAGCAAGTTTTACAATGGATGCGTGAACCGTTCGATTTGCACGGTAAAATCATACATCTTTCGGCCAGCATCGGTATTAGTGTGTATCCGCAAAGTGGGATGAATGCGGAAGAGATTATTCGTACGGCAGATGTTGCCCTTTATCAAGCAAAAGATGCGGGTAAAAATCGCAGTGTATGGTATCAAGCCTGATCTATTTCTATTTTGTGACAAGAATGATTGTACAAAGTATTGCTGATTTCGTACAGTGTTTGTATAATTAACACTGTCGAGGTGTCATTCGACGGTACGCGGGCGATCAGAAATGATCACATACGCCTGATGACCAGTACTTGATAATGGTTGAAGGTGGATGAAATGGATACTAATGAAGGCTATAGCATACGTCAAGTTTCCAAATTGACGGGACTCAGTACGCAGTTGATTCGAAAATGGGAAGAGCGTTACCAAGCGGTTTCGCCGAAACGTATGGGTAACGGCTATCGCATTTACAGTGCGCAAGATATTGCAAGGCTAAATCATCTGCAAAAGATGATCGCAGATGGCTACTCGATCGGAAATGCTGTGTTTACCCTGTCTCATAGAGAGTTTCCTATCGAAGCCTTGATTACAGAAACTCCACAAAGTGAGAAAGTTGAAGAAGATCTTTTATGGGATGCGATTCGCTATCGTGATCAACTTTTCGTGTATGGCGAAAGG
Source organism: Bacilli bacterium (assembly GCA_013044175.1). Lineage (GTDB taxonomy): Bacteria > Bacillota > Bacilli > Alicyclobacillales > SLC66 > JABEUY01. The sequence goes on from JABEUY010000090.1 coordinate 17,098, forward strand.
GGCGATAGTCGGGGTATTCAAGATGTATTGCAGACAGCCTATTCTTTGTATGGCTTGAAATTTTTCTCCGAGGAGATTTTAATCCCTTTCTTGCATGAAGTTGGTGAGCGGTGGGAAAAGGGCGTTTGGAGCGAATATCAAGAGCATTTAGCGAGTAATGCTGTTCGTGATTTCCTGATTCGAGCGAGGTCGATGCAGATCGTTGATGCGTCTGCACCTTTGTTTTTAGCAGCAGGTCTTCCTGGTGAACGCCATGAGATCATGTTGCATCTCGTACTCCTAGAAGCGAATATCCGTGGCTATAAGACAGCTTTTCTCGGGAGTAGTCCAGCGAGGTCAGCGATTGAGGATGCGGTGATTCATTTGCGACCCTCGATTGTCGTCGTCGCCTTAACGACAACAGAGCCACTTGACCTTTACCCTGATTTACTCGAGGATCTAGAAAGAATTTCGCTGCGCTATGTAAAAACAAAGTTCTTTATCGGTGGGCCTGCCGCAAAAAACGCGAGCGTGTCTAGAAATTGGCGTTCGCTGTGTTATGTCGAAAATGCGAGTGATTTGTTTCGGCACATCGGGTCATTCCATTAAAAATTCATAAAATGTTGTATAACTATTGTGTAATGATTTTAATTATGTTATACATACATTATACAACATAGGATGGCGGGTGACCTTAGTGATTGACTTTGAAAGTATTTTGACACAGAAATCGCCGATGGACATGCAGAAGATTGAGAAAGCAGTCAAAATGATTTTAGAAGCAGTTGGTGAAGATCCGAATCGCGAAGGTCTTTTAGATACGCCTAAGCGTGTCGCGAAAATGTACAAAGAGATTTTTCAAGGATTGCATGAAGACCCGAATGATGTGTTATCAGCAAAGTTTGAAGTTGGCGAAAGTGAAATCGTCATCGTGAAAGACATTCCTTTTTACTCCATGTGCGAGCATCATCTCCTTCCTTTTTATGGAGTCGCTCATGTTGCTTATATCCCTCAAGATGGAATCGTTACAGGACTTTCCAAGTTGGCAAGATTAGTCGATATGACGGCAAAACGTCCGCAAGTTCAAGAACGACTGACCAATCAAGTGGCCGATTCGCTCTATGAAGGGGTTAATGCTGCTGGTGTTCTTGTCACCATGGAAGCTGCTCATATGTGTATGAGCATGCGGGGAATTAAAAAGCCAGGATCGATGACGACGACTATGGCAACGCGAGGAACGCTAGCCACCGATTTGGCACAACGGTCGTATGTGATGCAATTGATGAAAAACCAAGGATAAAAGGACAACGAGTTCTTTTTTACTTAGACTAAAGCTGGGCACGAAAGACAACATGTCTTCGTGCCCTTTGTGTTATTGTATTGCTGCCGCCAAAGCAACTTCGATCATTTCGTTAAACGTCTGTTGACGTTCATCCGCTGTCGTCGCTTCACCAGTAAGAATATGATCACTGACGGTCAAAATCGTTAGCGCTTTTGCGTTCACACGCGCAGCCAGCGTATAGAGCGCTGCGGTTTCCATTTCGACAGCCAACGTATGATGATCGATTAAGGTCTGCATTAACGCTTGATCTTCGCGATAGAAGACGTCGCTGGTGAAAATATTGCCTACATGGATGGGTAAGCCTTTGCTGATCCCCGCTTGATACGCTTTGTGTAAAAGATCAAAATTGGCAGTTGGCGCATAATCGATACCGTGAAACTGGAGACGATTGATCTGTGAATCGTTCGACGCGCTCATTGCGATAACGATGTCACGAAGATGAATGGCACTGTTTAAAGCGCCACATGTGCCAACGCGAATCAATGTTTTGGCACCATAATCATGTAACAATTCATGAACATAAATCGAATGCGAAGGTACACCCATACCAGTACCTTGAACGGAAATTTTTGTTCCTTGGTAGGTACCTGTGAACCCGAGCATGCCCCGTACCTCTGTGTAGCAAACGGGATTGTCTAAAAAAGTTTGTGCGATGTGTTTAGCACGCAGTGGATCACCAGGTAAAAGCACGATTTCTGCGATTTCCCCTTGTTTTGCACCGATGTGAATACTCATGGCGTTAACACCGTCCTATTTATGGTAATTACGGCGCTATTATAAACGCATTTGCGAAAGAAAGAAAGCGCTTGAAAGATAATCAGGATCGTATTATACTTTGTCTGTCATCAGATGTCAGACGTCTGAGGGGCGGAGGGATGCTATGTCAGCTTACTACGCTCGCCCTCTTCTCTATGCAGAAGTTGTTGAGCAAATTAAAGAGAAAATCGCGTCGGGTGAGTGGAATTACGGTGACCGTATTCCTTCGGAAAGTGACCTTGCGGAAATGTTCCATGTCAGCCGAGCAACTTTGCGAGAAGGAATTTCATTTCTTGTTAACAAGGGTGTACTCATCCGTAAACGTGGCATTGGCACGTTTGTTGGCCAAAGGGAAGAGTTCCAAGGTGGGATTGAGACGCTTCTTAGCATCACTCAATGGATATCGAGTCATGGTTATGAACCCGGGACAGAACATATTCACTACTTTCAACGGCCGGGTACCGTGGTTGAGAAAGATCTTTTTCCTGATCGATCAGGCGATGTGGTCGCTGAATTACATCGCGTAAGGACGGCAAATGGCGTACCGATCATCTATTGCATTGATGTCATTCCTAAGCAGTACATGACGACGAATCCCAATCAATTTGGTGAATCGTTAATGGAGTATCTGGAAAATCATTGGGGACAGACGGTTTTATTAGCCCATAGTGCGATTGAAGTGGTGATGGCTACCCGAGAGATTGCGGAGCGATTAGGTTTGACGCAAGGCGCCCCGCTTCTTAAGTTGAAGCAGATTCACTACAATTCGGTTATGGAGCCCATCTTGGTTTCGCAAGATCATTTTGTTCCTGAGCGATTTAAATTTGAAATCGTACGAAGACGCCCTTGATGTAAACGCAAACATTGACTCTTGGGGAGGTGATCCGGCTTCGTAGGCTAATTGTTTGGGTTAGGTTCGACAAATGAAAAGGGGGATTTACCAGATGAAAAATTGGAAAAATGCGATTGTCGCCGTTGCGACAGCCGCTTCACTAACTTCGATGATGACAGTGGCTGTTCCGGCTTTTGCGAAAACTGCGCCGAAACTCGCCAGCCATGCAAATTTTAAAGTAGGTCTTGTCACGGATACTGGCGGCTTAAATGACCATAGTTTTAATCACTTAGCTTATGTTGGTTTACAAGCGGCACAAAAGAAATATGGCGTCAGCGTGAGTGTTGTTCAATCAACGCAATCGTCTGATTATGTTCCCAACCTTTCGACTTACGCACAAGCTGGTTACAATCTCGTAATTGCGGTTGGTTATTTGATGGATTCAGCCGTGCAAAAAGTAGCGGCTGAATATCCGAAAACTAAATTCTTAATCATTGATGACGCGATTACAAATCATAAAAATGTCATGTCAGCGATTTATCAAACCCAACAATGTGGATATCTTGTCGGCGTGATGGCTGGTTTGATGAATGAACAAAAACACATCAAAGGTATTAACGGAAAAAATACCGTTGCTATGGTTGGTGGACAAGATATTCCTCCTGTCGAAAGTTACATGGCCGGTTTTGAAGCTGGCGTGAAAAAAGTCGATCCGAAAGCAACTGTCCTGATCGACTGGGCGAATTCGTTTAGCGACCCTGCGCTTGGCAAAGAAGATGCGCTTTCGCTGATTTCCCGTGGAGCTGACGTGATCTTCCCGGTTGCTGGCGCGACGGGCACAGGCGTTATTGAAGCGGCAAAACAAAAAGGTGTCTTCGCCATCGGTGTCGATGCTAACCAAAATTATCTTGCGCCTAAAACGGTGATGACTTCCGCACTAAAAGGCGTTGATATCTCGACAGAAGATGCTGTGGCGAGCGCATTATCTGGCCATTTCAAAAGCGGTATTCAATATTTTGACCTGAAAAACAACGGTGTCGGTTTTGCTGCGCCGATCAAAGCGGTTCCTGTATCGATTGTGAAAAAAGTAAAATCGTACATTCCGCTGATCAATTCCGGCAAGATCGTACCGCCTGCCGTACTCAATCAAAAATAAGTCGTGAAGCATGGATTCCAATACGCATCATCCGTGGTTGGATGGTGCGTATTGCGTTTCTTAATCGGGAAAAGGGGTGCGAATCGTGGCACTACTTGAAATTCATGGACTGCGCAAAGTTTTCGGTCACGTTGTCGCTAATGATCATGTTGACCTCATCGTAGAAGCTGGGGAGACGCATGCGATTCTCGGCGAAAATGGAGCAGGGAAATCGACATTGATTAAAATGATCAGTGGCTTGTATCGACCCGACGCAGGAAACATCGTATTTGATGGACAAGAAAGACATTTTCAAAATCCGCGTGAAGCGATCGTCGCTGGCATTGGTGTCGTTCATCAGCATTTTATGCTGATTCCTGCCTTAACCGTCGCTGAAAATATCGTCCTTGGCTTAGATAAAGGCTGGAAACCGTATGATCGGAAAAATGCGGAAGAAAAAGTGCTTAACCTTTCGCATGAAGTCGGTTTACCGCTTGACCCTAAGGCGAAAGTTGAAGATTTACCTGTAGGAATGCAACAACGAGTAGAAATCGTGAAAGCGTTGTACCGCGATGCGAAATTGTTGGTTTTGGATGAACCGACCGCCGTATTAACACCGCAAGAGACGGAAGAACTGTTTGTCGTTATTCATCGACTGAACGATAAAGGGATTCCAGTTATATTTATATCTCACAAACTTGAAGAAGTGCGCGCAGTGGCAGCGAAAATCACCGTCATGCGAGCAGGTAACACCGTTTTTTCATCCCAGGTGGGGACGGCATCGGCTGAACAACTCGCTCATTGGATGGTAGGTCGGGATGTCGTGTTACAAACCATTCGCGAAGAAGTCCAGACGGGTGATGAAGTATTACAAGTTAAAAATGTCTCGGTGTTCGATGATCGGAAAACGAAAAAAGTAAATCGAGTAAGTTTTTCCGTAAAGCAAGGTGAAATCTTTGGTTTAGCGGGTGTAGACGGCAATGGCCAAACGGAATTGGTGGAAGCCATTGCCGGATTGCGGAAAATGACAGAAGGTTCCGTTTATTTACAATCATCTAATATCTCGGGTTGGTCTGTGAGCAAGCGCGTTACGCAAGGGATTGGCTATATTCCTCAAGATCGGCAACGAGATGGCTTAGTATTGCCTTTCACCGTCGCAGAAAATCTTCAACTGCGAGAAGTATCGCGATTGCCCTTTTCAAAGTTTGGTTGGCTTAACAAGACTAAGGCAAAAAAACACGCTGAACAACTCGTGAAAGAGTTTGATATTCGCCCACCTGATGTAAATCTTCCTGTCTCCGGACTTTCCGGTGGTAATCAACAGAAAGTGATCTTGGCGCGCGAGATGGCGCGTAAACCTGTCTTACTCGTTGCTGTACAACCAACGCGTGGCCTTGACGTCGGTGCGATTGAAGGTATACACAAGCATCTTTTGAGTCTGCGTGCAGAAGGTAAATCGATTCTTCTTGTCTCTTTGGAACTTGACGAGATCTTAATGCTCTCTGATCGCATTGGTGTCATGCATGGCGGGGAATTGATGGCGATCTATAAAAATGGCGAAGTCACCCGCGAACAACTCGGTCTAGCGATGACA
>JABEUY010000091.1 GCA_013044175.1 Bacilli bacterium
AGATTGCGGCTTCTTTTTTGTCGCAAATTCTGCCCGCTTTTTCTGATCTTTTAAGAGGACCCCGGGTTAGCCGTTTAGTACCCGTTCAGCAGTCCCTACGTAGTGGGGAAATTCGTGATGTTGAAGTCTATTCATCGCCTCTCGCAGAGGGCGACAGAACCTATATTTATTCGGTCATTCATGATATTACGGAAAGACTTGCTAATGAGCGACAAATGCGATTAACAGAAGTTGTTTTTGAGACGGCGGATCCGATGCTTGTTTTTGATCAGCATCGCTCTGTGATTCGGGTTAATAATTCCTTTTGCCAGGTGACTGGCTTTCATCGTGATGAGATTGTGGGACGGACGGTCCCCATGCTCCAATATGGCTATGAAGATCAGCGATTTGTAACGATGATCTGGGAACATGTCGATCTCCATGGTCGATGGGAAGGCGAAGTGTGGACTTATCGTAAGGATGGAAAGATATTTCCTAAATGGTCGACGTTTCGAGCTGTTTGGAGTCAAGATAGAAAGATTCTTAATTATGTTGAATCGTTTTATGACCTTTCGCGTCAAAGAGATTTAGAGGCTCGTATGCAAGCGCTATCGCGAACGGATGCGCTGACGGGTCTACTCAATCGCTCAGCCTTGATGGAACAACTAGAGATGGCGCATATGCAGGCTAATCTCTCGCAGACAAAAGGCGCTTTAGTCGTAGTGGACATTGATGAATTCCAAGCGATCAATGACGCGCTAGGTCATACGTCTGGCGATGTTATGTTAACGCTTGTCACGAAAAGATTGGAAGAGATGGCGAAAGGATTAGGCGTCGTAGCAAGGCTTGGTTCGGATGAATTTGCTATCCTCATCCCGACTTTATTGGAGAAAGGACGTTCTCCTGATGAAGTGCTTCAACAATTTCTTGAGAATGCACATCGTTTACTTGTACAAGATTATATTTTAGTCGACCATGCATATTCCTTTACCATCAGCATGGGCGCGACGATTTTTGGCGGTGAAAAGCGTAAAGAACCTCTTGAAACGATTATTCAAGAGGCAGGAATTGCTTTACATGATGCAAAGAAAAAAGGTCGAAATGGTATCGTTGTCTTTGAACCTGCGATGGCGCAGTCTCGCGGTGATGTCTTTCATTTTACGGAAGATCTGCGAAAGGCGCTTAATCTCAATGAATTTTTACTCTATTTGCAGCCGCAAGTCGATGAGCATGAACGGATCTATGGTGTTGAGTCTCTTTTGCGTTGGCATTATCACGGAGAGACAATGATCAGTCCTGATCGATTTATACCGGTTGCTGAAGAGACGGGTCTGATCGTTCCGATTGGCACCTGGGTCTTTCAACAATCCTGTGAAATTTTGCGTTTGCTTCATCGTTTTGATGATCGATTGACCATCTCCATCAATGTAAGTCCTAAGCAATTTTATGAAGATGAATTCGTGGATGTTGTTTTAAAGACGGTTGAACAATTTTCGATCGATCCTCATTTTATTACGATCGAAGTAACAGAAGGTCTGCTCATGGAGCATTATGATACGACTGTGGCGAAGTTGCGCCGTTTAAGTGCTTCAGGGTTTACCATTTCGATTGATGATTTTGGGACGGGCTTTTCGTCTTTGTCGTACCTCAAAGACTTGCCAGTTGATGAACTTAAGATTGATAAGTCATTCGTTAACAATATGATGCATGATCATGATGCTGCGATGATCGTTGAGACGATCATCGGCATGGCAAAAAATCTCGGGTTGACAGTCATTGCAGAAGGTGTTGAAACGGTTGAACAAAAAAACCGATTGCTCAGTATGGGATGCGATCGGTTTCAAGGATATTTATTTAGTCAACCTAAACCTAGAGAAGACCTCTTTCAAGATTCGTAGACTTATCGGTTAAGGAAAGAGGGTGAACCAGAGTAAAATGATGTTGAGCGTGAGAATCAGCACGGCGCAAGCGATTAAGAGTACCGTAACGATTTTTGAGTTCACGAGCGTTCCCATAATCTCTTTTTTTCTTGTGAAGTAGATTAGGGAGAGAATGGGTAAGGGTAATACAAGACTCAGGATCACTTGGCTGATGACGAGCGTATTGGTCGGATTGACACCGAGAATGACGATGATGACCGTAGGAAGCATCGTAATCAATCGACGTGCAACAAGTGGTATGGAAAAACGCACAAAACCTTGCATGATGACCTGCCCTGCCATCGTACCGACCGCTGAACTGGAGATTCCAGAGGCAAGCAAAGAGATAAGAAAGACAAAGGCTGATGCAGGTCCGAGAAGTGGTGTTAGCGTTTTGTACGCTGTGGTGATATCGCTGATACCGGTAAAACCTTTACTGTGAAACGTTGCGGCAGCCATGACCATCATCGAGATATTGACAAGCCCTGCAAGTGTCATCGCGATGATGACTTCTTTAGTATTAAAGCGAAAAATTTTGCGTTTGCTCATTTCATCGTCAGAGACGATGCGGTTTTGCGTGAGTCCTGAATGCAGATAGACAGCATGCGGCATGACCGTTGCGCCGATAATACCTACGGCGAGTACGATCGAGTCGTGGTTGCCGATCCAAGGGACGAAACTATGATAGAGCACAGGGGCAAAAGGCGGTCGCGAAAAGAACGTTTCGACCACGTAACTGCCAGCAATCACCATGACTAACACGGTGATAAATCGTTCTAAAGGGCGAAAGCCGATTCGTTCAAGTAGGAGAATCAAGTAAGTGACGATACCTGTAAGCAGTGTTGCCAGAAGCATAGGTAAGTGAAAAAGAAGATTTAAGGCGATAGTAGCGCCGAGAAACTCAGCAAGATCAGTAGCCATCGCAGCGATCTCTGAGAAAATCCACATGATAAAACTGATCGAGCGAGGAAGATATTGACGGCATAATTCAGGGAGGTTTTTCCCTGTGGCAATACCGAGTTTGGCTGACATGTTTTGAATGAGCATAGCCATGACATTCGCGAGAACGACGACCCAAAGCAGGTTATAGCCAAATTCCGATCCGCCTTGTAAATTAGTTGCATAGTTACCTGGATCAATATAAGCGACCGATGTGACAAATGCGGGGCCAAGAAAGGGCAGTAGCGCTCGTAGCCCTTTTTTGCGCGAAGAAAGAGCATCGGCGGCAGATTGAACAACTTTAGCGTTAGATGGGGTTTGCATCGTCGTTACATTCACCTTAAAATCACCTCGAATCGCAACGTATGCGCCATGTGTTGCGGCGGTGAAAGAGTTTTAGTTTAGGGAAACTTTCTAGTTTGATTATATGCTAAGTGTCACGAAAAGTGCACAGTTTTTTGCCTTAAGGAAAATATTTTTCAAGTGGGCAATAAGGAGGATAAGCGATGAAGATCTTATTTGTATGTTTGGGCAATATCTGCCGTTCTCCCATGGCGGAAGCGATTTTTCGTAAAATGGTGCAAGAAAAAGGTGTTGAAACGAAATTTGTGATCGATTCGGCGGGATTAAGCGGTTGGCATGAAGGTGAAGCGCCGCATGAAGGAACGGTGCAAACGTTGCAACGGTATGGTGTTTCGCCTGGAGAATTGTTCAGTCGGCAAATTACCGCTGTCGATTTAAAAGAGTTTGATTATCTAATTGCGATGGACGATGATAATATTCGGGGTCTTGAAAAGCTCGGCGTTAAGCCAGGACCGCAGGTTTTTCGGCTCCTTGATCTGGTCGAGGGCATGAAAAATAAAAATGTTCCCGACCCTTACTATACTGGCGACTTTGAGGAAGTCTATCGCCTTGTCTATTCGGGTTGTGTGCGTTTACTCGACAAATTACTCGTAGAAAGTGGTGTGAGTGATGTCTGAATGGTGGAAAAAGGCGGTTGTGTATCAGGTGTATCCTCGTAGTTTTATGGATTCGAATGGGGATGGCATTGGTGATTTGAAGGGGATTCTGCAGAAACTTGACTATATTCATAAATTAGGTGTTGACGTCATCTGGTTAAATCCGATTTTCGATTCGCCCAATGATGATAACGGCTATGACATTCGCGATTATTACAGTATCATGCATGAATTTGGTACGATGGATGACTTTGATGCCTTACTCGAACAAGCACATACTCGTGGCATTAAAATCATGATGGATCTGGTGGTCAATCATACTTCGGACGAACACGCTTGGTTTGTCGCCTCAAAATCTTCAGAGGGTAATCCTTATCGGGATTATTATTTCTGGCGTAAAGAACCGAATAATTGGGTGTCGATTTTTAGCGGGTCAGCATGGCAACACGATGAAGCAACGGATGGCTATTTTCTTCACCTATTTTCAAAAAAGCAACCCGATCTCAATTGGGAAAACCCTCAAGTTCGTGAAGAAGTGTATCGATTGATGACGTTTTGGTTAGAAAAAGGCATTGACGGTTTTCGGATGGATGTGATTAATTTCATCTCGAAAAATCCGACCTTACCTTCCGTGTATACAGAACCTGGGCAACTTTACGCCTATGGCGGCGAGCATTTTATGAATGGGCCGAGGATTCATGAGTTTTTACAAGAAATGCATGAAAGAGTTTTAAGCAAATTCGACATGATGACAGTGGGTGAAATGCCTGGTGTAGATCCCGATCTTGCGGTACTTTACACTGGGCAAGATCGTCATGAATTACAAATGGTGTTTCAATTTGAACACATGGATCTCGATTCAGGTTGGGGTGGGAAATGGGATTATAAGCCCTGGCGACTTTCGGATCTTAAGGCTGTGATAAGCAAGTGGCAAGAAGGTCTGTATCAAAGAGGTTGGAACAGCTTATATCTGAATAACCATGATCAGCCGCGTATGGTCTCTCGTTTTGGTCATGACGGTGAATATCGTGTTACGTCAGCAAAAATGCTTGCTACGTTTTTGCATATGCTTCAAGGAACGCCTTATATCTATTATGGTGAAGAGATCGGCATGACGAATGTCGCTTTTTCATCGATTGAGGATTATCGCGATGTCGAGATCCATAATATGTGGAAGGAACGTGTGCTAGAAGGTGGTGCTGATCCTGCAGTAGTGCTCGATCAGATCCATGTGAAAGGCAGAGATAATGCGAGAACGCCGATGCAGTGGACGGATGGAGAACAAGCGGGATTTACGACAGGCACACCATGGATCGGGGTAAATCCGAATCATGGCGAGATCAATGTCGAAAAAGCGTTGCAAGATCCTGATTCGATTTTTTATTACTATCAAAGATTGATTGCGCTTCGCAAAACAATGCCAATCATCACAGAGGGTAAGTATGTCTTGTTATGGCCAGATCATGATCAGATTTATGCGTACTTACGAGAAGGAGAACAAGATGATCTGCTCGTCGTGTGTAATTTTTATGGGAATACCCTTGAATTTTATTGGCCAGAAGGATTTTCAAATGATAATACGACATGCTTGATCGCGAACTACACGGGTGAGCAATGGCTTGAATCTGGGTTTGTTCTACGCCCTTATGAAGCGCGAGTCTATCATCGTCTACGTTCACAATGAATAAGCCAATACCCGCACATCATGGCTAACCGTCTTGCGTGATGTGCGGTTTAAGCTTATAAATTGTATTTTATTTCATGCTAAAATGACGTTGACTTCAGTATGCGTAGATGATATATTACTCCTTGTCGCCGCGAGCGACGGCACGAACGGCAAGCGCCGAACGCGCCTTGAACCTTGACGAAGAGCAAAGAATTGCACGTAGCAGCCCTAGGAAATAAGCGA
>JABEUY010000092.1 GCA_013044175.1 Bacilli bacterium
CGATGAATCTCTGTCAACATCCCTTGTAAATTCGACGTGCTATCCATATACGACCCATCGGCATAATGCAACCGATAATTCGGATCGAGTCGTTTAAACGTGAGATAGTCTTCCATCGAAAGGCCGAGTTCATCAAAAAAGCGCTTGAAAACATCAGTCATCAACACGATCGTTGGTCCCATATCAAACGTATAACCATCTTTTACGACGCGTCCAAGTCGTCCACCGGGTTCGTCCCTCGCTTCGAATAATTCAACCGCAAAGCCTTGTTTCGCCAAACGAATCGCCATCGTCAAACCGCCGATACCTGCACCCACAATCACCGCACTTCGTTTCATACTCTCGTCGCCTCCACAAGATCAATCGTCGAAAAAAAATTTTTCTGGTAACTCGGTAAATTTTGTCGCCTTTTATTTAACCACAGAGTATAATTATCTTCAAGCTAGTCTTTGATGATTAGTATCTCAGAAAGATAGACTCATTTGTACTATTATTTTTGTATCAGGAGGGTGACTTATGCAACTCATCGAGGCCTATGAACAATGTAAAGCAGTAATCGACCGCCACTCCTCCACATTCTCAACCGCTTTTGCAACATTGACCCTTGAAGATCGACAAGCCGTATGGGCGATTTATGCATTTTGCCGGACTGTGGATGACATCGTGGATGAAGGTAACTTCCCGCTTGAAGTACGTTTAACGCACCTTTATTGGTTTAAAAGTCAATTTATCGCTTTGCTCAATGGCAACCCTGATCGCACCAATCCGCTTTGGTTTGCGTTAGACGATGTATTTCACCGCTATTCGATGGATGAAACCGTATTTTTTGATATGATCAAAGGCCAAGAGATGGATCTCGTATTTTCCCAACCATCCACAATCGAAGATCTTGAGAAGTACTGTTATCATGTTGCCGGCACTGTCGGTTTGATGCTGCTCCCGATTCTTGATCCGAATGCTGATCCTTCGATAAAAAACGAAGTCGTCTCCCTCGGTCTCGCCATGCAATTAACGAATATCTTACGTGATGTCGCCGAAGATGCTGCGATGGAAAGAATTTATCTACCTGTCGCTTGGATGAAAAAGTATCATGTCACGAACGACATGATCCAAACAAATAGTCCCTATCAAGCGCGTTGTAAACCACTCTTTTGCGCCATTGCGGAACGTGCGAACGCCTATTATGCGAAGGGGTTAAGCATCGCTTATCATTTTCCTACCCATAGTCGACCATCACTCTTGTTATCGGGTCTGTTATACCAAGCGATTCTAACCAAGATCATCGATCAAGATTATGCCGTATTACAAGGGCGAACCTATATCGATGACAAGACAAAACTGCGCATTTTACATCACGTGCAAGCCAGTGTTCTTCAAGATCATGTGGTTGCTGGCTTAGAGGCATGAACGTACGAAAAGGATTCTATGGCTTTCTCATCGTATGGGAATCGATCGGATTAGTCTTGACGCTTACCATCGGCGTGCCCGCTTCACTTGCCTGGTCAGGCGGTATCTATCTGATGCTTACGGCTGTCGTCGCGTATGAAATTCTCGTAATGACGATCGGCAAACCTGGCGCACGCATTCTAACACTTTTCATCGGCCTTTTTGGCTTTAGTATCGAGGTGATCGGGGTTCATACCGGTGTACCTTTTGGTCGCTATGGGTATCGTGATCAACTTGGACCGCTTCTCTTTCAAGTACCGATCGCCATGGCCTTTGCCTGGATCACCGTAATCGTGATCGGCTTTTCGTTGACACCCAAAAAAATCCCACGCTTGTATCGCATTTTGATCGGTACAGCGATCACGACGAGCATCGATTTTTTGCTCGATCCGGTCGCCGCGAACATCCTGCATGATTGGACGTGGCATTTTACTAAAGAACTTTCTTTTTACGGAATCGGTTGGCAAAACTATGCTGCCTGGTTTGTCCTATCTGCCTTTTTGCATAGTGCAATTACGCTATTTCCAACAAGACAAAATGCGTATCGACGCGGTTTATTTCTCTTTGGCAGTCTTTACTTGCTCTTTGCCATCATCGCTTTGGTACACGCGCTTGTGATTCCCATGGTGATTCCACTTTGCCTTGTCGCAATTACCCTTTACTTTACGGCAAAAGAGCGATTCACCCACGTCGATACCAACGCGAAAGTAGGCGCTTTTTCATGATCGCCGCCAAGAAATCGGCATGGTTTGAACACGGTTTTCGTTATTACAATCGCTACTTACTTAAAAAAACGTTCGCACAGATCGCAATGGATCAACTTGATCTGTGCGAAGGTGCTGTTCTTTTATGTTGTAATCATGTCGCTTGGTGGGATCCACTCGTTCTTTTTTTTCTCAACGAACAACGCTGGCATAAGGACGCTTATGGCTTTATGGGGCACGAAGGGCTCACTGCCTATCCCTTCTTTCGCAAACTCGGCGCGTTCTCTCTCGATGATCGTGATCCGCGCGATGTGTTACGCGGTTTTCGCTATGCACTTTCTATCTTACAAAAAAAAGACGCCCTACTTATCTGGTTTGCGCAAGGTGAAGAAAAACATCCCGAGGCACGGCCCCTTGGTTTTTCACCAGGATTAGCGAAACTGTATACGCTAGCAAAGCATCAAAACTGTTCATTTTCTCTAAAGTTTCTCAGTCTTCGCTATGATTTTTTAGAAAGAAAAAAACCTGAGATTCTAATCTCAACGAAAAATCCATACGCAAACGATGATCCCTTAGCCTTTGAAAAAATCGCCACCGAGCAACTCACCACGTTAACCAATACGATCGCCTCGTGGACAACGAATGAACGTCGCATAACACCGGGATTTACCCCTTTGTTACGCCGCGATGGTCAAGAGGTATAACGATGGCGCTTTTAACGATCATCACATTTTTGCTATGGAGCTACCAACTACTCTTTGTCTATTTTAACCTTAACGCTTGGAAAGCGATTCAATCACAGGAATCGCTTCGTCATCCACTCGTATCTGTGTTAATTCCAGCACGCAATGAAGCTGAACATCTCGATACCCTACTTACCTCGCTACAAGCACAGACGTATACGAATCTCGAAGTGATCGCCTATGATGATCAATCGACCGATGCAACAGCGCAAAAACTCCACGCATGGCAAGAAAAATTCGCTGAATTAACCGTCCTTCAAGGGAAGCCACTGCCGCCATCATGGTTAGGCAAACCGCACGCTTGTCACCAACTTGCCCTTCATGCACGAGGGGACTGGTTATTATTTCTCGATGCTGACACACAACTGCAAAACACGGCGATACATAGTCTCATCGCCACCGTGAACAACGAGAACGTCACCATGCTCAGTGGATTTGGCCATGTTAAGAGTCCTTCTCTTTTAAGCGGATTACTCACCTCGATGATGGCGTTTGTGATCGCCATGCATCTGCCTGTCAGGCTGATTCGCCATAGCCACGATCCTCGCTTTGTCGCTGCCAATGGTGCTTTAATCCTGATTGAACGTTCCAGTTATGACCGAGCAGGTGGCCACGAAGCGGTCAAAACGGAACTTGTCGAGGACATGGCGATCGCCAAGCGCATTAAAGCACAAGGCGATACGGTCTTACTTTGCGATTTGTGTGATCTATTGACGGTACATATGTACGATACCTTTGCACAAGCTTGGCGAGGCTATCAAAAAAACATTTTCCCAGGCTTAGGGCGATCCTATCTCATCGCGTCCTTGGTGATTTTTTGGTACCTCATCATCTACGTCCTGCCATGGCTTGTGCTGTTTCTTGCTCTTTTAACGCCTAACCTCGGTTACCTACGCGCACTTCCTATTGCCACGATCGGAATCATGCTCGTTACCAAGCGATTGGTCGATCATAAATTTAAGGTGCGACGCATCATTTCACTTGGCGCACCACTTTCTGGCTTATTGCTTGTGCTTCTTTTAGTGAGTTCACTTTGGCGGCATCGATCCGGTCAAGGTTATACATGGAAAGGACGAAGGTATCCATGAAAAAAGTGATCATCATCGGCGCGGGCCTTGGAGGATTATGCACAGCGATCTTACTTGCTCATGCTGGCTATCATGTGGAAGTCTTTGAGAAAAACGATACGCCTGGCGGTAAGCTTTTTACACTTGAACAAGCTGGTTATCGTTTTACGTATGGTCCTTCAACGTTAACGATGCCAGAAATCTATCAAGAACTTCTTTGCGCGGTTGATGAATCGCCAACCGTTTTGCCTTATCGTCAACTCAATCTCAATCACCGTGATGTGTTTGCTGATGGCATGACGCTCGAAGCCAAACCTGATGTCGCCTGGATGTACGAGCAACTGATGGCTTTTCATGCGGACGACGCGATGAACTTTGCTCCTTACCTTAGCCACGTGCAACGTATCGAACACAAAGCACGAACAGAATTTTTCTCAAGAGATTTTACCAAGCTTAACGATTTTATCGATCCGAACGTGCTGATGGCGATGGCACAAGTGTCCCCGTTTACGTCGATGCACGATTTTCACGCGCGCTATTTTCAAGATCCGCGTATCCAAATGACTTTGGATCGCTTCGCGACCTACGTCGGTAGTGATCCGCGTAAAACGCCAGCTACACTAGCGATGATCGGTGCCTTAGAATACGGACAAGGTGTATTTCGACTTGAAGGCGGTTCCCAGATACTCGTCGATACGCTGATGAGGATCGCAAAGAAAAAAGGCGTGACCTTTCATTTTGGCGCTCGCGTCGATCAACTTCTTTCACAAAACAAAGAAATCATCGGTATTGAAATCGCGGATACCAAGTACCCTGCCGATGCGGTCATCTTTAATGGCGACCGCACGCTTTGGCGCAATCTCCTTGTCCCGAAAAATCAAAGAACAACACCAAAACCTATGCTTTCATCAATCCCACGATCCTTTTCAGGCTTTGTGTTGCTTCTTGGCGTCCGTAAGCGCTATGCGATCCTCGATCATCATACCGTTTTTTTCCCAAGCGATTATACGGGCGAATTCACGGCAATTTTTCAAGAAAATGCTTTACCTAAAGATCCAACGATCTACATCAGTTATTCTGGTTTTCATGAAAAAACAGACGCACCGGATGGCGGTAGCAATCTGTTTGTCCTCGTTAATGTTCCCGCTAAAAAGCGTCCGAAAGAAGAGTGGCAAGCTTATGAGGATCATATCCTCGATCTGTTGATGCAACGATGTGGTTTAACGGATCTGCGCGAACATCTTGAGGTCATCGTACGCTTTACGCCCGATGACTTAGAACAACGCACTGGCGCTTTTGAGGGGTCGATATATGGACGGGTGTCGCACGGGTACCATGCATTTTTACGACCGGGTTTACAGACTTCTCAATTTCGTAATCTCTTTTTTGTCGGAGGCTCGAATCATCCGGGCGGCGGGACACCGATGGTTGCACTCGGTGCCCGTCTCGTCGCAAACCTCGTACAAAAACGCATGGATTAACGACGTACTGCCGTTTCTAGACGATCTTGCATCGTCTGCGCCGTCAGCAAACCGGATAACGTAACCATCGGTACGCCACCACCAGGATGGGTAGAACCGCCAACGAAATACAAATGTTCGATATCCGGTGATTCGTTGGCGATTTTAAAGCCACCGTTTTTCTTGCGATCGCTGACAACACCATAGATGGAACCGCCATTAGCGCCGTAAAGCGCATGAAGATCATCAGGCGTGAACGTATAGGACCATTGCACATGTTGATCGAGATCCGTTAAGCCCATACGCATCAATTTTTTCATGACGATTTCACGATACCGTTTTTCCATCGTCGAAAACGTCTCCCCTGGCAAGAGCGGAGGCACGTGCGTAAGCACAAACAGATTGTCCTTGCCTTGCGGCGCTTGTGTCGGATCTGATCGAGCGCTGACGCCGATATAAATCGTCGGATCATCCGCCGGCACTTGATCATGAAAGACTTGATCGAACTCTTTCTGCGGTTCTTTAGAAAAAAAGAAATTATGATGAGCTAACTGTTCGTATTGCCGATCGACGCCAAGCAAGAAAACCAAACCTGATACACTAGGGCTAAACTTACTTTCCGTCGCGACAACAGCTTCGCGTTTAGGATGATCCTTTAATAACGTGCGCCACGCTGTGATGGCTTCGAGATTGCAAACGACAGCATCGGCCGCATAATGCTCGCCTTCTTCAGTCAATACGCCAACCGCTTGATCATTTTTCGTCTCGATTTTCGCGATTTTCGTGTTCAGATGGATCGTGACACCTAATTCTTGTAAAAGTTTTTCATGAGCTCGCGCGATTTGATAGAGACCACCTTCGACATACCAAACGCCAAGACCAAGTTGCACATGACCTAATTGTGAAAGCACGGCTGGCGCGTCGTAAGGCGATGAACCAACATACATGACGAGAAAATCGAACAATTGTTGCAGTTTCTCGTCGCGAAAATATCGTTGTGTGTTTTGATGAACGGATCGCGTCGGGTTCATCGCCAAAAGTTCGCGCAAGGAATGCTTTTTGCGCAAATCGCCTAAATGACGTATGGTCGAACTATAAAAGCCTTTTTCCGTGAGATCATACAGTTTCTTCGCATGATCGAGATAGGCCAATAGATCTTGTTGTCCATTTGCGCCAAATGTCGTGATCGCATCATGCATCTTGACAAAATCAGCATCCATATCAATCGTACTTCCATCTGGCCAAAACCCCCGCCACTCTGGTTTAACGCGTACGAGCGTAAGATAATCGGCGAGGTTGCGACCTGCTTCTTGATACAGTTTTTCCAAAACCCAAGGCATCGTTAAAATCGAAGGACCCGTGTCGAATTGGAATCCTTCGTGTTCTCTAAGATTCAATTTTCCCCCGACGCGCGGACCTTGTTCAAGAATCGTTACATCATGTTTTTTGGCAGCGAGCGAAATCGCTGTCGCAAGACCGGCTAAACCGGCACCGATGATCACAACTTTCATGCATGTTCCCCCATCGACAAGTAATTAACTCTATCGTATAGTTTTCTTTCAAAGAGATCAATGTGAATCCTCAGAAAAGTTAGTGAGGTGCAAAAATTGTCGATGGAACAAGCGAGATGCGCAGCACGCAAATGGCAAGACGAAATCGCAAAGCACGATTTACAAGCGTTTGGCAAGCTAGAACACGCTTTGTTTGCTGGACAAGCACGTCTGCTTGAGGCGATCGTAAACGACACGAACCAACCGCTGCAAGATGCCCTCTCTGCCGAATTTTTCCCTGTCATCGACGCGATCGCTTATTATCGTCGTCATGCCAAACGCTGGCGCAAAAGTAAAAAAGCATCGACCCCGCTTCTTTTACAACCCGCGTCTTCGTATATCCATTACCTGCCTTATGGTGTTGTGTTGATCATCGGCCCGTATAACTTTCCTTTTCAGTTAACGATGTTACCAGCTATCGTGGCACTTGCCGCTGGCAATGCGGTCATCATCAAACCATCGGAACGCTCACAGCACGTACCGAAAGTCCTGCAAGCATTGCTGCCAGAATTCGGTCTACCTGAACATCTACTTACAATCCTAGAAGGTGACGGCACGATGGCTACTTCTCTCATTGACGAAAAGCCAGACAAAATCTTCTTTACAGGAAGTGAACGTATCGGTCGAAAAGTTGCTGTAAAAGCGGCAGAACTAGGCATACCTTGCGATCTCGAACTTTCTGGTGGAACTTCGATGATCGTTTTTGCCGATTGCCACCTTGAACGCGCAATCCATGCGGCACTTTGGGGTAGTTTCTTTCACGCGGGACAAGTGTGCGTCTCGGTGGAACGAATTTTTGTCGAACAGACGATCCTTTATTCGTTTGCCGATCAACTCTTTGAACAGATGCACACCTTGACGCCATATGCCTGGAATCGTTTACCCGATGGCGATCTCGGTTCCCTTTTATTACAAGCCGATCGAACACGCATCGAGCAAAAGGTACAGTTTGCAAAACAACATGGCGCGATTCTTTTACAAGCACAAATGAAACAAGATGACGAACTTTTTTATCCGCCGACCTTAATCCTTGATGTCGAAGGAACGCTGATCGAAGAAGAAAACGAATGGTTTGGTCCTGTCGTCGTCGTTTCCCCTTTTCAAACGGTCGATGACGTGATTCAACGTGTGAATCAAAGACGCTTTGGCCTTAATGCGAGTGTGTTTCATCGTGATCACCATTACGCAAGACGCGTGCTTGAGGCTCTACATGTCGGCAATGGCGCTGTCAATGATGTGATTGTCAACATCGGCAACGCACGATTGCCTTTTGGTGGTGTCAAAGCGAGTGGGTACGGACGTTATAAAGGGAAAGATGGCTTTTATGCTTTTTTACAAACACAAGCCATGATGGTAAAAAACGATCGCAAGCGTCACCAGATCAATTGGTTTCCCTATTCCCATCGCCGCGTTATCGCCTTACAAAAAGCCTTGTCATGGGTCTATCAAAAAAAGGGGATGAAGTGATCATGGTGGCCGCATTGATCCATGACTCGCTCTTTCTTCTCGGGTACGTTGCGATCCTTCTTCTTTGGCGATCAGCGCCTCAAAAACTTTCAAAGCACAGGCAGCTGACTCATCGTAGCTCACAAGGGCAAACACTAAAACGATCCATCGTTGTCTTAATTCCGGCAAGAAATGAAGCGATAAGGCTGCCCCGTCTGTTAGCAAAACGACAGCATCCTAACGATCGCATGCATTATCTGGTGATCGACGATCATTCTTATGATCAAACGGCAGCCGTTGCGACAGCGTATGGTGTTGACGTATTGCAAGCGCAAGACCTGCCAAGCGGTTGGTACGGCAAATCATGGGCTTGTTATCAAGGGGCTTGCGCAACCGACGAAGAATGGTTAATTTTTCTCGATGCGGATTGTCTCATCGAAGAACAAAGTCTGCTTGATGCGGTAACATGGTTAGCCGCGCGGCGTGCAATAGGATATAAGGAAGCCGTAACGGTGCAACCATGGCATCAAGTACAAAGTCCACCCGAACAACTGTCCGCTTTTTTTAATCTTGTGGTGTGGCTTGGCACGGTGCGCAATGCGAATAAATCGTACGGGGGATTTGGACCTTGCCTAATCGTCCATCGTGAAGATTATCAACGCGTCGATGGTCATCGTGCCATCGCTGTGCAATTACTCGAACACCACGCGCTTTGTTGCCGCTTGGCACAGCATGGCGTTACGGTGACACAGTGGCTCGGCGATGCTTCTTTTTCTTTTCGCATGCATGAAGGCACACTACAATCGGTGGTTCAAGGTTGGAAAAAACACATCAGCACAGGGGCGAAAAGCACGCCACGCTGGCGTTTGCTCTTGATCATCTTGCTGTTTTGCGGTGCATTTTCAGCCTTCTTTATCACGCCACTTCCTTTTGCCCTTCTTGGCTATTTATCGTATGCTCTCTTGTTTTTCTTACTCTTTCGTCAAGTCGGCAATTTTCACCCCATTAGCGCTATCGCCTATCCCTTTTGGTTACTCGTCTTTTTGCTCGTCTTTCTCGTTTCACAAGTATCGAGCACACAAAAAGTCGTATGGAAAGATCGCACGTATGAACAAGATCAGGAAAGGCGATGATCCGATTGCTTATCACACTTTCCCCCTTTTGGGTGACAATACTTGACGTTATCGGCTGGACGGTTATTAGTTTAGCGGTCGGTTTTTATTTTTTTAAAAAACCAGATACACGATTTTCACAGGAGGATTGGTTAACGAAAGAACGGCGTTTTGAACGAAAAGGGGATTTTTATCGCAAAACATTAAAAATCGAGGCGTGGAAGGGATATCTTCCTGACGGGAGTAAAATCACGAAGTCAGGTTTTCGCAAAAAACATTTACTAAACAGCCGCAGCGATTACCTTCAAAAGTTTGTCATTGAATCTCGACGTGCTGAGTGGACACATTTTGTCGCGTTATTTGCCATCCCCTTTTTCCTCGTGTTTAACACGGGATTGGATGAACTGATCGTGGTCGTCTACGGCATCGTATTTAACGTGCCTTGTGCCTTAACACAGCGCTATAATCGAATACGTCTGTTACGCGTGTTACGACACCGTGAAAGAGCGTGTATGCGTCAATAAGGCTCGATCAAGTCAAAGCTTGATCGAGCATAAAGACCATGACACGCTCTCCGGTTCTCGTGCTGATATCCGTAAATAAACTGGTGACCGTCTTTCTCGTACATTCTTCGATGATCGCATACAGTTGTTCTGACCCTGTCTCGACGAGGTTGGAACGCATCTGCTTGATGGAAAGCAAACCGTCTTGCGATTTGGCAAGTTGCTGTTCAGCCGGTGTGAGAATCCCTTTCATCACGACGATCACCATATTGCGTAACAAATCGGTCTTAACGACGAGGGATCCTCTGCCGAGATACTCTTTTTCCCATTGGGTCAACAAGCGACTGATTTTATCTTCCATTTCACCTTTAGACAACGATAACGCTCCTTTGTTGCGTACATGCATAAACATGCATGCATTATACCATACTAGGGCGTTTCGTTTTGTTGCGTCTCCCGCTCGCGAATGCCAAGACCAAGCGCGCGCATCAAACCTAGAGCAGCCGAAAATCCTTTGGCGACATCCGGATCACGCACCGCTTGCAAAGTGCTCCACACACCGGCAACTTTTGGACTGTCGGCAAGATCAACATGGTGTGACATCGCCACAAGACTTCCCATCAATTCGGTAAGCATCGAAGCGTCGAGCGCGCCAAACCCTTGAATAAGCGCGATCACATTTTTAATGCCACCTGCATACGACGGTTGCTTCGTTTGATCGACGATAATTTTGACGATCTCTTGGCCATTGGTCAAAAGTGCCGTCACCATCGCAAGGAGTCCGGAAGCTTTAAGCGCACTGATCAGATCGAGGAAGCTTTGCAGATCTTCACGATGCTCGACAAGCCAATCGGCGAGATCCTGAAGCGCTTCTTCGCGTTCTTGTTCTTGCGTTTTGATGTTTGGCTGAATCTTTGTTACCGCTTTTGCCATCAGTCACGCACCCCCACATTGTCCACGATCGCCCGATAATCAGTTCTTTTCCATTTTTCTTCTACCAATACGCCTTTTTGTGGATTCGGATTACCTAATCGGAAATTTCCTTTCACGATCGGTGCTTCACCTTGTGACTTGACGACATCCATATAAACTGCCGTTTCTTTGTAAGCTGGCGTATGCGTGATGTGGTCGTGATGCGATCCTGTCAGGTAATTAACAGCTGCCACTTCATCGCGAGAATTCATTGAAAAGTACAGTTCTTTTCCGATGACGCGATCGGTGACGACAATCGATACGGTCGTCTGGCCAAATGGAGAAGTTAAACGGACCACACTCCCTGTGGTGATGCCCCTTTCTTGCGCGAGTTCTGGGGACACCTCCACATAGACGTGCGGTACTTTTTTCGCAATGCCTTGAACGCGTCCCGTCATATTGCCTTCATGAAAATGTTCAAGCATCCGGCCATTATTCACATGCAAATCGTAACGAGCATCAAACGTCACCGGTTCATGCCACAGTGGTACGTGCAACCGTGCTTTTTTATCGGGAAAGGGAAACCCATCGAAATAAAGGCGAGGGTTATCCGTACCATCTTGGGCAACAGGCCATTGTAAGCTACGATAACCTTCAAGACGTTCATACGAAACACCAGCAAAAAGTGGCGTAAGTGATGCCATTTCTTCAAGGATCTCTTGTGGTTTCGTATACGTCCAATTAGCGCCAAGGTATTTCGCCACTTGCGTGATGATCCACCAGTCTGGCTTGCTATCGCCTTTTGTCGGCAATACTTGATACAACCGTTGAATGCGACGTTCCGTGTTGCTAAACGTCCCTTCTTTTTCAAGACTCGGCGCTGCTGGGAAGATCACGTCAGCATACTGCGCCGTTTTGGAGAAAAAGATATCTTGCACAACGAAAAATTCGAGTTTCTCAAAAGCGGCCTGCACGTAGTTCGCGTTGGAATCGACAAACGCCATTTCCTCACCAAACAGATACATCACTTTAATATCACCTTCATGGATGGCTTGTACCATTTGATGATTATCTAGGCCAGTATGCGTAGGAAGCGTGACGCCCCAAGCCCGTTCAAAACGAGTACGCGCTTCGTCGTTATCGACGCGTTCATAACCAGGTAGATACGTAGGTGCGCATCCCATATCGCCTGCGCCTTGTACATTATTATGGCCACGAAGCGGATAGGCTCCTGTACCATGTCGTCCGACATTGCCTGTGATCAACAACAAATCACAAATCGCTGTGCTCGTCTCTGACCCACCGACATGTTGCGTGACGCCCATCGCCCAGCAGACACAAACCGATTTGGCTTCATGAATCATCGTCGCCGTCGCAATCAATGTTTCTTTGTCGATCCCGGTTTTTTCCACAGCATAATCAAGCGTATACGGTTCAAGAAAAGCGTGATAATCCTCAAAGCCGTTAACTTGCTTCGCTAAAAAATCGGTCGCTTCCCAATGTTGATCGAGGATATACTTCGTCACAGCCGACAGCCAAATCAGATCGGTTCCTGGATTGGGATGCAAGAAGAGATCCGCACGTTTTGCCATATCATTTTTGCGCAGATCCGCAACGATCAATTTCTGACCATGCTTTTTCTTCGCGCGACGAAGGCGTGTGGATAGGACAGGATGAGATTCAGCCGGATTGGCACCAACGATAATCACAAGTTTCGCAGCCGCTAAGTCTTCGATCGAACCCGTATCCCCACCATAACCAAACGTACGACGCAAACCTTCGGTCGCTGGCGTTTGGCAGTAGCGCGAGCAATTGTCGATGTTATTCGTGCCGATGACGGCACGCGCTAATTTTTGCATCAGGTAATTTTCTTCATTCGTACATTTGGACGAAGAGATAAAGGCAAGGGCATCAGGTCCTGATTGCGCTTTGATCTCTTGCATCCGTTTGGCCGTGTAGGTGAGTGCTGACTCCCAAGACACTGGAACAAACGAATCACCTTGACGCAGCAACGGCGTCGTTAAACGCTCTTCACTATTGACAAAATCCCAGCCGAATTTCCCTTTTACGCATGTGGAAATCTGATTGACTGGCGCATCCATCTGCGGTTCGACTTTTAAGATATGACGGCCTTTCGTCCACACATCAAAGCTACAGCCAACACCACAATACGTACACACTGTTTTTGCGTGGGAAATACGATCTTCGCGCATCGCGGACTCAATTTCGGATACGGTAAAAATCGGGCCATAACCCGGTTCAACTTCTTTGACGAGATCGACCATCGAATCCCATAATTTCGGTTCAACACCGGTCATAAACCCTGCCTCGCCAAGCATCGACGTCTCCATCAACGCATTGCAGGGGCAGACTGTGACGCAATGCCCACAGGAAACGCAAGAAGATTCATTAACGGGAACATCTTGATCCCAGATGACGCGCGGACTTTGCCTTGACCAATCGATCGACAGTACTTCGCTGACTTGCAGATTCTGACACGCTTCGACGCACCGTCCACAAAGGATACATTGATTCGGATCGTAGCGGTAAAACGGATTGCTAAAATCTTTTTCGTACGGCTTTTTTGTAAATGGATATTTTTGATGATCCACACGCATCGCGACTGCCGTATTATGAACGACGCAATTGCCATTATTGTTATCACAAACCGTGCAGTACAACTCATGATTTTTTAAAATGCGATCGAGTGCTTCTTGACGCGCTTTGACAGCGCGATCGCTATCGGTGATGATGCGATCGCCTTCTTTGGGTTGACAACTGCATGTGCGAACCAACTGCCCGTTGACTTCCGCGATACAAGTATCACACGTCTCGATCGG
This sequence comes from Bacilli bacterium, assembly GCA_013044175.1. Classification (GTDB taxonomy): domain Bacteria; phylum Bacillota; class Bacilli; order Alicyclobacillales; family SLC66; genus JABEUY01. The sequence continues at coordinate 13,784 of JABEUY010000092.1, forward strand.
GCCAAGCGCAGGGTGATGACAGATGTGCGGATAGTCTTCTTGCTTTTGCAAAATCAACGATAATGCAGAATCGCCTTCTTTGGCGGTTACTTCTTGTCCATTGATGGATAAGTGCATGCGATTTCACTCCTTGCTTCATCGGCCGTCATGATGATGCGGTTGGGATAGGTATACACATTGAATGTTTGTTCTTTAACAAACCCGATCGTCGTGATATGTAGCTCTTGTGCGATCGTTAACGCGAGTGCAGTTGGCGCTGACTTGGCAATGACGATACCCACGCCGATCTTTGCCACTTTTAATAAGACTTCCGAAGAAAGTCTGCCGCTAAACACGATGACTTTCCCTTGTACGTCCATTTTTTGCATCAACGAATACCCGTACAGTTTATCAAGGGCGTTATGCCGCCCGATATCGGTACGCACAGTGCCAACGCCATACGAGTCGCATAGTTTTGCCGAATGGACGCCACCTGTTTCGTGAAATAAGGCTGCCTCCTCTTCGAGAGAAGTCATTAAGGCAAACACTTGATTGGCGTCGATCGTAACAGGATCATCGACACGTTTAGCGGTCGTTGCATCGTTATAAAAGTAAAACGACTGGCGACTGCGACCGCAGCATGATGCGATATAGCGTTTTTGAAACTGATTTTGCGAAAACGTGTGCGCTGTTGAAGTGGTAACGTGAACAGCGCCTCGATAAGGAAGGATTTTTAAGGCGGTTATCTCGTCAAACGAACGAATGATGCCTTCCGAAGCGAGAAAGCCGACGACCATTTCTTCGACGTGATTTGGCGTGCAGACAATCGTCGCCATCTCACGCTCACCAAGATAAATCGTCAACGCATACTCGGTAGCGATCACATCGTGTTTGTCCATTGCACCGGTCAATTTGGTGTATTGCACAATGGTTTGCTGCTTCGTGATGGCTAAACTCATCGCTGGCATCCCCACCTTTTGTCTTTGATGCATAGCGTAAGCGTATACAGCAACAATAAACTTGTCCAAAAGAAGGAGGCAAGGA
>JABEUY010000093.1 GCA_013044175.1 Bacilli bacterium
CTCCCCGCCGAGTCTTTTGTACTCACGGTGTAGCACATTGCCTGCACCGCTCGGTCCTGTCCTTTCTCGGCCGGATCCCTAGGTGCACTTCCTCTTCATTCTTCCAATATACCTGCAATTGCGCAGTATTGCAATGCTATTCTGAAGATGAAGGATAAAATACAAGTAAAATCAATGATTATTTACCTAAAATATCCTTGATTGATTTCTTTACATCGTCCACAGTAATCGCGAAACCAATGCCTTGTGAACTTTGAGAAACCGCTGTGTTCATGCCGATGACTTCTCCTTGTAAATTAAGAAGTGGTCCACCAGAATTACCACGATTAATTGCAGCATCCGTCTGAATAAGGTGAGGGTATGAACGATCACCGATCTGCATCGGTCGTCCAACAGCACTGATAATACCCACTGTGGCAGTGTGATCCAGACCAAGAGGATTGCCGATAGCGATGACCCATTGCCCTACTTCAAGTGTCGAAGAGTGACCTAATTGTATAGGCATGATCGGTTTACTCGCTTCGATCTTCACAACGGCAAGATCATGTTCATAATCTGCACCGACCAACTTTGCTACATAAGGATTTTTGGTTCCAAGCACTTGTACTTGAATTTTCGAAGCACCATGGATAACGTGTTCATTCGTTACGATATGACCTAATGGATCGATCACAAAACCCGCCCCGATATTCATCGCTTGAGGTCGTGTTCGAGGAGGATACTCATAAGGAATCCCCCAAAAATTCGGTACGATCGGTCGATCTTCTATCACTTCTATCGTAACGACAGCACGTTTACAACGCTTGATGACGCGAGCAAAGTCCGGAAATGGATTTTTCGTCACTCGCTTATCTGCCTGTTTGTTCCCTTGTTTTCTTTGTCGCCGTATCAAGGGCACCACCTCGAAATGAACTGCTATTAATCTATTTCAAGGTAATGCCTTTTGCTAGAGGCAGATGCCCGAATCAAGTGGCATCAAATACAAACACCGGATCTTTAAGATACGTCAAGCCTTTTTCGATTTTGACATAGAGGTCACGCGGATCGCGTCCAGCTACTACCGAGTTATTGCGGATCACAAAGGGAACGTCAGTACACAAGCCACATTTGTCAACGCAATCTTTTATTTCAACAGAAACTTCTGGATGCTCCTGTTTTAATAAATCATAAACCGCTTGCGAATGATTAGTTAGGTTTTTTTGGCAAAAAACAAAACTCAATGTTGAAGCCATTCTCTTAGCATCCCCTTAATTGACTTTCCTACAAGCTCATCTCTGATTAAACCACAAAAACAAACGGGCAGAAAATAGTTCTGCCCAAATTAATTTTCTTGAGAAAGATAACGGACACCATAATTTCCTTTTTTGGTTTTGTAAATTTGCACCAAGGGATGGTTTTGTCCACGTAAAACTTGATCATCACGTACACACATGGCGACATAATTAGCGACTGTACGGGAATCGTATAAACGAGCCTCATAGACCCAACTCAACGTCATCCCCCCTTTAATCAAAAGCGGTTCGACCTTCATTTTGTCCAGAGACTTGCTCGATCATGTGATCAAGGTTTAGGTAATTATGGCGCATTTCATACCACCGTGCTTCTTGATATTGACAACCGCCGAATCAAAAAGCATATACTGCCCACGTATGCCAATAAATCGATCTCGCAAGGTTTCTTTTTCTAAATCGAGAGACCTTACTTTCGGAACTGCTTCATCCAAAACAGGGTAATGAAAAGTGTGGACATCTTGGTTTTCAAGCAAAAAAGAACGTACGGACTCAGGCAGTTTGCCTTGAATTTCTTTGGCTAGTGCAGGAAGATCGACATCGGAAGTTTTACCGACAACAAGGTGCCGCCACTGTGTTTTGTCAGGGATGAAAGCTGCGATCATCATCTCTAATTCCCCAGCAGCTTTTCTCGTCGATACTTCAGCAAAAAGCATCGCCTTATGGGCACCTTGATCGACCCAGCGTTTGTACTCACGGCCTTTTCGCGTTAAGCCGACTTTTGCTTGACTGCTCACCGCCAAGTAGACATAGTGAGGAATCATGCAATGGGATTCGCCATAGGCTGCATCCCGGCAAGTACCAAGATGAAAATGGCATTCATGAGGTTTCACAATGCAAAGATCTGTTTGGGCAAGCGTCGTCACACAAGGATAACAATAACCGCCTTGATAGAGTTTATTCACTTTACGGTTACAAACGATACAACGCTTTTCCCCGAGAAAACGCAACTCGATGTGTTGACCAAGTAAAGCATTTAAAGGGAGATCACCTTGGTCAAAAACCGCATGATAAGCAATCGGATCGGCCACAGTATGGTCTAACTCGCGGAGAAATCCTTCCAAAGCATCATCCCTTTCTCAAAGACAAAAAAATCCTGCACGAAAGTAAAAATCGCACAAGAAGGAAGGTATAAAAACGAAAAATTAACGTGTATCATGACCATGCGATCCGAATGGTTGTGGACTACTCGGTAAACCTGTGAACACAAAGAGAATACCTTCTTGTGATTTAAACACAGATATATCAATCGACTCATCAATCATAATTAGGTGAAACAGATTCATATCAGTTTTAAAGTATGGGCTTAAATGCTCATCTTGAAGTCGTAAGCTTACGACACGATGTCGATCCGATAGCGATAATCGAAAACCTAAAGACACGGGTCTCTCAAAGATCACGGTATCTTCGAGCTTTTCCGATCGGGTTTTCGTGCGTATGTATTCAAAAAGCGACTTCGCTTGTTTTGCTTTTCTACTCTGATCGAGTAAGAGTCCATAGTGCATCGTGGCTTCCATCCTTTCACCAAGAAGGAAGCCCCCTGTGGTAAACTAACCGGATTAGGGGGCGATACCTTTCGGTGATCATGCAACTTCTTGCTCTAGGTGTAGTATACCGCAAATCATCCCTGTATGGGAGTCAAAAAACGTGGTCTTGTGTGCAAGTTGTGGCATAATTTCATTCTGTTTGCTTTTTTATCGCCTGCTGTTGTGCAATTTGTCTCCGACGTTCTGCGATTTTCTCCAAGTATTCATCATTTTCTCTGGATAAACTTTCTTGATTCGAAGTGATTAGCCACATCAGCAAGGCAAAAATCAATCCGACCACAGCAACTACAAGCGTCCATAAAATGGATAGCCATAGAGAAAGATGAACACCGAAATAAAGCATAAAAAACGTGATTGGGACAAAAATAATCAGCATCCGAAACCAAAAGCGAAGATAGCTCATACGTTCCCCTTACGCCATGTTTTGATTGATTACGTATTGTGCTAACAACCGAGCTCCATAGCCCGATGCGCCAGCGATGCGATAACCACTCGTCGCTTCCGCTTCCATCGGACCTGCCATGTCAACATGCGCCCAAGCCTGATGCTCCCCGACAAAATGGCGTAAGAACAAGGCGGCGGTAATCGCACCAGCTGACCCTTTACCAATATTGCAGATATCGGCATAATGGCTTTTGATCTTTTCTTCATACTCTTGCGGCATAGGTAATGGCCATACATAATCACCAGAAATCTCACCTGCGACTTGCAACAATTCCCCTACGCCTTCATCGCCAAAAATCGCTGCATAACGATCACCGAGCGCAGCTGCAGCCGCACCTGTTAAGGTTGCGATATCGACAACATATTTGGCATTGATGGAACTCGCATAGATCAATCCGTCAGCAAGAGCTAGGCGACCTTCAGCATCCGTGTTGGCGACTTGCACACTAACTCCGTTTGGATATTCGATAAGTTCGCTTGGAATCATCGATCCAGCATCAGGTAAATTTTCAGCTGCGACAAGTAAGCCGACCACATTACATGCGACTTTTTCTTTGACTAAAATGTCTAGCGCACCGATAACGGCCGCTGAACCGCACATATCCATGCGCATATCCGAGATGTCTCGACCACTTTTTAGGCTGATTCCACCCGAGTCGAACGTTAATCCTTTACCGACTAAAGCCACAAGCGGTTTATTGGGATCGCTGACATAGCGAATCTCGATAAACCGCGGGCGATGAATACTTCCTTTGCCAACGGTTAAGAGTCCAACCATCTGCCGCTTAATCAATTCATCTTCCGCAAATACAGTGACCTTAGCTTCTGTATCGCGAAACCGCTCAACGACAAATTCAGCAAGAACAGAAGGGCGTAGAATATTAGCGGGTTCATTGCCTAAGTCTCTTGCGACGATCGTCCCTTGCGCGAAGATTTGCGCATGATGAACAGCATTTTTCACGTCATCATCAGCATGCGTTAGTACGATCTGCTGTAAAGAAGTTTCTTTTTTTTCTTTCTTATAACGATCAAAGCGATAGTTGCCTAGCAACATCCCTTCGATAATTAAAGCAGCCTCTGTCTTTGCATCAAATACATTTGGCAGTACCACCTGAACAGAAGTAACTCCCTCATCTTCGAGCAATCGAACTGCGGATCCAGCAAGATCGCGAAGTTTTTCATGGTCGAGTTTTTTCGCTTCGCCTAAACCGATTACTAAGGTTGTACCCTGCGCATCACGCCAAAAATTGCTTTTCCCTTTTTTCGTATGTACTTCTTTAAATCCAGAGAATTGATCAGCTAGGATCAAGCCCTCTTGTACGAATTGCAACTTGCTATCAACAGCCATTGTTCCGTCCGAAAAAACAACTTTCATCGTAACCCTCCTCAACTTCTACCTCGAGATTTAGTATACTATTTTTGCGCAGTTTTCGCAGGTGATGAAAAAGGGGGAAAACCAAATGCGCAATGAAACCACACTCGTTGAAAGAGTCGTCGTATCCAAAGCGATTGAAGGTGAACTCAAGACGTTTGATGTCGATTTACATAAGACGCAAGATGGTTATGCCGTTTATGTCTATGATCCGGAAGAAACGTTCGAAGAACCGCCATTTTTATTGACTTCCATCGAAAAAGCAAAACAAGTATTCGATGCTTGCATCACACTCATCATGCAAGAACCTGTCTCCTCGACAGAGACACCTTTTTACTTTGCAGAACGTGTGTACGTAAAATTGACAGAATTCGTCCATAATCTCGAAGGATAATACACACTTCTCTACCCCATGCCCGTGCTATGATCAAAACAAACAATTTGCTACACGTGCATGGAGGTAGATGATATGTCCCGATTTTATTATGGCATCGGCATTATGTTAGTCATATTTTGTGCTTTTAGCTTTTTACTTTCTTCTTCTTGGCATACGATCGATCTTGTCTACGTCGTCTTTTTAGCGATTTTTGCCCTCATCGGTTTATCCACCGCTTCCCTCAAATCACGATGGTAAATGATGAATATTGCATCAATTCGTAACCTTATGACTTGACGTACGACAATCTTTATAGTATTCTTCCCAAAACAGAACACGTTAAAGCGTCGATGGAAACAGAAGATGACGAAGATTTCAGAGAGTCGGTGGTCGCTGCGAACCGATATCAACGTGATCGTTCTAGCCTTCCTGAGCGAATCGTGAAAGCCTTACGGTGAGTAGCTGATTACGTATAGCGAGCGTTAATCGCGTCGGTAGTTAACCGACTGAGCTATCTGATGGAAATTAGATAGGAATTAGGGTGGTACCGCGAATGATCGAGTCGTTCGCCCCTGCTTTGCCAAAAGCGTGGGGTGGACGACTTTTTGGTTTGCTAGGCGCTTTCATGCCTATACTGCTCACGCCAAGAGAAAAAAAGCTTTACAGAGACTAGGAGGAAAAGAAAATGGCAAAAATCTTAGTAACCGATCCCCTTTCAGAGCAAGGACTTTCGCAATTGCTTGAAGCTTCTGATATGCAAGTGGATCAAAAAATCGGTATTCCGGCAGCTGAAATTATTGAAATCATCGGAGAATATGATGCCTTACTCGTCCGCAGCCAAACCAAAGTAACAGCTGAAATCATTGCAGCCGGAAAAAATCTTAAAGTGATCGGTCGTGCTGGCGTCGGTGTTGATAATATCGATGTCCGTGCCGCAACGAAAGCTGGCGTTTTAGTGATCAACGCACCGGATGGTAACACCATCACGACGGCCGAATTTAGCTTTGCGATGATGATGGCACTCGCTCGACATATTCCTCAGGCAACGCATTCATTGCTCGATGGGAAATGGGAACGCAATAAATTCGTTGGCATCGAACTTCGTGCCAAAACGCTCGGCGTTGTCGGATTAGGTCGAATCGGAGCAGAAGTCGCGAAGCGTGCTCAAGTGTTTGGCATGACTGTGATTGCTTTTGACCCGTTTTTAACCGTAGCGCGTGCCGAGAAATTAGGCGTAAAAGCAGGCAGCTTAGAAGAAGTCATTACACAATCTGATTTTATCACCGTGCATACACCACTCACCAAAGATACACACCACTTAATCGGCACGAATGAATTTAATAAAATGAAAAAAGGCGTTCGCATCATCAATTGCGCACGCGGAGGCATTATCGATGAAAATGCACTTTGTCAGGCTCTTGATGCTGGCATCGTAGCTGGGGCTGCGTTTGATGTTTTTGAAAAAGAGCCGCCTGTGGATCACCCGCTTCTGGCGTATCCCCAAGTGATTGCCACGCCTCATTTAGGTGCTTCAACCCAAGAAGCACAGATCAATGTCGCTGTTGATGTTGCAGCAGGTGTCGTTCAATTACTTCGTGGCGGCATCTATCCGCATATTGTTAATTTCCCATCTCTTCCACCTGAAACACGCCAGCAAGTTCAACCGTTTGCTGATCTTGGTGAAACATTAGGTACTTTTGCAGCACAAATCATGCAAGAAGGCTTACAAAGTGTTCAAATTCAATACGAAGGTGATGTTGCCAATCACCAATCCGATCCGATTACTCGCGCCATCTTAAAAGGTGTATTGCAACACCATTACGCAGAAGAAGTTCACTTGATCAGTGTCGCGTTAATCGCGGAAGAAATGGGCATCCAAGTCGCAGAAACCAAGATTCCAAGAACCCAATCCTCGGCTTCCTTGATCCGCGTAAAACTCGTCGGTGATAAACATACGGTAAACCTAGCTGGTACGTACATCAAAGATATTGGCGTTCGTATCATCGAAATTAATGGTTATCCTCTAGATATCGCGCCATCGGAAAACATGATTATCACTTGGCACCACGATGTACCTGGCATTATCGGTACGGTAGGTACTGTACTTGGCAAAAAGGCGATTAACATCGCTTCGATGCAAGTCGGTCGCATTCAAGAAGGTGGCGAAGCTTTGATGGTCATCGCAATCGACCGTACGCTTGATGACGAAGATCTTAACGCGATCGCCACTACGCAAGGACTTTCCCGCGTAAAATACATTGAATTGCCTTTGTAAGCACTAAAACAATAACCCCATCGTCGTTGACGGTGGGGTTATTGTTTGGGCATCTTCATCAACCTATGGTGCCAAAAAAGCCTTACGATCATAAGACTGACAAATACGATCGTCAAGGCATACATCGTCGTATCGTCTTTTACCAATAGGAATTTACGCGCTAAAACGGTCATTAAAAAATCAAGCAATCGAGTCGGAGATAAAGTACGCAATAACTCAAGAACTTCATAAAGCAATAGCAAAGAAAACACTTCATCGAGCATGGAAAAAAAATCATTAAAAAACAACGTTGGATGCCAAATCAGTATCGACCATTTTATGATAAATCCTATGATGCCGATCACAAACACGAAAAGCAAAAGAGTAACGATCACAGGGCGAATCCAAGCGATGACGATTTTCAACCATTTTTGAGCTCTCATTGCGCCTCCGTTCACAACATGTGACGTCCACCAAACAGATCGACCAATTGCGTCAAGTTATCAATAACAAAATTAGGTTTTTGACCTAATTCTTCTGGTGGCTTCTTTTGGCGCGTTAAAAAGGCAACCTTAAACCCGAACGTTTTCGCGCCTGCCACATCCCACCCGTTGGAAGAAACAAATAATATGTCTTGCGCAGGTAAACTGAGTGCTTTCAAAGCAAGATCATACACTTTGGGACTTGGTTTGAATGTTTTAACAGAATCGGCGCTCAATACCCCTTTTAGGTACCGATCAATTTTAACATTATTCACTGCTTGTTCGATCGTTTGACTTACACCGTTAGACAATATCCATAAAGGTATGTTACCCATTTTTTCTAATGTCGGCACCACATCGGGATAAACTGGTAAGTCAGTATACATTCCGACTAAAACTTCCATCGTAGCAGGCTCTTCAGGGAGATCAAGCTGACCCAATACATAACGAAGTGCATCATGATTAATCTGATTAAAATCAACATAATTGTCCATCAAACTGCGTAACCACGTATACTCTAACTGTTTTTGACGCCATAAGGTACTTATAGTTTGCCCATGTGTAGGAAAAAACACCTCGCACTGCGTCGCAACGCTACTCACATCGAATAACGTTCCATAAGCATCAAACACTGCGGCACAAATTGTCATTTCCTGATCCCACACTTTCGGTTTTTAAATTTTTTTCATAATAAATTAATAAATCATCAATGATTCTCAATTGACTACGTGGTATAGTACAGACGCATTACTTAGAAAGTACTGTACATAACTTTTAGGGGGTTTTCAATAACTATGCGTCGTAAGCTAATCGCATCCGCCGTCTCAACGGTAAGCTTAGCTGCTACTTTGCTAGCTTCTACATCAGTTCCAACATTTGCAGCTGTTAAACATGACCAAGCGCAAATGAATACGCCTTTTGCTCATATCTATGTCATCATGATGGAAAATGAAGGATCGCGCTTACTCGTTGGTAATCCAGATCTTCCCTATATCAATTCCTTGATTCAAAATGATGGCTATGACCCGAATTATTATGGCGTTACCCATGAAAGTTTAGCAAACTACGTTTCATTTATCTCTGGAAGCAATTGGGGCACGCACAGTGATGACCCGACACAAGTATTCAATCACATTAACTTAGTTGATCAATTGTCTAAAGCGAATATTTCCTGGAAAGGATACATGGAGAATCTGCCAAGCGTCGGTTACAAAGGCTACTGGTTTCCCGACAATCTTTCGTCCAATGCCAGCCCTTCACAAACACCACCCAATGCTTTATATGCGCTCAAACATAATCCATTCTCGCTTATGGCTGATGTCGTTGATAACCCGACAAGAAACAAGAATGTCGTACCTTTAACGCAATTGCAACGTGATTTAAACAATAACACCGTACCGAATTTTTCATTTATCACGCCAAATGTCATCAACGATATGCATGGTCAACCTCCAGGTCCTGGCGCTACCGTTACTTGGAATGATACCAAGCAGTTGTTTCAAGCGGGTGACAATTTCGTTAAAAACACAGTGCAAGAAATCACGAGTTCAAAGAGCTGGAAAACATCCAAATCGGTTATTTATATTACATGGGATGAAGCCGATTATCCGTTTGGCAATGTTACACCAAGTCAATTAGCTACCTTTACGACTCCTGGTCCAGACGCTCCGATCGTTCCTGCAGGAACGGTTGACGGCTACACCTGGCCAGGCGGTGCCTATGGTGGTGGCAATGTTCCTTTAATCATCGTCGATAATGCTGCCAAAGGTCACTTTACCGTCAATACTTGGGCGGATCATTACTCTTTACTACGTACGATTGAAAAAAATTGGAACCTTGGTTATATCAACAATGCTTCCGATAGCAACCAAGTGAAATCGATCAACATCCCCGGCGAACCTAAATAAGTTAATTAGGTTAAGCAAAGGCATACGGAAATCTCCGTATGCCTTTTAATGTTGCATAACTTCACGAAAATAGTCCATCATGGTATGTACTGCTTCTTGATAGCGAAGTTGCGAAAAACCATTATAAGAAGGATGCGGTACACCTGTGATCACACACCAATGCTCACTGCTAACATTGGCATGTTGCCACATCGCCGTAGCAAAGCGACCACAAGGAACGATCACTAACGATCGATTTTGCCATAATAACAAACGTTGCCGTAGCATGTTGACGATCATCGAAAGTAGATCTTGTTCTTTTTCCCCCTTCTTTGACCTGTCCATACCGACTCGTATTTTTTCTAATAAGGTAATAAAATCACGATGATTACGTTGATCTTGTTCTTCATACGCTGACGCTTGCATGGGGATTATACAACTGTTCATCAGACCAATTCGTAATAAAAGCGGATTGGGTGTTGCAGTTTGCAAATTCGTAAGCAATACCCTTCCTAAAGCGAGAGAACCATACGTGTCGCCTAGCAGGTGTTTTGTCATCGAGATCCCACTTTTCCCCGCAACGGGTACGCCATACTGCACTTCATTTTTATGAGGACTTTCAAGAAGAAATACAATCCGTGTATTTTCGGTTAAAATATCGTTAACCGTATACTGTTCGGCCAATTGGGTCATGACCGAATTCATAACATCCATCGTTCCTTCGACCTTCTTTCAGCTAATTTCCAGATTTCTTTGCCAAACTGCGATAGTAGCAATAAACCCCATATGGTATCTTAGGTAAAAAGGAGTTGCTCCCATGTCTTCAACCGAACATCAACATCGTGAATTTGATCCGCATCATTTTATGTCGATGGAAGCGAAAAGAAAATCCTTTATGCCTCCAGATGAAATTTTAACGAAAATCATCGTTGGTGATGAAACGAATTTTGTCGACGTAGGTTGCGGGCCTGGATTTTTCACCTTACCTGCTGCCATGATGTTACCACAAGCAAAAATCTACGCCGTAGATCGGCAACAAAATATGGTTGATCTTACGCTCTCGCGGGCAAAAGAAGCATCACTTGATCATATCGCAGGGATCGTAGCACCCTCATCTGCTTTACCTTTTGAGGATCATTCGATCGACATCGCTTTCATGTCGATGGTCTACCATGATGTTGTGGATCCCGTTGAAACACTTGCGGAAATCAAACGCGTACTGCGCCCACATGGTAAATTTTATCTAGTTGAGTGGGATAAGGTAGAAAGTGAACTCGGTCCACCGCTTGCCATACGCATTACACCTGATGAATTACAAGCGCAACTGCTTACAGCAGGTTTTACTGTGACGAGCATCGAGCGATCACCTCATCATGTTGCCGTCTACTTTGTCTTGGCTACGCCACACACGTAATTCCCTATCTTTTCATAAAAAAGAGCTTGCATCTCAAGGCAAGCTCTTTTTTGTTAACTATGTAAGCTGTACGAATCGATGTCGTTGAACAAGGATTTCGATTAAAGAACATAATATTTTATAGTCTTCTTGATCCAATCGACTTACGCGATGTGCCATGATGAGGTAGGGCTGAGCACTCTCACTCATAACAAAATTTTGTAGATAAAGCGGCAAATCACTGGAACCAAAATAGGCCGTATCCACGTATACTTGAGAAACTTCAGTCTCTTCACAGAGATAATTGATCGGAACGCCAAGTGCTTCGGCTAATCTTTCTGCATATTCGAGCGATGGATGCCTTTGTCCCCTTTCTAAAGAACTGATATGAGGCGTTGATATTCCTGTCCGATACGAAATTTCTTGTTGCGTAAGATTCCTACGATGCCGCAAAACTCTTACTTTTTCCCCAAATTGTTCGTTCATCATGGTTCACCCCTTACAAGATCTTAACCTTCGACTTCCTCTCTATCATACTCCTCAAATGTAGAATCTGTAGATCCCTAATACGTATTTTTTTGTGAATTTATAGGACTATAGAAGAATAGAATATGACAATTATGTGTAGCAAAAAACCGTCCAAATGGACGGCTTTGCTAAATCAAAAAATGAAATTATCCTAATGGTACAACCGAGCGACGGTGTGATTCAAAAGTAATAAGCGATGAATAGCCAGCTTCTTTTGCATAGGATACAGCAGTGTCATAATCAGCGCCAACATCTTCAGGACGGTGGGCATCCGAATTAATCACAATCGGTACCTGATGCCGATAGCAAGCTTTCAAGAAATCCGGTGCAGGATACATTTTACCTACTGGTTTACGCAACCCAGCGGTTGACACTTCAACAACTTGATCATGCTTCGCAAATAATTCAGCTAATCGCTCGTACCATTCTTGTAAAAATACCGGATCATCTGGCTCGTGACCGAAAACTTTAATCACATCGGCATGGCCGACAAAATCAAACAATTGACTTTCAACCATTTGCGATAAAATCGTAAAATATTCGTCATACGTTTTCTTAAGATCGCGATTCGCCCATTGTTCTTTCATTTCGGCGAGGTCAAAACCAAAACTCCCGAGCCAGTGAACAGACCCGATCACATAATCAAAAGGATAACTCTTGATGAAAGCTTCAAGTTCATGGTCGATACCCGGAATATAATCAAGCTCCACGCCAAACTTTACACGGTGACCAACTTTTCTGGCATCCTGCACCATAGCATAATACTCATCAAGTGTTTCTGTTTTGCGTTCACGCACCCATGGATTATCTAAAAGATGCGCCGTCTCTTTGAAACGATAAGCATGTTCCGAAACACCATATTCTTCAATATTACGACTTTTTGCCACCTTCAAAAAATCCTCTAACCAAGCTACCGTGTAAGGACCTCGTTCAGTATGCGTATGATAATCGGTTAACATAATCTATTGGTTCCCTCCTAGTAATCGACGATGTTCTATCTTTAAACAATGATCTGATACGACGATGAGCCCGGCATCCAACGCTTTTTGTTCAGCGATTGGATCGGTAATGCCGAGTTGTAACCATACAGCTTTCGCTCCGATCGCAATCGCTTCTTCGACAAAAGGAGCAACGTCTTCGCTCTTGCGAAAGATATCGACGATATCGACAGGATCTTGGATATCACGTAAACTGCGATAAACGGAACGACCGAGAATTTCATCCGCTTTCGGATTTACAGGATAGATCGTGTAATTAGCCTTCACGAGATAGGAAGCCACTTCATGACTTGCTTTAGACGGATCCGTAGACAGTCCGACAACAGCAATTCGTGTCGTTTCTTTGAGAAACTGTTGCAATGCATCATCATCCAGAGAAATCATGTCGACACCTTCCTTATCATACGTAATCACCAAAGATATTTCACGCCATAACGACCTTTTTTCGTACGATACACATAGACATAGCGTGGAAAGCGACTCGTGAAGAAAATGCCTTCTTCACGGATACGCGTTGCGAGACAATCTGCTTGAAACTCTGTCGCGTACAATTTCCCCGTGTAGACCCACGCCATCTTCACACCTCCCACTGCCTATGCCTTGACATATTTTGGCAACGTTATCGTAAATGTCGTGCCAGTATCAACAACACTTGTTACTTCGATCGAACCTTGATGAGCTGCCACCAGATTGTACACGATCGATAAACCTAATCCTGTTCCACCTTTTGCACGCGTTCTCGCTTTATCAACCTTATAAAACCGCTCAAACACAAACGCTAAATCTTCTTGACTTATGCCTTGACCGGTATCGACAACAGAGATCGTATAATTTTCGCCAACCTCACGAAGACGAAGCGTTACACCACCCGCTAGAGTGTGCCGTAATGCATTGTCAACAAGATTGGTCAAAACTTGTTCTAACCGATCCGCATCGCCTTCAATGACAGCCTTCGAAGCTTCATACTGTGCAACAATCCAAAGATTGCGTTCCTGAAATAATCCTTGAAATTTTCTTAACACGCGATCCATGACATCGATAACATCAATCGGCGTTCGTGTCATCGAAAATTGTCCTGACTCTAATTGAGCTAAATCGAGTAATTCATTAACCAGTCGACGCATTCGCAACGTTTCTTCATGAATAATACTCGTTAATTCATGTTGTAATTCCGGATCTTCGCCAAAATCATCCAATAAAGCTTCCGAATAACCTTGTAGCATCGATAGCGGGGTTCGCAATTCGTGCGAAACGTTCGCGACAAAATCTTTGCGAAGTCTCTCCAATCTTCTCTCTTGAGTAACGTCGCGAAGTACAGCTAACGTACCACGCAGATCACCAGAATCATCCGGTTCGTACAAAGGTGTCATGGTAACGACTAATTCACGACCACGATAAGCGATCTCTTTTTGTACCCAACCCTTTGTCGATTGCGATTCTTCTTGCAAGGTAACTAAGACATCGGGTATTGGCATGCTGGATGATGTTAGGTCATCACTTGCACTTTGCAAAAACTCTTTCGCAACCGGATTGAGCACCTTAGCTTGCCCAGTAAGATCAAACGCAATGACAGCGTCTGTCATCGCTTCAAGAATACCAGCTACTTCTTCTTTCTCAAGCATCAAAGCGCGGACAGTACGTTCTAATTCTGTCGCAACATGATTCAGCGTCTTTCCAAGCCGACCAACTTCATCTGAAGTAGCTACGCGAACGCGCAGATCAAAACGACCTTTTGCCATTTCCTCTGCGACATTGTTCATTTCAAGAAGTGGACTCGCTAAATTTTTGGAGACGACAAACGCCAAACCTGTCGTCATCAACATGCCCATGATCACCGCAAACAAGATAAGTCCCGATATCGTATTCGCTGGATTTCCGACAAACTGTCCCGAATCGGTGATCAAAAGTAAACTGACCGGTTCGCGCGTGATCGGCTGAAATTGCATCATCACAGCATAAAGTGTAGTCGTCGGATCTGGATCAGCGATAAACGTAGGAATTCCTTGTCCCACATAAGGAACACCGGCATACAGCGAGGATTGCTCCGCCGGCGTTAGGGTATTCATAAAGCGATCGATCAATCGATCCTTCTTTGGCGCCGCTAACAGATAATAATGGCTGTGAAGCGGAGAACTTACTTGCATACCGATTTGGGTGCGAATCGCTGAGATCGGCTCTTTATGCAATAATTCATCGACTAAAAGTATTTGACTCGTTATTTCCCGATTTTGAATACGACTAACATACGATGCGAAAAATTGATCGAGATAAAGCGCGACAATACCCAATACGACAACGACCATCGCCAAAATGGTCAACCATAATTTTAAAACGATACTACGTCGAATCACTCAGCAACCTCGAATTTGTAGCCTACACCCCAAACGGTATGGATGTGTTGCGGCACACGTTCCGAGACGCGACCCAATTTTTCGCGCAACCGTTTGACATGCGTATCAACCGTTCGTTGATCACCAAAAAACTGGTAATTCCATACATCGCGCAACAACTCTTCACGACTAAATACTTTTTCAGGGCGTTGCGCAAGATACAGCAAAAGATCAAATTCTTTAGGCGTCAATGTAACTTCGTGTTCTTCGACGACCACACGACGTGCTTCGACATTGATCGATAAACCGGGAAAAGATAAAACATGACCAAGCATCGTTTGCGCAGCTTCTAACGTGACAGACCCTGTACGACGTAACAACGCTTTAACACGCATGATCAGTTCACGAGGACTAAACGGCTTGACGACATAATCATCAGCACCGAGTTCAAAACCATGAACACGGTTACCTTCATCGCCTGCCGCTGTCAACATAATGATGGGAGTTTCCTTATACTGACGGATCTCCGAACAGATATCTCGTCCATCCATCCCAGGTAGCATCAAATCTAAAATAATCAATGCATAGTCTTCATGTAATGCTTTTGCAAGCGCATCCGTACCTTCTTCCGCTTCATCGACAGCAAAGCCGTTGCGTTCAAGATACATTCTGACTAATTTACGAATGCGTTCCTCATCATCAACGATAAGGATTCGTTCTACATTCTCTTCCATGGTTGCCCCTCCTAAATAAAGCAACAGCACATAACGTTTTTCTGACCCATCGATTCTGACCCCGGCACCTCACAGAATCGCAGTCACATAGAAAAACGCAATCCACCGCTACAACCTATAGAGTACATGACTCTTGATCGTTCTTCAAATTTTTTTTGAAAATACTCGTCAAGAAACCGCCATCATCTGTTCAAACTTTCCAATTCACGTTCCGTTAAATAGCGCCATTCCCCTGGACGCAGCCCACGTAATGTTAGTGTTCCATACTTCGTACGTACTAATGTCAAGCAAGGATGACCAACCGCATCCACCATTCTTCGTACCTGACGATTGCGCCCTTGATGAATCGTAATCAGCAGTCGTGAAGTTAGACCATCAGTTCCAAGAAGACTCACTTTCGCAGGTGCTGTGCGTCCATCTTCAAGCGTAACGCCACGTTGTAATAACGAAATGGTTTCTTCGCTGACTTTACCTTCCACGACAGCTTCGTATTGTTTAGCAATTACGTGCCTTGGATGCATCATTCGATGGGCAAAATCGCCATCATTGGTTAACAACAAAAGACCGCTCGTCTCATAATCGAGTCGACCGACCGGATAGATGCGTAAGCCTTTCGCATCGATAAAATCAAGCACTGTCTTTCTACCCTGGGGATCTGTGACCGTCGTCACAACGCCGGATGGTTTATACAACAAGATATACACATGCTGTGCTTCGTACCTAACTTGTACGCCATCAACCATCACACGATCGGTTGGTTTCACTTTTGCCCCGAGTTGATCGACAACTTGCCCATTTACCTTTACTCTGCCTTCGACGATCAGTTCTTCTGCTTTTCGTCGTGAAGCGATGCCAGCTTTTGCTAGAAATTTTTGCAATCGTTCATCGTCTGTTCGTTTTTTGTCCATGCGTGTTATTTTACTTCGTAAACAGCCAGTTCACAACTATGATCGAAGCGATGACGCTAACCGCATCAGATAGTAACCCGACGCGAAGCGCATATCGCCCCTTCGTAATCCCGATGCTGCCAAAATAAATTGCTAGCACATACAGCGTTGTATCGGTGCTACCTTGCATCACAGATCCCATGCGACCAAGTAGCGAATCAGGACCGTGTTGTTTAAACAGATCCGTTAAAAGGGCAAGCGAAGCCGACCCAGATATCGGTCGCAATATCGCAAGCGGAAGTAACTCAAGGGGAAAATGAAGACGATCTGCAATTGGTTTTAGCCAAGTGATCCCGATTGTCAGCGCACCAGAAACGCGAAATAACGTGATTGCGGCTAACATCGCAATCATTTGTGGCATCAGTGTGATCGAAGTACCAAAACCCTTTTTCGCTCCTGTAATAAATGCATCGTATAACGAGACACCTCGAACCAGACCGACGATCAAAATAAAAGCGATCGTCAAAGGAAGCATCAGCGTTGATATCGTTGTCAATACCTGCATCATCGGCGTACTTTATGACGTTCATGCGCACGAAAATAGCGATCAAAAAAAACGGCAGCCACCGTGGCGATCAACGTAGCCAGTGCTGAAGGCAATACGATATCACTCGGTGCCCGTGATTGAAAGGTAATGCGTAATCCGATCACTGTCGTGGGTATTAACGTTAAGCTCGCTGTATTGAGTGCAAGTAACGTGCACATCGCATCTGTCGCTTTATCTTTCTCGCTTGCCAGCATCTGCAAATGGCGCATCGCTGAAATTCCCAGAGGCGTAGCCGCATTGCCTAGACCAAGAAGATTCGCACTCATATTAGCAATTAAAAACCCCATGGCAGGATGATCACGAGGTACAGAAGGATAGAGCCAGCGAACAAGTGGCGAGAGAATTTTCGATAACATCGCAATGACCCCAGCTTGTTGTGCAATTTCCATGATTCCCAGCCAAAAAGCGATGATACTGATCAGACCAAAGGAAAATAATACACCGTCTTTTGCCCCCTGAAAAATCCCCTGCGTAATGCGATCTGCATGATGCGTTGCGATCGAAACGATGATACTCACCAGAATCAAGAAAGTCCAAATACCATTTAACAACGCGATCTCCTCCCCAGAGCGCGAGTACCTAAAACCATTACATCGAAAAACGATCCATAAAACGTTGCCAGCCCGATTTACGTAACACCATAGCATTCGTCTCAATCGGTTGGTATAAGATTCGTTTTCCTTCAAGAACAGCTTCCACGTAGCCCACAAGCATGCCTTTTTGAACAGGCGCTCGTAAAAAACTTCTTATATGTACATACGTCTTCACCTTTTGCACTTCTCGTAGGGTTAACGGATACCCCATATCGTTCTTATAATGAATCGTCACGTAGGAACGAATACCATCCTGAACGGGCAGTACCTGCGGTATCGTAACCAACTGTCGTAATGAGATGTTATGATACGCTGTCAAGCCGTAAGTCAACAAACGCTTAGAATCGATCCAATCTGTCGGGTCGTTTAATACGACGAGAGCAACTTGACGACCTGATAAAGTGGCCGAAGAAGCAAGACAACGTCCCGATAGACGCGTGTACCCCGTTTTAATGCCATCCGCTTCAGGCATCATCCAAAGCATTTTGTTTTTGTTGATCCATACGCCTTCATACGATAGACCCCGTGGAATACTATGTTTTTTCCCCCGGACAAGTTGACGAAAAAAAGGATTTCCTAGTGCTTCTGCCGCAACACGCGCCATATCATAAGCACTAGAATAATGGTTTGCATGATCGAGTCCATGAGGATTTACAAAATGACTATGTGTCAAATGAAGCGCCGCCATGGCTTGATTCATACGCATAGCAAACTGTTCTGGCGAACCGGCAAGTCCCTGCGCAATGGTCATCGCAGCGTCATTACCACTTCGTAACATCATGCCGTAAAGGAGATCTTGCAAACGCACTTTTTCTCCTTGTTTTAAATAAATCGACGATCCTTCCTGTCTTGCCGCAACGCGCGACACAAGAAAAACATCATGAAGTCGATGTGTCTTCGTCGCAACATAAGCGGTAACGATTTTGGTAAGACTAGCAATTCGTCTTTTGTCATTCGCATGAAATGCGTACAATACCCGCTTTGACGCGACGTCGATAAGACAAGCTGCGCTTGCATAGTGACTTGGAATCTCGATAAGAGGAACAGGTCTCTCCAGTGGAATTTGCCTTTGTTTTGCACTTGTCAAAGAAGGACTTAGACTGGTACAAAGCATCATCATAATAAGGATCCCATGAACCTTACGTGAACCTGTTCTGCGTTGTAATGTATGCGTTAAACGCTTCGTTTAGACTCACCTCATTACGGACGATCCGTATCGGTTCGTTTCGCTTTTCCAGACTTATCGGCAAATGGAGGCGCTTGCGACACCAGATCGACAATTTTCTCCCATAATGGGTTAGCTTGTTCCGTGGAAACCATCTTAACGCCTCGACTCCCCACGACGAGAAACCCAATGGGCGAAATCGAAACTCCGCCACCAGCACCTCCGCCAAAAGGCATCTCTTGTGCCTCAGGTTTTGCGATCGCTCCACTATGACCTTTTTGTGATAAAGTGTATTGACTTCCTCCTGCAGCAAATCCAAAGCCGACTCGACTGATCGGCAAGATCACTTCACCATCAGGCGTCTGCACAGGATCACCGACAATGGTAGTCACGTCGACCATATCTTTAATATTTTCCATGGCTGTTTGCATCAATGAAGATATCGGATGATCGTTCATGATAAAACCCCTCTCATCGCGCTCTATAAGAAAAAAGGATAGGTATAACATTACCCAAACGAAGATGAAGTATGCCTTTGAGATGCGCTTCCAATCCGATGGTTTTAGCAAACGGATAAAGTTCAATATATAATGGTTGTTCCATGCGAACGATTCTCGAAAGGGTTGCAAAAATAAGATGTAAAATCGAGTGTAAAAAGCCAGAAAAGATGCCATCGATCGCTGCATCGCCCATGCCAAACGTTGAAGTAAGTGCCATCTGTTTGATTGTAGCCTTTTTTAATAAACGAAAAACGAGAAGGAATACTTTATGAAAATCCGCACTCTTAACCGCATTATCACCAGCTTCAAAAAGCGTTATGTTCACAAGATCACGTGAGAAAATACAAAGAGAGTAGATCATCACATCAACGTGCAAATTGATTTTCTTATCAATCAGATACCCATCGATAGCGACGACAACTTTAATAAAATACAGCCAAAAGCCGAAGGCGATCAACGCGACAAAACCAAATAAAAAAGGCAATCCGTTACACCCCTTGGAAACGGTTTGCCTTTAGTATGTACGTAATTTTGAAAATTCTACGCTTTTTCATCCGTATCTGCCATTGCGATGCGGTCAAACATAGCAAGTAATTCTTCTCGCGAAGATAATCCAAAATATTCAAGAACATCTTTGGTCGTTTCATAGAGAAATGGGCGTCCAGGTCCTTGCGCCCTTCCAGCTTCTTTGATCAAACCACGGGCGATCAAAGTACCGATCGCGCGATCACTTTTCACGCCGCGAATCATTTCCACTTCGCTACGCGTAATCGGTTGTTTGTAGACAATGATCGCCAGTGCCTCTAAGGCGGCTTGCGATAAGGCGGCAGGCGTTGGCACAACCGCAAGTCTCTCTAAATAAGGTGACAAAGAAGAGACGGTGACCAGTTGCCAAGCACCCGCAATCAGCTTCGCTTCAAACATACGGCCTTGCTGGTTTTGCCATGATGCAACTTGTGAACACAGTGGTTCAACATCGTGCTCAGGAATCGCGAGAACACGGGCGATTTCTTTCGATGAAATCCCTTCCGTCCCTGCGACGAACAAGAGTCCTTCAAGGATCGGAAGTAAACTTTCATGATAAGAACCGGCAAGCGATACTTGCACTGTCAAGATGTCGCTCGTGCGATCCATATCTCACCAAACCTTTCTTCTTGATGACAAGTAATTCGATTTATTTTCATCAGTTCTAAGATCGCAAGAAAAACAGTCACGATTTCTTTTCGCGTAAAATCGGTACATAACGAGGCGAGTGATAATGGACCATTTTTTAAAGCGAATTCGATTTTACGCATGCGCTGCGGTATCGTCTCTCGATCCCGTATGATCTCGACATTGATCTCAATCTTCGATCTTTTGATCATTTGCGCAAAACGCGCCAATAATTCTTCCATCGTAATGCCACCAAGTTGATCTTTCGTCGAAGTTTGCGTTTGATAAGCCTCAAGCGATGTCGGCAGTCGACCAAACGCCATACCTTGGTCACCTTCATACTGCCGTAATACACTCGTTATCTGCTTAATAAAACGATATTCTAATAATTTTTGCGCCAAGTCTTGGGCCGAATCGTACGAGGCATCATCCTCCAGAGAAAAATCGTCAATGTCATCCAACAATTCTTCCGTTTGCCTCGGTAGCAATGACTTCGCTTTAATCGCAATCAACGTTGCGGCCATTACAATAAATTCAGAAGCGACTTCCATAGACGAGGATAAAGAATCTTTCAAC
The DNA here is from genome assembly GCA_013044175.1 of Bacilli bacterium. Lineage (GTDB taxonomy): Bacteria > Bacillota > Bacilli > Alicyclobacillales > SLC66 > JABEUY01. Next base: position 21,114 of record JABEUY010000093.1, read on the forward strand.
AAGGACAGGTATTGATCCGTCACCTTGGCGATCGCCACTTCATGGATGTCAAGTTGTTGTTCCTCAATTAAGTGTAACAACAAATCCAAGGGACCCGAAAAAGAACGTAGCGTAATCTGATAAGCCTCTTGATTCATTGCATCCATCATAGAAAACTACTCATCCAACCAAATACAGCAGAAATCGTGGAAACGATAAGTTGTGAACTAAAAGGAAGAATAATGAAAACGAAAAGAAAAAACGGTGCAAAACGAGCATAATTTGCGATAAATGTTGATCGTAGCACAGATCGTGGCAACAAGTTGCCGACGATATTCCATCCATCGAGAGGTGGAATAGGGAAGAGATTAAAGATCATCAACGAAATATTAATACTCGCCATCATCGAAAAAAGCGTCATTAAAGCATTGTTTGGCGCTGCTGTGAGAAATAGTGCATTGAGGATCGCAATGCTGATCATCGCCAGAATAAAATTCATCAAAGGTCCAGCGATTGCGACGATCATCATGCCAAAACGTGGTGATATCCGATAACGATTTGGGTTAGTCATCACCGGCTTTGCCCACCCGAAATAGGCGATGATGAGCAATATAAAGCCTAACGGTTCGAGATGGGCGAATGGATTAAGCGTGAGACGTCCTTGTTCTTTCGGTGTTTTATCACCGAGCATCGTCGCAGCGAGCGCATGCCCGAATTCGTGAAGGGTAAGACTGAGTACAATCGCAATCAAACGATAAAGCAAGTTCGGCCCAAAAATCATATTAATGATACCCAATCCGCAAGCTCTCCTTTACCAGCGATGGATTCGATACGGTAATACCCGTGACCAAAACCGATAGTATTCGGGATGATTTATTATTTTGTGCATTGCCTCTTGCCGTGCAATGCGGATATCTTGCCAAAGCGTATCGGTTTTCACAGCAAAAAGCAAAAGATTATGTGGGGTATACGCGAGCGGTCCCAATGACAACGTAAACACTGGACCGATCAGTTCGGTTAACCACGCACATAATTCGACAAAAGGTTTCGAACGTGACCCTTGCGTTACGGTAATCATATTAATCGCAAGTACGCCATCCGTTTCGAGTCGATCAGCCAATACCTTAAGATAAAGCGGTGAGTAAAACGTTTTTGGCGTTTTATCACGATAATAAGCGTCTAAAAAAATCAGATCAAAACGTTCATGCATCTTAGGCAACACGATTCGAGCATCCGCTTCGATTAACGTGATACGATCATCGGGTAAAGAAAAATAATTCCGAGCAACTTCAAGTACCCTTGGATCCCATTCGATACCAAGCAGACTAGCCTTCGGATGACGTTCATGAACATGGCTTAGCGATGTACCTGTGCCAACACCAATGGAAAGGAAATTGCTCACCTCAGGAACGAACGCCTCGTAGAAGGAGAATGCCTGTTGGTAAGGAAAATAGAGTCGCTTTGGCGAAGCGACGACCATGGCACCTTGCCATCCTGCCGACTCTCCACCAAAGCGCAGATAACGTACGCCATGTTGTTCCCCCACGACGATCAATTGATAAGGGGATTGAATGCGAATCAATTCTTTATCGGAAACAAGAAATGCCATAATCAGAACATACGGCTCAAATTCGCCATTTCAATCGCTGTCACTGCCGCATCATACCCTTTATTGCCAGCTTTCGTCCCAGCTCGCTCAATGGCTTGTTCGATCGAATCGGTCGTGAGAACGCCAAAGATCACAGGAATACCCGACGTCAAACTCACCGATGCAACCCCTTTAGCAACTTCACCCGCGACATAATCAAAATGTGGCGTTGAGCCACGAATCACTGCGCCTAACGTAATCACCGCATCATAACGTTTCGTGTTCGCCATTTTTTGCGCGATCAATGGGATTTCAAATGCGCCAGGAACATAAGCCACATCGATATTGTCTTCCTGCACTCCGTGACGGATTAAACCATCTTTCGCGCCATCAAGCAACCGAAAAGAAATAAAATCATTAAATCGACCTACGACAATACCAATTTTAAGACTCGATCCCACTAGATCTGCAGAAAATTGTAATCCCATAACACAAAACTCCCTTACAAGTGTAATAAATGACCCATTTTATTTTGCTTCGTATGCAGGTATTGTTCATTGAACGGCGTAGATGGCATTTCAATGGCGACGCGCTCTACGATTTTCAAACCATAGCCGGACAATCCACTCATTTTTCGCGGATTATTGGTCAAAAGTCGCATTTGACGAACACCTAAATCATGCAAAATCTGTGCTCCGATACCGTAATCCCGTTGATCAGGGGCAAACCCTAACGAAACGTTCGCTTCTACCGTATCAAGACCTTGTTCTTGCAAGGCATACGCTTTAACCTTATTAATTAGTCCAATTCCTCGACCCTCTTGGCGCATATAAAGCAGGACACCACTACCTTCTTTCGCAATTTGCGAAAGCGCAGCGTGAAGTTGCGGTCCACAATCACAACGGTATGACCCAAAAACATCGCCTGTCAAACATTCTGAATGAACGCGTACAAGCGTCGGTTGTGATGAATCGATATCTCCGCATACTAAAGCGACATGTTCTTTTTGATCGAGTTCGTTATTGTAAACAATCATCGTAAATTCACCAAACTCCGTCGGCAATTTTGCCGTCGCTGCACGTTCAATCAATTTTTCATGGCGAGCACGATAAGCAATCAAATCGGCGATGGAGATGATGGGCATCGAATACGTTTGCGCGATGATTTCAAGATCGGGAACGCGCGCCATCGTACCGTCATCTTTTAAAACTTCACAGATGACACCAGCAGGAAAACTGCCAGCAAGTCGGGCAAGATCAACGGCAGCTTCTGTATGGCCACTTCGACGAAGCACGCCGCCTTCTTTCGCGATTAAAGGAAAAATATGTCCAGGTCGACGGAAATCATCCCGTTTACTCGTCGGATCGAGCATTTTCGCAATCGTTAATGCACGTTCCCCTGCAGAAATACCTGTTGTCGTTTCTTTGTGATCGATCGATACCGTAAACGCTGTCTCATGATTATCCGTATTGTGCTCGACCATCGGGTGAAAATCAAGTTTTTTCGCATGCTCAGGTGTAATCGGCACACAAAGCAAGCCACGACCATTTTTAATCATAAAATTGATGACTTCAGGCGTGGCATGCTCAGCTAAAGCGATAAAATCGCCTTCATTCTCCCGATCCTCATCATCCACGACGATCACAACGCCACCTTGTTGCAATACGCGAACTGCATCATCAATCGACGAAAACATAGCGAAAACCCCTTTTCAATAACCCATGGTGCGAAGTCGATCTATCGTCAAACTTGGTGATGACGGCGTTTGTTGTGTAAATCGTTCAATATATTTGGCAACCAGATCGACTTCAAGATTGACGTTTTGCCCAACTTTTGCGATGGATAACGTCGTAACCATCGCCGTGTGCGGAATGATCGAAACAGTGAAACTTTCGGTATTCACTTGCATGACGGTTAAACTGATGCCATCGATCGTGATCGAACCTTTCTCAATCACATATCGTAAAATCGCTTCTGATGCTGCGATCGAAAGAACTAAAGCATTGTCTTCTTTAACCAAGGAAGCGATACGACCGACGCCATCGACATGACCAGCGACGATATGACCACCAAAACGGCCATTGGCAGGCATCGCTCTTTCCAAATTAACAGCATGCCCTAGTCGCAGTGTACCGAGTGTCGATCGACGTACCGTTTCAGGTACAACATCAACCATGCAATTCTCCTTCGTCAAAGCTGTTACCGTCAAACAAACACCATTGACCGCTAAACTATCACCAAGACGCATAGCCTCTATGACACTTGTTGCTTTAATCTGCAATTTCAACCCAGATCCAACAGGCAAGATTTTCGTTAGTTGCCCCACTTCTTCAATCAGACCGGTAAACATAGCGTTCACCTCACAGTATGCGCGATGGATAGATCGGCGTACCGATCGTAAGCCAATCATCACCAAGCATTTCGTGCTCGATATCGGTGAGTAATATCGCATCACTCATCCGATTTTGCGCAGTTTGAAAAGCGATTGCTGATTTGCCCTGTCCTAAGATTTTAGGCGCGTGAAACATCCATACGCGATTGACTAACTGTTCTTGTAAAAGTGAACCAGCGATATTTGCACCACCTTCTACAAGGACATGCAGTAACCCACGTGAACTAAGATAGTTCATCACAGCGCGTAAATCGATGCCCCCATCTACAGCCTCGACACGAACGATCGTTGCCCCTTTTTGTGTAAGAAGTCGTTCTTGTTCCGGCGAAGCCTCTTTCGCACAAAAAATAAAAGTTGGCGCTTCTTCGGACAGCACATTGGCATCAAGTGGCGTTTTTAGGTGAGTATCTACAATGACGCGGACAGGATTGCGTCCTCCTTGCCGTAACCGTACCGTCAAATGCGGATTATCCTGCAACACCGTATTCACGCCGACACATACCGCATCAACTTCATCGCGAAGCGTATGAACAAGCGTTCGCGATTGTTCATTCGTCACGTAAAAAGAGTCACCTTCATTCGTTGCGATCATGCCGTCAAGTGTCGCTGCGATTTTTAACGTAACAAAAGGCAATCCCGTTCTAGCATAGTGCAAAAAAGGCGCATTTTGCTTTTCAGCTTCTTCACTTAAACATCCAACATCCACTTGTAATCCTGCCTCACGCATACGAGCGATCCCTTGTCCAGCGACGGCAGAAAAAGGGTCTTCTACGGCAACAACAACTCGCGACACACCAGCTGCGATAACAGCATCAGCACAAGGTGGTGTTTTGCCATAGTGTGCACACGGCTCTAACGTCACATAAAGGGTACTACCTTTCGCTTCTTGCGCCGCCATGTGTAGCGCATGAACTTCCGCATGAGGTTTCCCAGCTTTTAGATGCGCTCCAAATCCTACAATCTGATCATCGAGCACGATGACGGCACCGACGATCGGATTCGGACTCGTTCTTCCCTTACCAGTTTCAGCAAGAGACAGTGCAATTCGCATATATTTCTCATCTTGTTCATTTAGGTACAATGTTGTTGCCACCCTTTCATGCCGGACATACAAACCAAAATACGCCTCTGCTTGACGAACAGGGCGTGTGGCATGCATGATGAAGACATGCTGTTAATCATAACAACCGTCTTTGGCATTCCTTCTTTCATCCGGACTATACCGTCGGTACTGGACTTTCACCAGATCATGCCTTATCGGCTCGTGGACTTCGCTTTAGCGTCACCACCGGTCGGGAATAGATCATTATCGCACCCTGCCCTGAAGGATCTTGTATTCAATTTGCTCTTAGTATACAGATTCTCTTGTTATATTGTAAAGTAAAAACATAGCGATTTCATGCATGATCATAAGGAGTATACTGATATGCGTTTAACGATAGTTATCATAATAGCTGTTTGCCTCTACATCATCATCCCTTCGTCGATTGCCCAGAAATCGTTGGCCGCCACCATCACTGCGACAAAGCAACTTGATCAAACGGTAAAAGCCACCTCCGCCGTGTTAATGGATGAGACAACAGGACAGATTTTGTATGCTAAAAATCCATTGACTCGACTTTACCCAGCCTCAATCACGAAAATCATGACGGCCATGATCGCCTTAGAAAAAGGCAATCTTCAAGACCGCATTCGTACGTCAAACTTGGCTGCTTCGCAAATCCCAAGTAAAGTTTATCTGATCCCGGGAGAAACCCATACGCTACAGCAAATGCTTTATGGCCTGATGCTCGTCTCAGGGAATGATGCAGCAGTCGCGATCGCACAACACTACGGCAGAACTGTCGCCGGATTTGCTACCATGATGAATCAAAAAGCGAAGCAACTTGGTGCAGTTCATACGCACTTCGTCAACCCAAACGGTTTGCAAAATCCGAACCATTATAGTTGTGCTTATGACATGGCTTTAATCGGTAGAGCCGCTATGCAAAATCCAATCCTTCGCAAAATTGTCGATACAAAGTATTATGCTTGGCATGGTATAAAATGGAATTCAAATCTCGTCAATTTAAACGATTTACTTTGGACTTATCCTGGCGTAAACGGCGTTAAAACGGGCTGGACCGATCAAGCGATGCAAACGATCGTTTTCACAGCTAAAAAGGGTAATCTTTCTTTACTAGGTGTTATTATGCATGACAATGGTTTGGATGAAGTACACC
>JABEUY010000008.1 GCA_013044175.1 Bacilli bacterium
TAGACGTTATATAAAGTGACAAAAAGGAGGAGGAGAGCAATGAATTCAGGGGATATGGCGTGGATTCTCGCTTCATCAGCACTTGTCTTAGTCATGACGCCAGGTGTGGCGTTCTTCTATGGTGGTATGGTTCGAAATAAAAACGTGATTACCACCATGTTTCAAGTATTTGCTGTTATTCTCGTCGTATCCGTCCAATGGGTCGTCGTGGGCTATAGTTTAGCTTTTGGGCCGGATTTTCATTCGATCATCGGCGATCTTTCGTGGGCTTTCTTCAATCATGTCGGTGCAGCACCGGATAGCAATTACGCACCGACCATTCCTAATCAACTTTATGCGATATTTCAAATGATGTTTGCGATCATTACACCTGCTCTTATCGTCGGTGGTTTAGCAGAACGTGTTAAGTTTTCTTCCTTTCTCGTCTTTATCGTACTTTGGTCGACTGTGATCTATGACCCTCTTGCTCACTGGGTCTGGGGTACAGGTGGTTGGTTACATTCACTCGGCATACTCGATTTCGCAGGTGGTACGGTAGTTCACATCAGTTCTGGTGTCGCAGGACTTGCAGCGGCCATCTATCTCGGACGTCGTTCCGATCATGGCAAAGTCGAGATGAAAGCTCATAATGTACCCTTCGTCTTGCTTGGTGTCGCTTTACTTTGGTTCGGATGGTTCGGCTTTAATGCCGGTAGTGCCGTCGCAGCCAATGCGCTCTCGGTCAGTGCATTCTTGACTACGAACACGGCAACTGCCGCTTCAGCACTCGCATGGATGGCCGTTGAACGCTGGCGTACAGGGCACGCGACGCTATTAGGCGCTTGTGCAGGGGCTGTCGCAGGTCTTGTCGCTATCACGCCCGCTGCAGGCTTTGTGAACGTAGGTGGATCTTTACTTCTCGGTGCAGCGGGTGGTGTGATTTGCTACTTCGCTTCCACTGTGATGAAAGGGATCTTCGGTTATGATGATGCCCTCGATGCTTTTGGCGGTCACGGCATCGGCGGTACGTGGGGCGCGTTAGCGACAGGATTATTTGCGACGATTAGCGTGAATAGTGGTGGTGCTAATGGTTTGTTTTATGGTAATCTTCATACTTTTTGGATTCAGTTGCTCGGTGTAGGCGTATCTTGGGTATTCAGTTTTGCAGGCACAATGATCTTGCTAAAAATCGTTGATGTCGTCATGGGGCTTCGTGTCTCACCCGAAGAGGAACGCATTGGTCTTGATCTTGCCTTGCACAACGAAAATGCTTATCCAGAAAATTTGACCTTGGATACAGCGCAAAGCGTGTTATCCAGCTTGCGTCAATCCGATAAACTTCCCATTACGGATAAAATGCCTCTAGGTTGATCAATACGATAGGATTTTCTTGACGCGAAACTTAGCTTTCGCGTCTTTTTTGTTGTAAAAAGCGAACGGTATCAACCATGTGCATCGCGTGGGATCCTTTGATGAGAATGACAGCTTTTTTGGGTAGATGATTCGCAAGATACGCATGCATCACTTTTCGTTGTAAAAACGCATGCACCCTATCTTTCGGGAATCCTTTGGCAAGTGCACCGATGGCGATCGCTTTGGCTTCTTCGCCAAAAGTGATGATTTGATCGATTTGACGTTCATCAAGATAGGTACCGATCGTTTGATGCGCTTTCGTGCTAAGAATACCAAGGCTTAACATACTTCCTAAAATTGCGATTTTCGGTCGATTGGGAAAAGAAGCGAGGACATCGATGGCGGCTCGAACGGCATGAGGATTCGCACTGTATGTGTCATCGATCAGTATGCGACCGCCTTGAGATGCGAGGATGGTCAGCCGGTGCGGAAGACGTTGAAAATTCGCGAGGCCAATGCGGATGTCATCTTTTGTGAAACCGAGATAATCGGCAACGGCAATCGCAAATAAGGCATTATGGATATTGTGTTTTGCAATCACGGGGATAAAGAGACGAAACGCGTGGGATTTCGTGTGCGCGGTAAAGTAGGAACCAGTTTTGGTCAGAGAAAGATCAGTTGCGTAGATATCCGCTTTCTTTTGTTGACTTACACGATAAAGGGGACCTTGGTGAGTGGAAATGGGTAGATAGCGGGTATTGGGATCATCAGCATTGATGACTAAAAGTCCACTTTTTTTCATACCTGCAATGATTTCAGATTTTGCATTAGCTAAACGAACGATACTACCGCCGAATTTGCCAATATGAGCTGAACCGACATTCGTAATGATGCTGATATCAGGTTGAAGAATGCGGCAATGCGCGGCGATCTGGCCAGGGCCTGACATCCCGTATTCAAGAACGGCCGCAAGGTGGCGGCGGGTCAGTTGTTTTCGATAAAGGTGCGTATGGTAGACGTCATTTAAGTTACCGTTTGTTTTGAGGATGGTAAGCCGACGAGAGAGAATAGCGGCAAGCATTTCTTTGGTGGTTGATTTACCAGCACTTCCTGTGATTGCGATAATGATCGGTTTAGGCATCTCTCGATCCCTCTTCTTTTTCACCATCCTATGAGCTTGCAATCTGTCTAGCCTGGGTGATTGTCGTCATCGTTGCACAAATACAGTTTGGCATCATACGTTAGGGTGTGGCGGGCGAAAGGAGAAACCCGTTGTGGCGACTATCAAACTGGCGATCGTTGGCGATTTACTGATGTGGGATAAGCAGATCGTGGCTTGTCAACATAGAACGCAAGGCTACGATTTTAATCCGGTATTTCGTGAAGTAGTCCCTTATTTCGACCAAACTGATCTGGTTATCGGTAATCTAGAAACTACATTTTCTGGTGTCGAAAAGCAATATCAAAAAAAGCAATTCGTAACTGGCTACCCTATGTTCAATTGTCCTGATGCCTTTGCGGATGCACTCAAAAAGTCAGGGTTTTCGATCGTTACTACCGCCAATAATCATTGCTTGGATCGTGGTCTTGCTGGCCTTATTCGCACGGCGCATACGCTCGAACGGCGTGGCATCCGCTATGTCGGGACGACGCCCTATGAGCAAGGAAAACCTTCTTCGTTGTGGCTCAACGAAAAAGGTTTACGCGTAGTTATTTTTTCGTATACGTATGGAACCAATGTATTGGCGACCAACCTAGCCATGCGTCGAGCGGTGTCATGGATGGACGAGATAAAGATGCGTCGAGAAATTATGCAAGCGCGACCTGATGCGGATGTCATTCTGGTTTTTGTACATTTTGGGCAAGAATTTCAAACCCGTCCATCAACGAAGCAAAAACGAATTACGGAAATGCTTTGGCATGCAGGAGCGGATGCTGTCATCGGTACCCACCCACACGTTATGCAACCGATTGTCGTCACCTATCGTAGAGATCAATTTGGGAAGTTTCGAAAACGGTTTGTTGCGTATTCACTAGGCAATTTCACGTCAAAGCCAATGTGGGGCAATCCAAAAACGACGCAAGGCGGCATCTTGATGCTTACTTTTTCGATGCCTGATCGCTATAAGAAGCTTGATATCAACTACCGTTTGCTTACTACGCAGTGTCTATTACGCAAGAAAGAGAGTGCGTGGGATCACCGCGTCGTATTGTCTTTGAGTCGCTCTAAAACTTCGCGAAATCGTTGACTATGTATGATTTCGCGTTCTCGTAAGAAGCGCAAGCTATCTTGCAAGGCAGTGTCATCGGTCATAAGAATCAACTTTTCATAGACGGCGCGAGCTTTTTCCTCAGCAGCAATGTCCTCATACAAGTTAGCTATCGGGTCGCCCTTGCTGGCAAGATAAGCAGAAGTAAAGGGGATGCCATCACCATTGGTATAGACGAGATCGCGCCCGTGATCGACGAAATAAGTACCTAGACCTGCCGACTCTAATTCTTTTGGCGTCGCATCTTCCAGTAATTTATACACCATGGTGGCGATCATTTCGAGATGAGCGAGTTCCTCGGTGGCGATATCGGTTAAAAGTGCGATGGCGGATCGATCTTCGATCGTATACCGTTGGGTCATATAGCGCAGTGAGGCGGCGAGTTCTCCGTCGGGGCCACCATATTGCGTGATGAGGTAGCGAGCCATCGTAACATCTTTTTTGTTGATGCATACGGGATATTGAAGGCGTTTTTCGTAAATCCACATCATTGCTCCCCCTTTCGTTTAACCCATTTCCCATGGCCAGGGATCAAAAAGCCAGGAACTCGTTGTCGAAGGGGGATGATCGGAAAAATTTTGCAAAGTGAAGCCTTCTTGTTGTAAGGAACGATATAAGAGTCGTTGTCGTCTGACGAGTTCTTGTGCTTCTTGTAACACTTTAAGATGATTCGGGTGGGTATCTAGCCAAAGACGCGCATCAATGATCGCTTGCCCGTTTTTTTGAAGGTGATCGATAATTCGCAGTTTCGTTTCTTCCATCGCAGAGCCTCCGAGCGATCACCCGTGGACGATGATCGTTATGCGATAACCTATGCGCCTTTTCATTGGAGTATGAGCGATTTAGCGTGAACCGAGTAAAAGTACACTTGCGATTGCATGCGTACGATCATGCGATAAACTGATGGTGTGATGATCGATACGATGTCGTTCACTGATCGATCGCGCCGAGCCGTGAAGATAGAGTACGGGAGCACCTGAATTGGCTTTGAGAATTTCGATGTCATGCCAAGATAGCGAACGATTTAATTTGCCTGCAGCTTGGGATAATGCCTTATACGTTGCTTCTTTAGCGGCAAATCGACCCGCAAGGTATTCATTCTGACGATGGCTTGTTAATGTTTTGTATTCAGCTTGCTCACTTTTAGTTAAAATACGAAGAAAAAAGCGAGGATTTTCCTTAGCTTTTGCAATTCTAGCGATTTCGATCAGATCGATACCATGGTAGATCTGCACGGAAATTACCTCCTTACGCGGTGATTTTCTAGGCTAGCTTACCAGATCGCCTTTAGTTGCACCAATCGCTTGATCTATGCTATATTAATTAACGTTCATTTTAGCATGCGGTCATGGCGGAATTGGCAGACGCGCACGGTTCAGGTCCGTGTGGGGGCAACCCCGTGGAGGTTCAAGTCCTCTTGACCGCACCAGTCATTATGAAGAACGGGTTTAGCGCAATGCTAAACCCGTTTTTTGTTATCTTGAGGGTGCCCATGGTAGCGTCGTAATGTACTGGCGGTGAATTTGGCACATTCGTGGCGTGTTTGTGTAAGGTATTGACAACGTACGATGTTGGTGCTATAACGAAGCAGACAAAGCGTTCTGTGATGGTTTGCACAAACAGAATGTGACTATATGCGGTGACGAGATCCTCGTTAGGCGAGGCTTCTGTACGAAGATACGCCACTACCCGGAAACGTGGAAACACGCCAATGGGTCAACAGGTATTGCCGGCTTAAGGCTTTACTTAATGTGGCTGGATTTATCCTATGTCGTGCAGTGCCAAAGCTCAACCAGGGGGATGCGTGGACTTTTCTTTGACGAGTTGACAACAACCCCTAGGATTTTTTCCATGGGGTTTTTATTTTCTTCAAAAAGGGTGGTGGTATGCATGGACATAGGTCCTCTTCGACGAAGTGTTCGATTAACGCGATATACATGCATAACCATGCCTAGAAGGAGGAAACAGCGATGTCAAAGAAAATCGCTACGACGAATTCGGCATCAACCCTTGATTGGGATGAAGTCATTCGTGAGAAAGACCGTTTACGTGTTCAAAAATTATATGACCAAAAAGGTATATTCGCTCGACTAGCTTTAGGTCTGGTTTTGCTAGGCCCAGGTGTTTTAACGATGATCGCCGATAATGATGCTGGTGGTGTCATCACGTATGCGCAGACGGGTGCGACGTATGGGATAGGTTTTTTTATACCAGCTTTGATCGTGGCGGGTGTGATCGCGTTTATCGTGCAGGAGATGACGGTGCGCCTTGGTGCGGTGACAGGACGTGGCCATGCTGAAATGATCTGGGGACGTTATGGCGCCTTTTGGGGTTGGTTCTCCCTTATTGATCTCGTTGTCGCCAATGTCTTAACGCTTATTACAGAGTTTATCGGCATCACGGTGGGGATGGCTGTCTTCGGTGTTCCATCATGGATCAGTACCATTTTAGCGCTTATGATCGATGCTTTTGTGCTTCTTGGGTTACGTTATTATACGTGGGAGCGTATTTCGCTATGGATTGCTGCTGGCAATTTGCTTTTTATCCCTTTAGCGCTGATGGCTCACCCTCATTGGTCAGTCATCAGCCAAACCCTGATCACTTGGCGGATACCGGGAGGATTTACCCCTGCTTTTCTTTTCATCGTGCTCGCCAACTTTGGTACGACGATTGCACCTTGGATGTTATTTTTTCAACAATCTTCTGTTGTGGATAAAGGACTTACAATTAAAGATATCCGACATGGACGGATTGATACGGCTGTTGGTACTGTCGCGATGGTTGTCGTATCGCTTGCCCTTGTTATTTTGACTGGTACGTTGATCCACGGAATCCCCGGTGCATCGGGTTTTGGCATAACGCATATCATGGCGCTTCTCGGTCATCGGATCGGCTATATAGGTGAGGATGTATTCGCTCTTGGACTCGTGGAGGCAGGACTGATCGCAGCGATTGCCTTGACAGCGAGTACGTCGTGGGCGATGGGCGAAGCGTTTCATTGGCCAAAGAGTATCAATATGCCGGTTGCAAAAGCCTGGAAATTTTATTTGCCTGGATTAGGTAGTGCGGTGCTCGCTGCGATCATCGTTTTGATTCCGAATTTGCCTTTAGGATTTTTGAATTTATTGGTGCAAGTCATTGCGTCCATCTTTATGCCTGCTGCTTTACTTTTTTTACTGCTCTTACTTAATGATGAGGATATTATGGGATGTCATACGAATCGACGATGGCAAAATATCGCTGCCTTTTCGATCGTCGGCTTGCTCATCATATTAAATGGGATTTTTGGCATCAGCATCTTTTTTATGCATGCTTGATCATGATTCCTATCGGGAGGCGATGTCGTGAAAAACGCACAGATTATTGAAGTTGACTTTAGTGCAAGCCCAAAAACGGCGAAAGAAACATTATCTCGCGCCAAAGTGAAAGGTTGGGTTTCTATCGCTTTTTGGGGACTGCGCATCTATATCGTTGTGATGGTCACTTTGGTTATTTACGGTTTCTTACGCGGCGCATTGTAATCGTCAAACATCTTGCAGATGCTGTGTTTCCGAAATGCTTAAAAGGGAAAATGCTTGATTATCATACATGACGCGAGTGACACCCGTGTTCTGTAGCGTGGTGATTCCTGTGCCGTGCATGCCGCCTGAGAGCGATTTGAGGATCGAATTGATTACCGCACCATGGGTAACCACCAAAATTCGTCGATTTTGGTGTCGTTGTGCTAGCGCATGGATCGCTTTAAACGATCGATCATGAAATGCTTGCACATCTTCAGCATCGGGATATATACGATCTGGAAATCTTTCTTGGATCTGCGCCATATTCAATCCGTTAGCTCGACCAAAATCCCTTTCGATGAACGTGTTATCTTCCACCACGCGAAGATCAGGTCGCTGACTCGCTATGCGTAGAGCCGTTTGTTTCGCACGTAACAGGGGGCTCGTTACGATGAAATCCCAAGGCTCCTTTGCATAGTAGGCAACGAACTGATCAACCTGTGATAAGCCTGTTTCATTCAGTGGTGTATCGATCTGTCCCTGTAATCTGCCTTCTTTATTCCAATCCGTTTGACCATGTCGAAGTAAAAAAAGATAGGTTATTGCTATCATCTCCTGTATCTTCACGAAATCTTATCTCTTCGTATCATACACACAAACGTGATGTTCGTCGATTTAAGTCGGTGTGATTGCAAGTTACTCGATTATGACTTGCGACGTATGATAACGAGGATCGTACCGAGCACTGAAAGTACGATACCACCTCCAAAAACGAGATGCATACCATTCATAAAAGTGTTTTGTGGATAGTTTACAAGGTTACCAACCGCAACTTGAAATAAAAGCATGGCGACGGCGACACCTGAAACACGACCTAAATTACGAATCGTTGCAATCAAACTACCGGTCAAACCGGTTTTTTCCACAGGGACAGCTTCAAGGACGACAACATTATTCGGTGACGAGAAGAGACCGAGACCAGCACCGAGTAGAGCCTGTATAAGTACGATCATCACGATACCGCTCGTTGGCGCCAAACTATCCATCATGATCATTGATACTGTGATCAGTACCATGCCGAGCACCGTGGGGAGATAATGACCGATGCGATCACTTAAGAGACCGCCAATCGGCGCGAATAACACCATCACGATCGATTGTGCCATCAAGAGCAACCCCATCGAAGAGACGGATAAGTGCATGATATGATGCAAAAACAAGGGTAAAAGCATGGCAGGAAACATCATGATGACAAACGAAAGAAAACCGACGATGTTGCCAATGCTAAATGACCAGATGCGAAACATCGAAAGTTCAATCAGTGGTTTTGGGAATTTTTGTTCGCGCACGATAAAAACAGCCCAGCTGATGAGGCTGACGATGATGAAGAGTAGACTGTAGAGGCTTGTCCAACCGAATGATCCACCGTTCGATACGAAAATCATCAGCGTAACGGTCGCGAGGATAAACCAGCCAGATCCCCACCAATCAAATCCTTTAACACCGATGCCTTTTGAAATGGGTTTAAGTAAAAGTGCGCTCACCACGATCGATAAGATACCAAAAGGGACGTTTACCCAGAAAATCGAACGCCACCCCATGGCGGCAATCAATACGCCGCCGAGTGCAGGCCCGACAATGGTGCCAAGCGCAACGACGCTTCCGATAAGACCTAAAGGACGGCCTCGTTGTCCTTCCGGAAAAGTGAATGAAACAATCGACATGACGTTCGCTTGAATCAGTGCACCACCAATAGCTTGTAAAAAGCGAAAGAGCACGAGCATCGAAAAGTTGATGGCTAAGGCACAAAGAGCTGAAGAGACGGTGAAAATAAAGATACCTAGGATAAACATTTTTTTTCGATCCAGTCGATCCGATAGACTGCCAACCATTGGTAGGATCGCGGTAATCATGAGCAGATATCCCGTGACGACCCATTGAAGAATCCCAGCAGCAATATGATATTGCATTTGTAAGATAGGGAGCGCCACATTGACGATGCTGCTATCCACGTTTACCATAAATGTTCCAATGACAACCGTGGCGAACACAATCCAACGGTACGAATTACTTGTCGCTTTCTCTAAGGGCATAGTGCCTCATCCTTTTTCATCAGATTCATCGGTCGTGGATCGTGCTTGATCAACAAGAAAATTATAGTGAAGTAAAAAAAAGTCCAAGTTTTTTTTGCGTAGTGCGATATCGTCATACCAACGTTTAACTTCGATTTTCCCAGTTTCTGTGATGGTGTAGATTCGCTTGGCTGGACCTATGTCCTTCGTATTCCACGAAGAGTGAACCAAGTTTTTGCTTTCAAGATCACGTAATACGCGATAGATGGCACCGCTATCCAGTTGATCGACATGATGCAATGATTCTTGGATTTTTGTAAAAAGCATGCCGCCATGCATCGGTTTTTCTAATAAAAACAAGAGTAGAAATGCTGGGAGATGACGATTTTGCTTGGTTGAGTGCGTCATGACCATCCTCCTGTGTGTTAATTTCATTATAGTGCTTAATATAGTATAATGTATCATGTTGTTCGGAATTGCGCTACAATGAAATCACAAGTTACATTGAATGAACTGAACATGCAAAGGTGATTACTGACGATGGATGAATTACTTTCGGTTGATAACGCGATAGCACGAATTCTCAAAGCAGCGCCCAAAGGGCAACAGTATGATGTATCTATCGAAAACGCAATATCACAAGTGCTTGCTCACGATATCCTTGCTCACCAAGCGATGCCAGCTTTCGACCGTGCTATGCTCGATGGTTTTGCCGTTTTGGCGAAAGATACGGAAAGCGCATCAAAAGACAAACCAGTCATGTTGGTGATCCATGAACAAGTGATCGGTGCGGGTTTTGATCGTTTAATCACTGTAAAAGATGGTCAAGCGATCCGTACGATGACGGGAGCACCACTCATGCAAGGTGTGGATGCGATTGTGCGCTTTGAACATGCTCATGTGATCGAACGTGATGGACATTCGTGGCTCATTGTCACCAAACCAGTACAGAAAGGAGAAGCGGTTCAAGCGAAAGGTTATGAGGCGTTAGAAGGAGAAACTCTATTAAAAGAAGGAATTAAACTCGGCGTGGCAGAACTGGCGCTACTTGCGGCACAAGGCATTCGTGAAGTCGTAGTGATACGACCTCCTGCTATTGGTGTGATCGCCACAGGTAGCGAATTGATCGCTAGCGAAGAAGCATGGCGATTTGGGAAACTCTACGATAGTAATGCTCTGATGATCACGAATCTACTTCGAACGTGGGGGTATCATGCTACGCGTTTTTTGTCGGTAAAAGACGAACGTGAAGTTCTTTCTTATCGATTGCAAGAAGCGATGGAGGCCTCTGATCTTTTGATCACCACAGGTGGCGTCTCTGTCGGTGATTTTGATCTCGTGCCTTCCGTCTTGGAGGCGTTAGGGGTAGAAAGGTTATTTTGGGGTGTATGGATGCGACCAGGTACGCCACTGTATGCTGGCAAGAAGGGTGATAAAATCATCATGGCGATGTCTGGGAACCCTGGCGCAGCGATCGTTCATGCTATCGTATTTCTGCCCACTTTACTGGCGCATATGACCAATTTGCATGACCAGTCCATTGGTGCATTACAAAAGGGTATTTTAGCGCGCACGATAGAAAATTTAAAACCGGTTAAGCATACCCGATTTCTTCGCGGGCGGTGGTATATGAAAGATGGCCATGTCTTCGTCGAACCTCATGATGATCAATCATCAGGGACGCTGCGTAGCTATTGTCAGGCAAATGCCTTACTACGTATCGAAGCATCGCAAAACTTGGCGATGGGAACCCTCGTTTCTTTTCTTTCCTTTTGACATTTTTAAAAAACATGGTATACTAAGATCTGTCCGATTTTTGGAGAGGTGGCCGAGTGGTTGAAGGCACTCGTCTTGAAAACGAGCAACGGCTAGAAACCGTTCGTGGGTTCGAATCCCACCCTCTCCGCCATCATATGCAAAGCGAACCTACCTTAGAGGTAGGTTTTTTGTTTTGTATTTGGACAATGAATTCAATGCTTTGTCACGAAAGTTTATTCAGTTAGGCTTTATCTTTTGTGGTTTTTCACCTATGCTAAATATAGTCCATTTGTAGTATGTAAACAAATGGACAACCATGTGTACTTTGCGCAGATTCTGACACAGTCATGATCAACAGTCGAAAAGGAGTGGTATTTCTGAAAAGAAGATTGGAATTTCAATTGATATTCGTTACAATAGTCGTTGCCGTGATCACGTACGGGACGAGTGCATTATTGGTTAGCTATGTGCAGACGCGTGGCATGGGGTTGTCGAAAACGCTTCTCTTTATCTATGGAATTCTTGTTCTCGGTGTGATATGGCAAGGTGTACTCGCTGCGATCGGTTCTCGTTTTATATTGAAGCAGTTAATGCTTTTACGGCGCGTAGCGGTGGCTGTAAGAAAAGGTGATTTCTCGATGACTTTGCCCGAGCTTCGTTTAAAAAACGAAAACAGTGAAGTCGCGGAAGTTTTTGCCGAGACGATGCAAGTGCTCGACGAATATAAGAAAATGACCGATCAATCGACGCATGCGATCAACGAGACCGTTCAGTATGTATCGCGCCGTGCCTGTGAAGCGAAAGAAGGTGCCCACACGATCGCAGATGCGATTCAAGAGATCAGCCAAGGCGCCATGCAAGCGAATGATGTCGTCGATCAACAAGCTTCCATGGTGACGGATACGAAGCGTAATCTCGATCAATTACGTGACAGCGTCGGTCATGGCAATGAAGCAGCGGTGCTTTTGCATCAACAAGTGGAATTTGGTGAACAAAAAACTCAGATGATCACACAAGAGATCGCTGGTACGAAAGATTCCTTAGGTCAAACGAAAGAAATCACGCAAGACCTGGTTGTGCGAGCAAATGACGTTGAACGGATATTGGCTGCTGTGGAAGATATCGCAAATCGAACGAACTTGATTGCGTTAAATGCTTCGATCGAAGCGGCACGTGCTGGTGAAGAAGGGAAAGGATTCGCCGTTGTCGCGAGCGAAGTTCGCACGCTTGCCGAGCAAAGTCAAGAGGCAAGTAAAGAAATTGCGCATGTGATTGCTACGATGGTTTCGCAGATTGCGAAAGTGAATGCGGCAGTTGATGATACGAGTGTTTCATTTGATCATGTTGAGAATGCGTTGACAGGCATTCAATTCGCTTTGCAAAAAATCACAACTTCCTCTTCGACCGTAGAGCAACTGATCGAGCAGGTTGATCGACAAGTTAAAGTTCAACATGAACAAATGGACGAACTTTTTGATTTTGCAAAACGGCTGGAAGCTGTTATGTCTGAAACCACGGCACTCGCCGAAGAAGTTTCGGCGACGACGTCGGAGCAAGCTTCAGCCGTTGATGAAATCGGCACATCTTTAGATACATTATCTGCGATGGCGACTAAACTCGTAAAAAGTCAAAAAATAATATCTTAACAAATTAAGACTAATAAGGTATCATTGGTATGGGTTAGGTATCAAGGAGGATCGAAAATGAATATA
>JABEUY010000094.1 GCA_013044175.1 Bacilli bacterium
GCATTATAACGTTGTTGAGCATCAAATCGTGGCGATGCCCTTTTTTCGGCAAATCGGTAAAAGTGCATTGACGGATGATCGCATCGAAGTACCGAAAGATGGGGTGAATCCGGAAACTATACCTGTCACGTATGTACCAGGCAGAAATCTCATCTTTTTATCGATGGCCACGGCGTATGCTGAAACGGTCGAAGCGAGCGCGATTTTTATTGGCGTTAATGCGTTAGACTATAGTGGGTATCCAGATTGTCGAACGGAATTTATCGAAGCTTTCCAACACACTGCGCAAATTGCGACAAAGACAGGCGTGCAAGGCGTGACACTATCGATCGAAACACCTTTGCAATTGTTGTCAAAAGCGGATATTGTCCGTTTGGGCACGCGTTTGAATGTGCCCTATTCGTTGACGACTTCTTGTTACCAAGGCGAAGAAGAAGCTTGTGGCGAGTGTGACAGTTGTCGATTGCGCCTTGAAGGGTTTCGTCAGGCGGGACTTGTCGATCCGATCGTGTATCGCAAGATTATCACAAGGTAATTTTGTTACGATTGCGTAACATATTTATTAACAACCATAGTGGAGAGGTAAATGTATGAAGACAAAGGTACCAGCAGAAGGACAAGGACAGAGTAAGAAGAAAAATATCAAACGCCGTCGAAGAATCGTCATGGTGCTTGCGATTATCCTTGCGATTATCGTGGGGATTGGCGTGAGTCTTGAGGTCATGGCGATTCGTGGCGGTGGTGGTGTCAATGGTATCTTGAAAACCATTGTAGGCACCATGGCAAAGCCGGAAAACATCTTATTAATCGGTAATAATGCGCGAAATCCTTCGAATCCGTTAAGCATCGGAACCGAAGGCGGTGGTCAAGCCGATATTATGATGGTGGCACATATCGACCCTGCAGCGCATAAAGTGGTTTTAATCTCGATTCCTCGAGATACGCTGTTTTCCATGGCAAACTATAACGACCCGATACCAAAATTAAAGTCATTCTTTTTTATCGGGGCGCAGATGCAACCGAATCAAGCGGCGCAACTGACGATCAACGCCGTCGAGAAATTTACAGGCATGCATATCGATCATTATGTCGTGACCGACTTCCAAGGTTTTTCGGATGCGATTAACGCAGTAGGTGGCGTTCGAATCTATGTGCCTGGTCGCATCTATGATCCAGCGCATAGTGGTGCTAACTTCTTTAAGGGTTGGTACTTGATGAACGGTAAGATGGCTTTACAGTATATTCGCGTGCGGCAAAATACGGCGTCTGTCTATTCGGTCAATGATTTTCAGCGTGATGATTCCCAAGCGAAAGTTCTGGCAGCATTACAACAAAAGTTGATGAGTACGCAAAGTGATATCGCCAATCTGCCTGGTTTGATTTCTACGTGGACAAAAGATGTCGTGACCGATATGAATACGCAGCAACTCTTGCAGATTGCTGAATCGATTCATGGCGCTAAAATTGTGCATATCAATATCGGTGGCGTCAAAGATTCGATGATGGTCGCGAGCGCGCCGGCGCCTGGAATGAATCAGGAAAATTATATTACAGGTGCCTTCTATGACATCATGGATCCTGCCAAGGTAGCAGCTTTATTAAAGCCTTACGGTTCAACAGGTTCGTATACGGGCATTCCACTTCCAGCACCAAGTACGATTCCTGTCCAATTTTATGGTTCGCAGTCAACGTATAACGAATTGAAAGCGGATGGCTTTCAAGTTACGTATATGGGTAGTGGTGGTACGTATCCTGTGCAGATCAGTTACCCATCGGGCGATATGTCATGGGGTCTTCAAGTCGGACGTGCTTTAGGCACTGGGAACTCGGTCGTTCAACCTGGATCATCGAGTAATGCGGTGGTCGTTCAAGCGCCGTAAGAAAATGTGAAAGCATGAGGCATCTTGTCGAATTAGGCAAGATGCCTTTTACTTATAGGCTTGGCATACTACATCAACGTGGACATATCGATAGAGAGACGGGGAGGATGTACACCATGATCGTGTTGACGAGCGAGCAAATGCGCGAAGTCGATCGACGAATGATTGAAGATATTGGTGTCTCAGCAAGTGCACTGATGGAGGTTGCCGGTGTTGCGGTCGTACGGGAAATCGAGTCGTATCAACGAATCGATCGAATTGGTATCGTCGTTGGCAAAGGGCATAATGGCGCGGATGGTTTTGTGGCTGCAAGGTATTTACTTTGTCAAGGTAGTGATGTGCAGGTTTTTGCTGTTGATGATAAAACAGCATGTTCGCCTTTGACGATTGCGGCATGGCAAGCGTATGAACGACTAGGCGGTAAAGTCTCCGATGACGCGAACGCACTGGGACAGATGTCGCTCTTGATCGATGCGATTTTGGGTACGGGTGCAAGGTTTTTGTTATCACCTAAGTACCGTATGTGGACGAAAGCAATGCGGCAAGTCGGCTGTCCCATGATCAGTATTGATGTACCGACTGGTGTTGATGCCACGACAGGCGAGGCGGATGACGATGCTATTGACGCAGATGTCACGGTGGCGATGGGGTTTGCTAAAGTCGGGCATTTACAATATCCCGGACGTGCTCACACGGGAAGGCTCACGGTCGCTTCTCTATCAATGCCTCCTTGGCTGGCGTATCAAGCCGGTGCGTATGTGACTTGTTTGACACAAAGCAGTGTCCGTTCTTGGTTACCAGAAAGGCCAGCAACGAGTCATAAAGGTACATTTGCGCAAGTTGGTATCTGGGCAGGCTCGAGGACTATGCAAGGCGCCTTGCGTTTTGCCGTAGAAGGAGCGTATCGCGTGGGGGCGGGCTTGGTGCAATCTATCGTGGATGATGGGTGCGAACAAATTGCGCTTGCACTGTGTCCTGAGGCGATCGTAAAGAGGCTTGATGTACCCTATGACACGCCTGAAGGCATCCTCCATCTGAAAGCTGCCTTGTCTTCTTCATCCGTCGCTTTGTGTGGACCTGGAATCGGTCAACGTTTGATCGATTTTGCCCATGAGCATCCTTCACTTCTTAATGATTTTGCCAAAATGCCAGTTACTCTGGTTGCTGATGCCGATCTACTCAATACGATAGCGAGCATGCCAGAGCATGGAGAGGCTTTTTTTCAAAATAGGGAACAGATCACTGTCATCACTCCGCATCCTAAAGAATTCAGTCGGTTAACTGGCGTGGCTGTCGCCGATATTCAGAAGGATCGAGCCGCTATAGCGCGAAATTTTGCGATTAAGTATCGTGTGATTGTTGTTCTAAAAGGCGCATCGACCGTTATCGCCTCACCAGATGGTAAGGTGATGATCAATCCGACGGGCAATACGGGTCTGGCAAAAGGAGGGACGGGTGATGTCTTGGCAGGTATGATCGCTGGCATGATTGCCCAACTTCCAGAAAAAAAGCTGGCTGAAGTCACGCATGCCGTCGCCGTCGCTGTCTATCTTCATGGTTATGCCGCAGAGTTAGCCACGCGATCTGCCCATAGTGAACAGTCACTCTTAGCAACCGATCTTTTACAATTTATCGGGAAAGCCTTTCATGCAATCATCGAGGGTACTATGCAGAGATAACGACAGGTCACGTCCGTATAGGGGGAGAACGGATGAAGCAAAGGCGTATGTTCATGGTGTTGGTGGTACTCGCAGTTGGTGTGATCGTTACGGGCTGCAATCCTTCGACGACGACGATCACTTCACAGATCGCCACGGTTCAGAAACAACTGGTGAGTTATCAGACGCAAGCTGAAATGACGATACGCCATGGTGATGCTATTGAAAAAGCGTATGTAGCAACGTGGTATAAATCACCTGGCCAATACCGAATCGCGCTTTATGATGGTGAGCATCATCTGACCCAAACGGTAGTGCGCAATGCAAATGGCGTGTATCTTTTGACACCGAATGATCGTATTCGCTACCGTATGCTAGGCGATTTTCGGCAAGGACAGGCGCAGTGGTATCTCTATGATGCGCTTCTCGCCCAGTTGATGACGATATCCAAATGGCAAGTTGTGCACCAAAAAACGACGTTGCTTTTTCAACTTCCCGTCATTCCTTCTAATCCGATCGTGAAAACGCAAAGTATTCAATTGGTGAAAAAAACGTATGCGCCACAAGAAGTGGTGTATTATGATCAAAATAAAGCGCCAGTGATTACGATGCATTACACGCGTTTTGTTGCCAATAGCAACATCGCGAATGCCATTTTTCAGCCAACGCTCAATGTGTCGGGGCGGCCATTAAAGTCGCCTGCGATGAGTTATGCAGGGATGCAAGGTGGCATTTATGAACCGACTGTTCTGCCCAAAAATGATTATCTGTCGGCAGAAACGGAACAGGGTAATCGGATTTTTCTGAGGTATAATGGTTCTCATCCTTTCATTATCGTCGAGCAAGCGCCAATCGATCTGCATCTCGATCTTGGGCGGGGAACGGTAGGATCGATCTTGGATATCCCCGTTTTTCAAGTAGGGAGCGGTAAAGATCAGGCTTATTATTGGACGAATAACGGTCTTGCGTTCTCCTTGATCGGACTTACCCAACGCAATATGGCGATTGAAGTCATCCATTCTTTATTAAGTAATGTAGAAAAATAAAGAAATCTTCAATTCTTGCATGGAATTTGCGCAGAGTGTGCTATCTTAAAAACTAGGTGATTGAAACGTGTACAGAGAAACTTTTGCTTTGATTGACTTAGCGGCGTTAACACAAAATGTAAAAGCATTACACGATCAATTGGCTGATCATGTTCAATTGATGGCAACAGTGAAAGCTGACGCCTATGGCCATGGTGTGATTCCTGTGAGCAAAACGATTTTAGCAGCTGGTGCAGATCAACTTGGCGTCGCAACCGTCGAAGAAGCGATCGAATTGCGCGAGGCAGGTATTCAAGCGCCTATTCTCGTTTATGGTGCGATGCCGCATAAAGCGGCGAAAGAAATAATTCACCATGATTTGATGCAGACTGTCTTTACCGATGAGGATTGTGATGCCCTTCAAAAGGCAGCGATGACGCTAGGC
>JABEUY010000095.1 GCA_013044175.1 Bacilli bacterium
GTAAAGTTCCATCAGCATGACGCTCAGCACTGCCTAACCAGGTGAAACTGCGGCACCCGGAGACATCCCTTAGTGCTGCTTCCGTCAGGATCTGACACGGTTCAGGAGCAACCGTCGCACAGGACCCAATCAGACAGCGCTGAGACTCATGCCGATCCATAAAAAAATGGCGGAGAGAGTGGGATTCGAACCCACGAGCCCCGTTAGGGACTACTCGCTTTCGAGGCGAGCTCCTTCGACCACTCGGACATCTCTCCGCATTGTCGTGCGAAAAAAACATGCAATTAGTTGTCATGACGATCACGACGTCGACTTCTAAAGAAATCCTGCATCATCATACCACATTCATCCGCCAAAATACCAGTGGTAATTAGAGGATAATGGTTCATCGTCGGAATGTCATATAACGCTAAAGAAGAAACGATCGCACCACCTTTCGGATTGGCTGCACCTAAGACCAAACGATCGATTCGGCTTAATTGCACCGCCCCAGCACACATCACACAAGGTTCCACCGTCACATAAAGTGTGCACCCCTGCAGACGCCATCCACCTTTGCGACGAGCCGCTTCTTCGATCGCGATCATCTCAGCATGCGCGAGCGGACTACGCCACAATTCACGCTGATTATGGCCTTTACCGATCACTTCATCCTGTTCATCAATCAGGATTGCGCCAATCGGCACCTCACCTTGTGTATACGCGAGGTGGGCTTCTTTAAGGGCAAGGCGCATAAACTGTTCATGCAATGTGACCGTCAAATCCATTTCAGCCTCTTTCGTTCAAAAAGTTTTTCTTAGGAGGTAGATCAACGATGTGTGGTATCTGCGGCATCATCGATCACGCACAACCTACGCAAGCCAAAGAGAACGTACTGCAAGCGATGAATCAGACGCTGGCATGCCGCGGCCCTGATCAATCGGGTTTATGGCAAGATGAACACTGTAGCTTTGCGCATCGACGCTTGATCGTCATCGATCCCGAATATGGCATACAACCGATGACCAGACAAATCGGTGATCGAAAAGCGACCATCGTCTATAATGGCGAATTGTACAACATGGATACCCTTCGTGAAAAGTTACTCGCCAAAGGTCTTCCTATTTTAACGCGTAGCGATACTGAACTTGTCTTATGTAGCTACCTAGCGTGGCAAGAAGACTGTGTCGATCAACTCGATGGGATTTTTGCCTTTGCGATTTGGGATCATAATCGCAAGCTGTTATTTGCCGCGCGTGATCGACTCGGTGTGAAACCTTTTTTTTATTACCATAAAGAAGATTTCCTCGTCTTCGCTTCAGAACCGAAAGCGATTCTAGCGCATGAACAGGTGCCAAGATCAATCAATGCCACCGGACTTTGCGAATTGCTCGGTATGGGGCCATCCCGTACCCCCGGTCACGCCATCTTCTATGGGATTCAAGACTTAAAGCCTGGACATAGCTTACTATTTCAAGATGGTCATTGCAAAGAATTCCGTTATTACCAGCTTACAAGCCATACTCATGAAGACGATTATCCAGCAACCGTTTCCAAAGTGCGCGAATTGGTCGAGGACGCCGTCACCCGACAACTCGTCGCCGATGTGCCCGTTGGTTGCCTTCTCTCTGGCGGTCTTGATTCAAGCATCGTATCAGCGATCGCAGCCAAAGTGATGGCAAGTCGATCGCGTCAATTAGCCACCTTTTCCGTTGATTTTGTCGATGAAGAGCGTTACTTTCTCGCCAATCGCTTTCAGACCAGCCGAGATGCACCGTATGCCAAAGAAGTCGCCGCCTATCTATCAACCCATCATCAAGAAATTCTCGTTGAGCCCCTCACACTCGCACAGAATTATCGCATTCCTTTACATGCAAGAGATCTTCCTGGCATGGCCGATATCGATACTTCCCTCTATCTTTTTAGCCAACAAATCAAACAACACGTCACCGTGGCACTTTCTGGCGAAGGAGCCGATGAGATCTTTGGTGGCTATCCCTGGTTTTATCGCGAAGATCTCGTTAACGTCAACACATTTCCTTGGTCCCGTCATCTTAGCGAACGCCTTCGCATCTTTCATCCAACCTTACGCGATACACTGCAGATTCCTTCTTATGTTGCGGCACGGTACGAAGAAGCACTGGCGGAAGTGCCTGTACTACAAGGAGAATCACCGACTGAAGCACGTCAACGCATCATTGCCTATTTGAATATCACACGTTTTCTCGTCACGTTATTGGAAAGAAAAGATCGCATGAGTATGGCGACAGGTCTTGAGATTCGCGTGCCCTTTTGCGACCATACCCTCGTCGACTACGTCTTCAACATCCCGTTTGCGATGAAATTTCAGCAAGACACACCAAAGAAAGTATTGCGCGATGCGGTGCGTGATTTACTGCCAGAAAGTATCGTCAAACGCCGTAAAACGCCGTATCCTTCTCCCCATCATCCTCATTACAGCGAGGAATTAGCGAAAAATTTCGAACAGCTTCTTCATGACGACACGTCGCCACTTCTTCCCCTGCTTGATCCTACGTACGCCAAGCAACGGCTACAGGAAAGCCGCGAACATAAAGAACATGATCCGTGGTTTGGTCAAATCATGGGAACCGCGCAGATGTTCGATTACCTCTTACAAATCGATGCATGGTTGCGCCACTATCGCATCACGATCATGTAAAAAACCACAGCCATTACGGCTGTGGTGCATGCTTTCGAGCCATCCGTCCTTAATCACTTACTCACTTCGTTGCTCAACGACACTTTGAATGATCGAACGAAGTTCATTCACACTTTGTTCGAGATTATCGTTAATCATCGTGAAATCATAGCGATCCTTGTGACCGAGTTCAAGCGGCACGCGCTCAAGCCGTTGCTTGACGGCTGCCGTGTCCGCATCTCGTTCCAACAAGCGATTGGACAACTCATCCATCGAAGGCGGAAGCACAAAAATCGTATAGATTCTTTCGGGAATACGCAAAATCGCGTCTTGGCAACCAAGGACATCCATATCCGTGATGATGTCATAGCCATTGTCGATCGCAAAAAGAATCGTCGGCATATGCGTACCATAATAGCTGTTGTTGTGGATCTTCTTCCACTCGAGAAATTGCTCCTTCTCAATCATATCCTCAAATTGTTCCACCGAGACGAAAGCATAAGGATTCATTTGACTTTCACCAGGGCGCATCGCGCGCGTCGTCACAGAAGGAACATAATAGATACCGCGCATTTCTTTGAGAATCAAGTTCACGAGTGTATTTTTCCCGACGCCAGACGGTCCTGACAATACGAAGAAACAACCCTTCCGATCGTGCTTGTCCGACGGATCGAACTGGATAAAAACCTCGGGAATCATAAGATCCTCCTCA
>JABEUY010000096.1 GCA_013044175.1 Bacilli bacterium
CAACGGTTTGTGCAAATGTCAAACGATTTGTACTATGGCAAAGGTTAAGGCAATAGTCAAAAGCTTGCGATTGTGACCCTATCGTAAAAAAGGTATCATGATAGAGTCTATCTTACGGCCTGTTAGGAGGGAGCTTTTCTGTGAAGTGGCATCGTTCGTTAACCAGTTATGCGATCGGCATTGCGAGTGGCAGCCTTCTGTTTGGTGGTTTAGCCTATGCGAGTTCAGGCGTTCATCTTCTTTCTGCGCATTATGCCAATATCGGATTGACCGTTAATCATCAATCGATACAAACAGCAGCGGAACCCTTTATCGATCAAGGTAATGTCTATGTGCCCATCAGCGCCATTGCGCATGGGTTAGGCGCTTCGGTGAGTTGGGATGGTAAAAATCATCAAGTTTTAATCAACGATCCTCGTGTCGCAACATCGCAGATCGGCACGGTGAATTATTACGGGCTTCCTGTCTATAGTGGGACACACACGGTCATCTATGATGGTAAATCGTATGTCGCAGGTTTTGCGCTTGCGACGACGGCGAATCTACCTTATTATATCGACCCGTCCAAGCCCGCGATTTATTTTGGTACGGTACCTGTCACAGGTACGCCGATTAATGCTTTTTATGATGTGAAAGATTTTGGTGACTATGCTAAAAATATTGATGGTAGTGTTGGACCGACGTATGGTTGGCGTGATGGCGCACCTAAGATTGCCGGCTCGCTCTACGCAAATAATAATTCCTTAGTGTGGTCCAACAATGGCAGTTCCTCGCAAGTTCCAGGTGTGATGTATAACTTGAATGGTCATGCAAAGCGATTAACGGGGTGGTTTGGTCTCGATGATTCGTCGGATGGTCTTGAGCAAGTGCAGATGACGATCACAGGCGATGGTCAACAATTGTATCAATCGCCTTGGCAAGCACTCGGTGAACAAGCTGCTACCGTCTCGGTAGACGTTACGTCGACAAAGTTATTGACGATCGCTTTTTCCGTCAAGGATGTAAAGACGGGTACCGTGTATACCGTGGGGCAAAATGTTCCGAATAGTCTTCGCGTCAATCTCGCCTTTGCTGATGTCCATGTACACTGATCCTATCGAAAAGGAGTCTATCTAAATGAAGCAATCGCATATCGTCGTTCTCGGTATCTTGACGAGTGCGGCGCTTTTCGCGACGACGACCAGTGCGAGCACAGGTGTACAATCGATCAAAGCTTCTTTTGCTAACATTCAAATGGTCGTCAATAACCAAGTCGTCAAGACGAGTGCTGAACCTTTTATTTATAACCATAATGTCTATGTGCCGGTTAGTGCAGTCGGTCACGCTTTACAGTCTTCCGTAACTTGGCAGAATAAACCTGCCCTCGTCACGGTGACGTCCCGTGTTCAATCGATTCCTGTCTATCTAAATGGGCAAGCCTTAGCACCGGGGATTACAGATGGCAAGACTTTTTATGATGTGCCAGCTACCGATACTTCCTATGTACAAGCGTTTGGTATGGTACCTACGGTCGCTTTGTCGGATGGTGATGTCAATTTTGAAGTCAATCAACCGCCGTTTTTTGCCCAGACGAGCTCACCACTCGTTAACATGACGCCGACGAATACGGTCGGGGATTTTGCGAATCCTTTACTCTATCCCAAAGGTGAGTTAGCAGGTTATTGGCCGGCCTCGGTATTGAGTTCTTTGTATCCAGGGCAATTTACGATTGAGTGGGGCATCAATCCAGGGCAAAAGGTCGTTCTACCAGGTGTCTCTTATGCCTTACAAGGCAAATACAATACGCTTTCTTTACAACTCGCTATCGATGATCTCACGAAAGATTTTGCTGGTGCTGTGCAACTGACGTTTCTTGGCGATGGCAAGCCGATCGGTAATTCAGCTTGGATAACTACCGGTCAACAAGCAGCTACTGTGACGATTCCCGTGACTGGTGTTAAGACGCTGACGATCGATTGGTCGATGAAAGATAATAATGGAAAAGTGTATACCGTTGGCCAGTCTTATACAGCACCGACGGTAAATCCGGATGGGTCGAAATTGGATCCTTATCTAGCCGTTGATGTCATGAATGCGTACGTATCCTAAATGATTATTTTGTCGAATCGCACGATTCGACATTTTTTTCGACATCTCTTGTCAAACCGTGTCGAAACGTGTAGAATAATCTTAACGAGGACCTCCCGATAAAAGCAAGCCCACTGCAAAGTGGCGTCGCAAAGCTACGGGTCTTTTCAAAAAGACAGCCGAGCTGCCGGTCTTGGTCGATGTACGGTCTCAAGATTTTCGGGATGGATTACCTAACATATGGTTTACTTTAGAAGCGAGCTATTCTCGGTCCCCCCCGAGATACCAACCCCCACTGTCCGCTCGCTTCTGGGTAGACCATATTTTTTTTGTTTGTTTAATCGCTTTGGATACGATAAGATAAGCGTGCATTCTCAATTTTTATGCTCATTGATCGGGTGGTTATGCGGTGTATTCGATGGTTTCTGTTCTTGGTGTCAATTTTGCCAACCTTACGATGAACGAAGTTTTTCTTGAGGCGACGACCTATCTGCATGATCAGCAGCCGCATGTGATCATCACAGCCGGCCCTGAGTTTGTCATGCATCTGAAAGTGAATGAAAAATTACAGCATATCGTCCAAAGAGCCGATTTTATTACGCCAGATGGCAATGGCATTGTCATGGCTTCACGTTGGTATGGGAAACCACTGAAAGAACGTGTTACGGGTGTGGAGTTAACACCACTTTTGTTGCGCTATGCGGAATATCATCATCTGCGCGTCTATGTGCTCGGCGCTTCGGAAGAAGCATCAACCTTGGCGATCGCGAACATTTTGCGTGCGTATCCTGGCTTGATGGTTAAAGGAAGAAACGGTTACTTTACTAAGGATCAAGAACATGCTGTCGTGGAAGATATCCGCGCTTTTGCTCCTCATCTGTTGCTTGTCGGATTGGGGCAGCCTCGACAAGAGGTTTTTATCGATCAGTATCGTGAAAAGCTAGCCGTTCCGTTGGCGATCGGTGTCGGTGGCACGATTGACATTTTGGCAGGTACGGTCAAACGATCTCCCCAGTTTTTTCAACAGGTAAAAATGGAATGGTTATATCGTTTGCTCAAGGAACCGCGCCGCTTTCGTCGTCAATTAGTACTCCCGGTTTTTGCCTGGCAGGCATACTGGGACGCCCGCCGGCGTTCGACAACCTGAACGTATCGACAGCATTTGCAACGATTTCGTTGACACTGCAAGTACACTATTATAAAGTATCATTGGTTTCTTATTGTTTGGAGGTGTATATTGTTGGCTAAACGCAAACTTTTTACTTCAGAATCGGTAACAGAAGGTCATCCCGACAAAATTTGTGATCAAATTTCAGATGCGCTCCTTGATGCTTTTTTGGAAAAAGATCCATACTCTCGTGTTGCTTGTGAAACGTCGGTCACGACGGGGCTTGTGCTTGTCGCTGGTGAAGTGACGACAGAAGGGTATGTCGATATCCCGCGTGTCGTTCGTGAAACGATTCGTAAACTAGGCTACACGCGCGCAAAGTTCGGTTTTGATGCGGATACATGCGCTGTCATCACGTCGATTGATGAACAATCTCCTGATATCGCGATGGGCGTTAATAAAGCGCTTGAAGCGCGAAAAGGCGAAATGTCCGATTCGGAAATCGAAGCGATCGGTGCTGGCGACCAAGGGTTGATGTTTGGTTTTGCTGTAAATGAAACGCCGGAATTGATGCCATTACCCATTTCACTATCCCATCGTTTGGCGCAACGTCTTTCGCAAGTGCGTAAGGAACGTCTCGTCAATTACCTGCGCCCTGATGGTAAGACGCAAGTGACGGTCGAATACGAAGGTGATCGTCCAGTACGCATCGACACGATCGTCATCTCGACGCAACATCATCCGCTCGTCGATCATGATACGATTGAACGCGACTTAAAACGTTTAGTCATCGATGTGGTTGTTCCTGCTGAGTTACTCGACGCGCAAACGAAGTATCTGATCAATCCGACAGGTCGCTTTGTCATCGGTGGTCCTCAAGGGGATGCTGGTCTGACTGGCCGTAAAATCATCGTGGATACGTATGGTGGCTATGCGCGTCACGGTGGCGGAGCTTTCTCGGGTAAAGATCCGACGAAAGTCGACCGTTCTGGCGCTTATGCGGCTCGCTATGTGGCTAAAAACATCGTGGCAGCCGGCCTTGCTGACAAGTGTGAAGTACAGATTGCTTACGCGATTGGCGTGGCGCGTCCTGTTTCGGTACGCGTGGATACGTTTGGCACCGGTACCATCGAGGATGAACGCATCGAGGAACTCGTAACGGAACATTTTGATTTACGTCCTGCTGGCATCATCAAAGCATTGGATCTTCGTCGTCCGATTTACCGTCAGACGGCAGCGTATGGTCATTTTGGCCGCCCCGATCTCGATTTACCTTGGGAACGGACAGATCGTGCTGAGCAGCTTCGCAAAGCGGCCGGCTTAGCATAAAGCCAAATCGCATAAACGT
This sequence comes from Bacilli bacterium, assembly GCA_013044175.1. Taxonomy (GTDB): domain Bacteria; phylum Bacillota; class Bacilli; order Alicyclobacillales; family SLC66; genus JABEUY01. Next base: position 4,524 of record JABEUY010000096.1, read on the forward strand.
TCATGGCGTCGGATCTTGATCCGACGCTTTTTTGCGTGCACTTGCCCTTGCCGTCAGACATACGATGGGTTTTAAAGACGGAGAAAGAAGGGATTTTCCGTGGCGCTTATATTACTGAGTGTCTTTGCCTGTTATGGTTTTATGTTGATGTGTGTACAGGTGTATCGGCGAATGACACGCCCGATCGAAAGTCTATTGCCGACCGTTGTGATCGCTGTCAAGGATGCAAGTGAATGGATCGAGTGGCTGGTGCGCCGTCTCTCGTTGCAGACGTTCGCCATGGGCAAAGAAGTTGCCGATGTCTTGATCGTCGATATGAGCGCTTCTTCGGAGACAGGAAGAATGGCGCAATTTCTTCAACATACGTATCCTTTTATCACGTATGTGCCGAGTTCTTCGACACGTCGTTGGGAAGATATTGCCGTTTTGCTCGATGGACGCAAACGCCGAGAGGCACTGTTGCTTGAGGTGACGAAAGAATCTGATATCTCTTCTGCACTTCAGATTATGCATCGTTTTTTCTTCTCATAATCTGTTATACTTTAAGCAGGAAGGCTCCTTGTTGGCGGAGGGATTTTCATGCAAAGTCGTTACCGTCGTTATATCGTTGGAATCGCAAGTTTAGGGGTTATTTCTTTGAGTATGCTTTTGTATAGTATGTTCTCGCATCCATTTACACTTTTAACGGGTACAGCGTGGATTATTTTGCTGTTTTATTTAGTGATGCTCGTCATGGCTTGGCAATTTCCGATCCTTGTGGCAGGGCAACGCATCCACATTCTCGCTGGGATTGTCACACCGTTGTTTATCCAGTTCGGTGTTAGTTATGCGGTAGCTCTTACTTGTTTGAGCTGGTTTGCGCTTGAATTGATCATCAATCATGAACTGAAGTGGACGAGAGTTTCGGTCAATCTTTCGATGCTGATCTTGCAGACGATACTTTCCGCTTTTGCTTATTTTGCCGTCGGAGGCAAGCTCGGCTTCAGTCAGCCGACTTTTGCGCTCTTCGTTCCTGTGAGCGTGTTTTTTATCGTTCATTTTATCAGTAATGAGTTACTGTCCTTATTGTTTACGTACTTGCGCGATGCAAAGATCGAGAACTGGTTGGTTGGCACGCAGTGGGATCTGATTGCTGTGTTGATGGATTTTGTGCTTGCTTGGTTGTTCATTTTTCTCGGTCATGATGGTTCTCTTCTTGCTTATTTCTCGGTAGGTATTGCTTTTGTCGGTATCCTCTATATTTTTCGCTTGTACTCGAATCTCGTGTTTTCAAACCGCCAACTTTCGCTTATTAGTACATTAACCGGTGAAATGCTGATGCAAGCAAAGGAAAAGGATTTTCTTCACAAACTAATCGGTGCGATGCCGAAGATTTTGGCGGCCAACGCATGCTATGTTTTTACCTACCAAAAAGGCGTGTTAGTACCCATTGAGGTGTATGGACGGACGCATGAGTCGGAAGAAGGGATGCTTGCCGTCGAAGTGGAACCGGGCGAAGGTGTCACGGGTGAAGCGTATGAGCGTCAACAAGAAGTGTTAAAAGGAAATCGCTTTTCCGGTCCACAAGCTGCCTATTTTGAACAGGATCAAAAAATCGGTGGTTCAACCGTGCTTGCAATCCCTCTAGTCTATAATCATGAGGTACTTGGCGTGATGACGTTCATCCATGTGCAACCGAATGCCTATTCCAAACGCGATATCGAAATGGTGCGCATCTTGGCGAATCAAGCGGCAATCAGTTGGTCTAATGCGAGAAGGTTTGAACAGACAAGGTTAGAGACGGTCACCGATTCGTTGACGGGTGCTTATAATTATCGGTATTTCTCTTTCGCGATTGAAGAGATGTTTCAAAGGACGGTACGTGAGAAAGGCAATTTGACGCTTTTGTTGCTCGACCTTGATCATTTTAAGTGGGTTAATGACGCATATGGCCATGAAGCAGGTAATGAAATTCTGACCGAAGTGACGAAGATTTTAACGAAAAATGTACGTGATGAAGATATCGTCTGTCGATATGGTGGTGAGGAATTTGCGATTTTACTTCCTGAGACAACTTTATTGGTCGGTGAACAGGTGGCTGAGCGATTGCGCATAGCGATCGAACAAGCACCTTTACTCAACAAGTGGAAGGGTACCATGCCGATGGATGCACAACTTGCGCAAGTGATTCCACTTCGCATCACGGTGAGTGTGGGCGTCGCTACGTATCCGGATCATGCGGAGTCCTCGCATACGCTGATCTTGCATGCGGATCGTGCGATGTACGTCGGCGCGAAGCAAGCTGGACGCAATCGGGTAAGTAGTTATTCCATGATTAAAGAACGAGTCTAGTCTACTTTCGCTTATCGTGCATACACTTTTTCTTAGGGCAAAGAATTCTTTGAGAAATCATTAGGAATTCGAGTTCTTTACGACACATTGGTTGCTTATTGTGATTGTAGAGAGAGGAAAAGGAGGAACGCGATGAAAGAGTTGCGTAGTCTGGAAGTAACCCGACAAGCTTTGCTGTCTGAATGGCTTACGGAGAAAGATGGTGAGCAACGGTTTGGCATTTTGTTACGGTTGCGCCATCTAGAGAAAGAGATTGATGCACAGCAGCAAAAGATCAAGCCGATCGAACGAGGGCAACGGGAGACGTCGGGAGCGTAGGCTCCTTTTTTTTACCCATTTTTTACACAGCAAAAAAAGAATCATGATACAATGAAGATTGGTGTATATTGTGTAATTTAAGAAGGTGCAGCCCATGGATGCTCGAAAACAGTTTCACAGTCATTTGGAATCTTTACAGCAGGATTTATTGCGGATGGGGGCTTTGGTCGAAGAATCGATCTTTAAAGCGATCCGTGCTCTTATCGACCAAGATGTTGAGCTTGCCGAAGCGGTTCTCGAAGGCGATGATACGATCGACCGTATGGAAGTGGATATCGAGATGGCGTGTCTGCGTCTGATCGCACTTCAACAACCGATGGCAGGCGATTTGCGACTACTAGGCACGGTGCTAAAGGCGGTTACTGACCTTGAGCGCATAGGGGATCACTGTGTGGAGATCGCGAAAGTCGCTTTGCGTGTGCAACGACAACCATGGGTA
>JABEUY010000097.1 GCA_013044175.1 Bacilli bacterium
CCATGATGCGTTTCACTTCACGAACGCTGTATAGACGTCGATCAGTCGGTGAGCGTGTTTCTTTAATCTTCCCTTCTTTCTGCCACCTGCGAATCGTTTAGGGGGTGACGCCGAGTAATTTTGCCACCTTACCAATGGGTAAAAATTCTTCGGTTTCCATGATCACATTATACAACCTTAGATGATATTGGGATAGATTTTTTTATACTCGCAAAAACCCTTGGCCCATTCGTGTGTTTGCCGTAATTTTTACTCTTCTCTTTAGTCCATTTCCTATTTCACCCTTTTATAACCATGATTTTCCAATCATGACGACACATACCTTACTCTATGAAGGTATTCTCGTTTCTTTTTCTGGGCTTTATCTTTTTACGTTGCTGCACCCGCAAAAGCACTCGCGGTTACGCGTGTCGATCTTATTACGATGTTTATTGGTAAAGATTTTCGACTGATGCTACGCTCACGTGATTTTCTTCCGTTATTGCTTTTCTTTGCGTATCCGTATTTCCTCGCGTATCTATCAGGTAGTTCGTCTTCCGCGTCGATGTTGCTCTTCTTTGTTGCGCTCGCATTGATCATGATCTCACAATCGAGAATGCAATCGATCATCCAGTATGAACAAGGTGGCGCTTGGTGGTACTTGCATACAGGATTGTCTGCGCGCTTATTCATTATTAGCAAATTCGTATCACATTACGTTACGATTTTGCTGTTTTCGGTGGCTATGGTCGCTGTTTATTGGTTAATTCTTTTCCCATCCCTCGCTACGATCGGTAGTTTGCTCCTTCTTCTGATTATTTTATTACCCTCGCTTCTACCACTATGTTCACTAGAATTGATGATTTCTTTTTCGAACATTAAACTCAATCCGTTTGATAGCATCACACGTCAACGGCAAAAGCCAAATTTTCTGCTTCTCATTCTTCGCATGATCATGGTATACGTCATCATGGGCATCGGTATCCTATTTTTTATCTCGCTTGATGTACTACCGCCGCATTCTTCCTTACAACACCTCGCTAATGAGTTGTTTGCTTTCCTACCGCAATGGGTTTGGCTTGTCGGTTCGCTTGTTCTCCTAGTGGGTATCGGGGCAGCGATGTTTTTGGTCGCCATGACCATCACCCGCCTGCGTTGGCAAAAGCGAATAGCCAGCATCTATGCGACGGGTGATGTTCATTAGGAATTGTGTTACTTGATATCCTAAAAATCAAATTATAGAAATCGGTTTTGTTAGCCAAAATAGGTGATCCAGGTTGTAGCTGGGACAAGTTGTATTCCATGGATTTTATTTTTGACCAATGATATTCCTGGATCAAAATAAATATTCCTATATAAATTGCTATTTATCGATATAATACAATATATCATTATCGATTTACCTGGAGTTAATAAAACACCTCCTTTGGGAAATGGATTCCCATGAGATAGTTTCGTCATTATTGTATTTATAGGCGAAGGCATAATGTATTGCATTTTTTCAATTGTATAATTTCCTGGCTGAACTAGACCAAGGATTCTAACCGATGTGTGACTATTATTTTTCAAACTTAAGTAATATCGGTGATGGGAACGATACGCTCCCTGGGTTCCACCATAGTCCCATAATTGGTCTAGCCAATTCACTGGATTCGAAACGAGCTTCACAGATGCTCCACCATAAGGAAGAGTTTTTTTCCATAAATTAGTTTTTAGAGTTAAAGATAGATTCTTTTCTTTAAAACTATTTTTCAGCGTACTTTGAATATACATGTTGTATAAAACTTCATATGACCTTTGATGGGTCATAATCGATGGACCATCACTTACTTTTAAATATTTATTATTCCAAAATAATAAATATTTAAATAATGGAGGTTCATTATGTCCGATGATGAGATATTGCAATGTAACGGGGATCGTTGATGCACCAACAATGTTAAAAGACCAACTTCCCACTTCTGTCCAATAAGATTTAATTGGTTTCATTGTAGTTCGGATAATAATGAATACCACACCAAAACCCAAAAGCAGAATGACTACAATAAGCGCTATCAAACGTTGGACTTTCGTCATAAAATTATGCCCCCCACAATGGTACATCTACAGAACCTGTCATATCATTGCTAACACCAATAGTTTGAGAAAATCCTAATGCACCTGGACCATAAGCTGCCATCGGAGTCATCATAATTAAAGCAACTGCTGTGAATGAAAGAAAGCCAAATCGAATTCGTTGACTGATCAAGAAGTTTCATTCGAACGAGTAGACCTGTTATTTGATTTCCTTTATATCCAATTCATAGTTTCCAATATTATTGTAAACAATAGGATGAACTCTTTCCATAGCGAAAAATGTCGAATAATTTTTTTTTGCTAAAAAAAGTTGAAGTATGCGCACGTTGCACCTTGCTTTTCCTCGATAAGGATTAATAAACAAAAACAAGGAAAATATTCTTTACTTACAGTTTTTGCTTTACTACCGCAATGGGTTTGGCTTGCCGGTTCGCTTGTACTCTTACTGAGTATTGGAACATCGATGTTTTTGATCGCCATGACCATCACCCGTCAGCATTGGCAAAAGCGAATAGCCAGCATCTATGCGACGGGTGATGTACGCTAAATCAATTGTTTGGTAAACGATGCGCCAAGTTCCTTATCGTAACGTGTGCACACGCTCACACGAGCGCGCGACCACCTCATCGTGCGTGACGATGACGATCGTCTTGCCTTGGTCATGCAAATCATGGAGTATCTGCATCACAGCATCCCGATTGCCTGCATCTAGCGATCCCGTGGGCTCATCGGCGAGAATGATTTGACAAGGTTTCAAGAGTAACCTAGCTAGCGCCACGCGCTGCTGCTCGCCACCGGACAACGTATACACTTTTTGTTTCACATTGATATCCGCAAGCCCCACTTGCGCTAACGCAGCTCGTTGTCGCTCGCTTTTTTTCTGTGACGATATTTTTTCATAAAAAAGAGGGATATCGAGATTCTGCTTGATGCTCGCATCATCGATCAGCGCATAATTCTGAAAAGCGTAGCCAATGTGCGTGCGCAGCAGTTTTCTCGCTCGAAACGATCCCACCGAAGGGCTTGGCTTACCGAAGAGATAGAGCGATCCTTGATTGGGCTTTTCTAAAAGTCCAATCAGATTGAGGATCGTCGTCTTACCCGATCCACTTGGCCCCGTAATCGCGATCATCTCTCCAGCATAAATAGATAAATCGACATCTTTAAGCACCGTGGTGGCGCCATAGTTTCGACCGACTCGTTGCAGTTCTACCATCGCTTCTGCCATGGTTACCACTCCTTTTTTAGATAACGAGATACGTGACGACGTTCAAAGCGAAAGAAAAGAAAAGCGGATATCAGCATTTCGAGCAGACAAAGTGCCAACATGATAGCAAGAAAGATGGGAAGAAGACTGCTTGCCAACCAAGCAGTGACAAGGACTAGACACCCCAATTGCACCACCCAAGTAACGAGAAAGAAGCGCCAATATTCTTGGTACGTTCGCCATAGCCCAATGCCATAGAGTCGTCGCACGATAAATCGTCGTTGATACCGGGTGAAAAAAATTTTCAAGCTTTGCACAAGTAAGAAATACGCACACAAGCTTATCCCAAGAGCTGCGATCATAACGGAAGCTAATTGGTCTTGTATAACCTGTATTTGCGCTTGTATCGCTTCATCATCCGATAGGAAATGATACAGATTATCGTTCAGTTGTAGATGCTGCAACAGCGGTTCGATTTTGCGATACGTTTGTTTGGCGCTCCCATGGATCAAAGGAATCTTTAACGCTTCATCAAGCCCACCACCGTTGGTCATGGCCCCTCGGTCGTTGGGCAAGCTGTTCGCGAGGGTAAGTACTTGGAGAATCGGTTGTACAATCATGCTGTGTTGTCGTGGGAAAACGTAAGGATCAAAACCAAAGACCTGTTGGTGATTCGCCAACCACAGGATTTGAATCGGCTGGTGTTCATAATAGGTCGGTGTTTTTTGGTTAAAATGCGATGATTGTGTTTGAAATTCAAACAATCTTTCGCTTTTAATAAACTGTAAAATTTGCTTTTCATGGTTTCGATAAATAATCGGTACAAGTACCACCCATTTTTTCTGCTTTTCGCTAACCTGCACGACGTGACCATTTGTCCGATACAGCGGAAACGCACGTAAAAAATTTGGATTCACGATGATCGTACGTATAAAGCCCGGTCCCTGGGGTAATTGCAAGTAACCTTCTTCGTACTGAGAAGCATCTTCATAGATCGCACCCATTTGATTAAGTTCCGGGTATAACCACTTACCTTCATTATAAAGTTTGTCTTGAAAGCCAAAAGACGGAGCACTGAGCGCATCAAGACCACTTTCAACGGGGAAAAAAACGCCATAACGTTGTGTTTGCGCTGTTGTTTGCCAGGCTTTCAATTGATCAAGGATCGACACAGCATGTCCATATTGTGACCATAATGTGACAAGTAGACATGCCAAAACCAAGATCCAAACAGTCTTGATCACCGTATTTAGCACCAAAATACCGGTCGTGTCTTTGTGGTTTTTAATCGCATGACTGATTTTCATACGATACGCATAGACGATAAGTACAAGAGACACAAGGAGAATACCTGCAAATACTGTGCTATTGGCCTCCAAGACGTTTCTAACAAACGTCACGTTATCATCAGGAATCCATAAGCTAGCCAGAAGGTCAAGACCGACTGCCATCAAAAAGGAAATAAGGATAAACCGACCGATGGTAAGAAACCAAAGACGAACGTAGGACGTGCCTTGTAATTTCATAATCCCTATGCGTTTAGCTGCATCAAAACAAAAGTACAAAACAAGAATAAGCTTCGCTGAAAATATCAAGACCCACATATAGGTAACGTAGTGAAACCACCCAGCACCCCATACACCAAAGTTGGAAGGAAGACCTTGTTGCCACTCAATCTCGACCCCATGCTCAAAAGATCCTACGGAATACGCATGATCCAGTTGAGCATGAAACGTTTGGTTCACCGCTTGCGTAAAGGTATGTACAAATAAAGCATAGTTTGTCTTGGACGTGGTTTCGATCCAATAGTCCCCGGACACGTACAAATACTTGTGTAGTTGACTAAACGGCAAAATCTCCGTCCATGGTTGCGCACCAAAAAACGAAAGTTGCCCGACTTGTGTCGCTTTTCCGGTAGCGATCGTCGATAAAAACCG
>JABEUY010000098.1 GCA_013044175.1 Bacilli bacterium
TCATCTGGCATGCTCTATAAAAAAAGCATTCATGATGAATTAGGTTATTTCGATGAAGAGATGCGCGATTACTGGGATTGGGACTTCTTCTTGCGTTTATCTGCCATAGCACCTTTACGACGTATTCCTTATGCTGATGTACTTTACCTTGTCAGTTCAACAGGTGGCAATTTATCTTCAAATACAACAACGATGCAAAAATCCTTACAACGTTTTCAGGATAAACATCAATTAGGTACTTTACCTGTCAGTTCCTTTTTAGCGATGACGCAAGAACCGTCCTTACTCCCTTATCGTAGACCAAGTTGTGTTTTATGGGATGGTACATGGAATTTTCTTTTTTAATCGATCTCTTGATAAACTTTGACTAGCGTGTATAATAACACGCATGACTGACTATTTATTTAATATGTAAAAAATCAGTCAAATCTCAACGGTTTGTTAGGAGGCATCTTATGCAAGGAGGACGTTTAAAACGCCAACTGAGCCTACTTGACCTGACTTTTTTAGGTCTAGGCGCGATTATCGGTTCAGGGTGGCTGTATGCTTCACAAAAAGCTGCCGTACTCGCTGGTCCCTCGGCTTGGATAGCATGGATCGTCGGCGCTGTCGCCGTAGGCTTAATCGGTCTTGTCTACGCAGAACTAGGGTCAGCATTACCGCGCGCAGGAGGAATTATTCGTTATCCTGACTATTCTCATGGCCCGATTACCGGATTTCTCATGGGCATTGCCGCGCTTGTCGCTTATTCGAGCGTTGCTTCCATCGAAGTTGAAGCGGTACGTGGCTATGCACAACAATGGTGACCCGCGATTGGAACGGCAAGTGGTAATCCGACAGTCTTAGGCTGGATCGTTCAACTCGCACTTCTCGTCTTCTTCTTCTTGCTTAATTATTGGAGCGTCAATATTTTCGGAAAATTCAACTCTTTAATTACCGCTTTAAAATTTATCGTACCAGCGCTCACCATTATCTTATTTTTCTTTCAATTTAAAATGAGCAATTTTCATTCTCATGGTTTTGCCATCGGTCACTTCACCGGTATTGAACAAGCCGTCAGTACTTCTGGTATCATTTTTGCCTTTCTCGGCTTTCGACAAGCGATCGATTTCGCTGGTGAAGCACGCAATCCCCAGCGCTCCGTTCCTTTTTCTATCATCTTGGCTATCACCATCGGTGCGGTCTTATATGTTCTCTTGCAAGTGGTCTTTGTAGGCGCAATTCCTGAAAGCGCTTTAAAAGGTGGTTGGACTTCTCTCGCATATAACGCGCCATTTGCTGATCTTGCTACCCTTCTTGGAATGGGATGGCTCTCCTTTATTCTTTTTGCAGACGCTGTCGTATCACCTGCGGGCACAGCAAATATCTATCTCTCTTCAACGGCTCGCGTTGTGTTCGCATGGGCACGTACTGGAACATTTCCCAAACCGTTCACAAAAATCAGCAGTTCAGGAGTACCTCGTGTCGCTTTATGGTTTTCCCTCCTTCTTGCCGTGTTTTGGACATTACCTTTCCCAACATGGAATTTCATGGTTAATGTTGTTTCATCAGCAACAGTAATGACATACGTTATCGGTCCGATCTCTGCAATGGCATTTCGCAAAACGGCGCCTAACCTCCACCGTCCCTTTCGTTTGGGCGGCATGTCGTTCATTGCGCCGATCGCTTTTATCATCGCATCCTTGATTATCTATTGGACCGGTTGGCAAACGGACTACTGGCTGATCGGGTTACAGATTGTCATGTTCTTCGTTTATCTAATCATTGCAGCTGTCAGTCCCTTAAAGAATAAAGATGGTCTTTCCTTAGCAACGCAGGTAAAAAGCTCACTATGGCTCGTCGTATACTATATCGCCATGTTACTTATTTCGTACTTTGGTGATACCAATTTTGGCGGTATCGGCAAGATTCCGTCACCGTGGGATCAGATCGCTTTAATCATCGTATCGTTAATCGCCTTTTATTGGGGATTAGCTTCTGCCTTGAAGAAACCGAACCTCGATCAAGAATCACCTGAAGAAGACGCTGACGGTGTGGTTTCAAGCTTATAACCCTGGCGTACAAGCTAAAATGGCGCATGCGATCTTCGCATGCGCCATTGATCTATCCTCAAGAAATTACGGTAACTGTGCGGTTACGCATCAAACACGACCAACAAATCACCGACTTGAACAGCTTCTCCGACGCGCACCGCTACATGTTTGATATGTCCTGTGCGTGGCGCTTGTACTTGCATTTCCATTTTCATCGCTTCGGTCACTAACAAGAATTGTCCTTCCGTGACATACTCTCCGTCTTGCACCATAAGACTAACAACCGTTCCTGACATCGTTGCACCAAGTTCTAACGCATTTTTAGGATCAGCCTTGCGACGAGCGGTGACGTCCACTGTTTGCGATCGATCGATAACTTCCACTTCACGGGGTTGTCCATTTAATTCGAAAAACACCACACGTGTCCCATCCGCTCTTGGCGCAGATATCGAAATCAATTTGATTACGAGCGTTTTGCCAGGATCGATCTCAACAAATACTTGTTCGCCAGGTTTTAGTCCAAAGAAAAATGTCGGCGTATCGAGTACGGAAAGATTGTCATAGCGATTCAACGATTGCAAATAATCGAGCGTTACTTGCGGATACAGCGAGTAAGAACTCACTTCTCTTGACGTTACGATCATACCTGATTTCTCAAATAGTTCTTTCGCCAAGGCTTCAAAGTCTACTGGCTCCAGTAAGCTTCCCGGTCGTTCTGTAAGTGCTGTTCTTCCCTTCAGCACTGCACTTTGTAACCATTCAGGAAAACCTCCTGGCGGTTGACCCATATAGCCCATAAAGTAATCGACGACTGAAGCAGGATAATCGAATTCAGAAGCACGACGGAGAAACTCTTGTGCAGTCAGGTTATTCTGGACAAAGAATAAAGCAAAATCGCCTACCATTTTCGAAGAAGGCGTCACTTTTACGATATCCCCTAACAGATCATTGACGATCCGATACGCTTCTTTCACTTCTTGAAATCTTGGCCCTAGTCCCATCGATTCCGCTTGTTTTTGCAAATTCGTATATTGGCCACCAGGCATTTCATGCTGATATACGTCAGCTAAACCTGCTTGTAATCCACCTTCAAAAGCAGAATACATCTGCCGAACCGCACCAAAATATTCGGTGATTATCTCGAGTTTCTCGACTTGTATCTTCGTATCCCGAGGATGTTTTTCAAAAGCAGCAGCGACCGCGATCGAACTAGGTTGAGAGGTCATTCCTGACATCGAACTGATCGCCACATCGGCAATATCCAGGCCAGCTTCTGCCGCTTTAATGATCGAAGCAACACCCGTAGCTGCTGTATCATGCGTGTGAAGGTGAATCGGCAAGCCGACATTTTCTTTTAACGCTTTCACGAGCGAATACGCAGCAAAAGGTTTGAGCAATCCCGCCATATCTTTAATCGCAAGAATTTGCGCCCCCGCTTTTTCCAATTCTTTAGCGAGTTCAACATAATAGGATAAGCTGTACTTCGTTCGATTGGGGTCTTGAATATCACCGGTATAGCAGATCGTCGCTTCTGCAATTTTTCCATTACTGCGAACGCGATCGATCGACACTTGCATATTCGGTAGCCAATTCAAACTATCAAAGATTCGAAAAACATCAATCCCTGCTAAGCAGGCTTCATCGATAAATTTCGTCACGACATTATCTGGATAATTACGATAGCCAACGGCATTGGCGCCTCGTAGTAACATTTGAAAGAGAATATTCGGGATGCGTTGACGCAGTTGTACTAAGCGCTCCCAAGGATCCTCACGCAAAAAGCGCATGGAAGTATCAAAAGTAGCACCACCCCACATCTCAAGCGAGAAGAGATTCGGTGTTTGATGCGCTATTGTTTCGGCGATGCGAATCATATCATACGTTCGCATACGCGTAGCTAGTAAAGATTGGTGCGCATCGCGTAACGTCGTATCCGTTAACCAGAGGCGCTGATCTCGACGCAGGTAGCGGATAAGTCCTTCCGCACCTTCTGCCAACAAAATATTACGCGTCCCGATCGGGGGAGATTCATGCGGTGGGTACACAGGGAGTTTCGGAATCTCGACCAAAGGTTTCTTCGTGTTCGCACGAACACCCTCACAGCCATTGACCGTCACATCAGCGATATATTCGAGTAACTTGGTACCACGATTAAGCCGTTTTTTAAACATGAATAATTCCGGATGGGTATCGATCAAAAGAACAGTATATCGACCACTGCGAAATTCTTCATGATGAATCACATTGTCGAGAAAAGGAATGTTCGTCTTGACACCACGAATACGAAATTCCGCAAGCGATCTTCTCATTTTTGCGATCGCCGCCTCAAAGGTCAATGCCCAAACGGAGACTTTCGTTAACATAGAATCATAGTAGGGTAAAATGCGAGCGCCAATATAACCATTGCCACCATCGAGTCGAACGCCAAAACCCGCTCCCGAACGATACGCCGTAATGCGTCCGGTATCGGGTAAGAAATTATTTTGCGGGTCTTCTGTCGTCACGCGACATTGAATGGCATAGCCACGACTGACGATATCCGCTTGCTTTTCGATCGCTATGTTCGGTGACGAAAGCGCATAACCCTGTGCAATCATAATTTGTGATTGCACGATGTCAATACCGGTAATCAATTCAGTAATCGTGTGTTCAACTTGTACACGAGGATTAACTTCGATAAAGTAAAACTGACCATCTTCCCCTAAAAGGAATTCGACGGTACCCGCATTCACATAACTGACCGATCGCATTAACGTAAGTGCTGTATCACAAATGGTCATCCTTAACGCTTCTGGAAGCATCGATGGCGCGACTTCGACTACCTTTTGATGGCGTCGTTGAATGGAACAATCTCTCTCAAAAAGATGAACGATATTACCTTGGCGATCACCAAGGATCTGTACTTCGATATGTTTAGGGTTAGACACATACTTTTCAACATAAACGCTCGATCGACCAAATGATGTCTGCGCTTCTGAACTCGCCCTCGCAAAAGCATCATCGAGTTCTTCATCACTATGAACCACGCGCATGCCACGACCACCACCGCCACTCGTCGCTTTGACGATGAGCGGATACCCATGATCTTTCGCAAATTCCCTCGCTTGTTCGACATTCACTTCGCCGTCGCTGCCTGGAACGACAGGAACGCCAGCTTTTTGCGCGATCGTTCTTGCCGTTACCTTATCGCCAAACATCTGCAAATGTTCAGGGGTAGGTCCGATAAACGTAATACCCGCACGAGCACAAGCACTCGCAAACTCATCATTTTCCGAAAGAAATCCGTAGCCTGGATGGACGGCATCACAATCCGACCTTACTGCGATATCGATAATACCTTCGATATCAAGATAGGCTTCAACGGGACCTTTCCCTTCACCGACAAGATAAGCTTCATCCGCTTTGTAGCGATGTAAGGCTAAGCTGTCTTCTTTTGAATAAATCGCAACGGTTTTTATCCCTAGTTCTGTACAAGCACGACAGATCCGAATAGCGATTTCCCCGCGATTAGCGACTAATACTTTTCGAAATTCCACTCTATCTCTCTCCCCTTACTCTCGCGTGGCTATACCTTCTATTGTACTAAAAATCAACTAACTTTGCGAAAAATCAAGAATCCTCCATTAATTCAAAACCCAATGCGCGAAGTTGTTCAAAAGCGGCAAGGATGATCGCCTCGGATTTGGCGACTAATGTATGCCGATGTACACCGCCTGCTAACGTTAGGAGAAGTGGGACATTTTCATGGTTTAAACGATCGGTAAAGTTCTGTACATCACGTCTCGAAGAAAACATTAGATTAGCAACAAACTCACCATAAATCGGATGATCCACAGACACGTCAACAACAGTGATGCCCGCGTCAACGAGCGTCAGCAATTCCATCTCAGTGTCCTCGGGACGATGGCGAATGGTCATCACGCGATAAAACACATCGCGTGATGATTCCATCGCTCTTGCCTTCGCATAATAATAACCTTGCGGCGTTGCTACGATCGGATGCCCTTTTGCACGCAAAACGGCGATATCTTTAACGATAACCTGACGTGTTACTTGAAAATAATGGGCCAATTCTGTGCCTGTTCTTGGTTCTTTACTTTGTGAAAGAAGAGTTACCAAAAATTCTTTACGATCGCTCATTGTCAAGATTCACCTTATACAATAATGAGTTCTTTTGAAAAATGCGTTAAAAGAGAGAAACCATCCTCCGTGACGACAACATCATCTTCGATACGAACACCGACGCGAGAAGGAATATAAATCCCAGGTTCTACGGTAAACACCATGCCTGGTCGTAAAACAAGATCATTCCCTTCCATGATACTTGGAAATTCATGAACGGCCAATCCAAGACCATGCCCAGTACGATGCGTAAAATATTGACCATAGCCTGCTAGCGATATGCAAGATCGTGCTGCACGATCGACGTCTTGCGCCATGTTCCCTGGTAACACGGCAGAGATGCCAGCTTCATTGGCCTGTCGTACCGTCTCGTAGACGGTACGATCTTCAAAACTTGGTTCACCAAACGCGATCGTTCGCGTCGAATCAGCGTTATAACCACCAACCATAGCGCCATAATCGATCACAACCAACTCGCCTTGAACGATCACTTTATCGGTAGGTCCCCCATGAGGTAAAGCACCACGGTACCCCGAACCGATAATCGTCTCAAAAGGAGTACCTTGCGAACCGAGTTTACGCATCTGCAACTCCAGTTCGGCAGCAAGTTCGAGTTCGGTCATCCCAACTCGGCAAAGTGCAATGGTGCGTTCAAGCGCCTGATCAACAATATCGGCAGCCTTTTGCATCCATCCGATTTCAGTCTCATCTTTGATGAGACGTTTTTCCATGACAATCGCTTTGCCCTCGACAAAACGCGCTTGTGAGACGGCGATCGCATCTAACTCAAAGAGGCGCATTTGATCACGTTCAACTGCGACAACATGCTCCTTGGTAAGTTCTAGCTCGTCGAGAAATGCCTTACAGGCTTTGTCATAGCCATCTTCATCACGATACGTAAATATCGAACAACCACAAGAAGCGAAATTATCTTCCTCAAGTAATGGTGCTAAGATAGCATGATGACCGTCTTGACGAAGTCCAAAAAGCGTAAGCCTTTCACTTGCGTGCACACCAACACCTGTTAAATAGACAAAGCTAGGGCCTGGTGCGACAATCAGATGATCGATAGCATGCGCCTGCATGGAAGCGGTAACATCCGTCATTCTTTTTTTCAAGGGATTCCCCACCTTTACAAAATTCATGAAGTAACGAGAAACTCAATATATGCCGTTTTATTATGGTAATAACTACTAACTATCGCTTTGCCACTACCATTAAAATGTGCAACATTACCTTCAAGCTTAACATTTCCCGTCATGGGGATCCACTTACTTGCCCTAGTGACATTGAAGCGTTGATCGCCAACTTGAAAATGATCAAAAAGTGGTATGGACTGGTGATTTTTGACGATTGCACCTTCTAAAGCAGCTACAGGTTCATCGATCGTTAATGTTCCTGAGCCTTGTTGCAACACATTGACAACCATATTTTTCGAGGAAATCTCACGAATATCGGTAAGTCGAAAGCCTAGTTTGGCAAAAGTCGAAATAGATTGTCCCGTATAAGAACGATAAAGAGCAACATCCTGTTGCCGAGATGCATTGAGTGAAGGTGCGTTCAAAACATTGTTCTGCCAATCTTTTGAAGATAATTTAACTTCAGAGGCCAGTACTCTCCATAGCATCAATCCGTATTGAGGTTGTCCAACATCGTAGGAAAGGGGTTGCACGTTATCCAGCACAAAATAAAAGGGTGAATGATTTGTTGAAGGCATAAATGCGTAAGCTATAGCGTTCTGTTCGATCGGTGGCACGATTAAGTTCGTCACCGATGCCGTCATGATTTGAGGGTGTAGCCATCCTAAGACCATTTGTGAAATCGGATCGAGAAAAGCTGGCTCTTGCCCTTGCGGATCACCATTCCAATTGCCAAGTGCCATCAATGAGAAACTACCCACATCCGTAGCTGTGGTGTTTTCGCTTCCTGACGTATCATAAAGATCATCCAAACCCAAGACATGGCCAAATTCATGCGTATAGACACCCATGGTAGAAGGTAACCCAGATTCATCGGCCAAGGCTGGGACAATATCATAAGAACTCACCTTAGCATATGCCAATTCACCACTACTCGCCTTAACGCCTTTTTGACTAGGGTTTATCGATCGATAAGCGATACGCATCGATTGATTCAGGGTATTTTCGACAGGCCAAATCAATTGTTGATTTGAAGGATCGACATCTGCACCATAGCCGCCAAATACAATCGCTAGATAAGGTAATACCCCTGAAACGACATACGGTGAAAAATCAAAGTGATCCTGTATTAATTTTTGTAAAGTATCATGAACGATGCCATCATCATTGTGCGGAAATGGACTACCATCCCCATTACCAAGTCCAGCATAATAACTTTCACGATGAGGTAACTGAAGATATTCACCAAACTTATTTGGATCGCCAATCACGTTTCCTGACAATTGAAAATTACCATACGACACGTCCCGAAAATATGAAGCCACCGAATGATGTTTAGCAAAATACGTTTTGTAAATCGTCGAAAGCGGTATTTGCGCCTTTTGTCCTTGAAATAACACAGCAACGACTAAAAGCTTACTTTGCGATTGCACAGGCAAACGAAGTGGCATATGCAGCGGTGATAACATTCTTACCGCTTGATGATCAAAGGGCGTCATTTCATCAATTGGCAGCATACTACCTTGAAATGACTTTTTCGGCATAGCCATCGCAACCGAATCACGCGGTAAAATCACCATCGCAACGATAAGCAACAGCACAATACCCGTATAAGGAAAAACCGCGCGCACCCTTCTCACCTCTCGTATCTATGATCCTATATACGAAGAAAAAAAGCTAGGGTGCGCCACACACATCAGAGATTTTCAGGATGAAGCATATGTGAAAATTCTTGAAACAATGAGATAGCACCACTTTCTCCAATTAAGCAAAAGGTCTTTTGCAGAACTCTTTGTGCTTCAACCTCTTCTTTTTCCATCGTCTCATCAATAAATTCAGATAGCGAGCCATATTGTTCGGCGATGCGGCAACAGATCGCAGCATTTTGTAATGTCGCCATCACTTTACGACGATTTTTCACAATACCCGAATCTGGGACAAGCAGTTTTTCAACATCACTCGGATCGAATTGTCGAACATGTTCTGGATCGAAGTGGGCAAATTGCTCTTCAAAAGCCGACCATCGAGACTCGACAATTCTGCGCGAAAAACCTGTGGCAAAAACGATTTTCGTCAACACAGCAAAATACTGATCATCGACAAACATACTCAATCCCATCCTTTCAAGATAAGCCTGTACCCCTATCCTAAGAAGATGAAATTGTTTTGACGATGCTGTCGAGAAGAATTCATCGCGTTTTGAAACGTTTCTTTGTTTTTTTTATTCGAAAAAGAACCAAAAGCATGAGGATTACACTCAAAAAGATCACCAATAAAATGGTGATGGGTTGTAAGACTTCCGAATCGATCACCGGTTCAAACGTCAATGTGGTCGCCGAGTGGTGGGTCAACGCGACAAATTCGCCATCAGCAGCAAAACGATCACTTGAAACAGGGATAACAACCGATTGATACGTATCATAAAAATGCAAATGGATTTGATCAGAACCACCATATCGCCAATCCCCGATCACCGATTGGCCAATCGTCACTTCTTTAAGAAATGGATTTGCCTGTTCAAAAGGATTACTCGATGTGATGAGATATAAGATTATTCCGATAAAAAGCATCACCAACAAGAGTAAGATGAGGAAAAAAGGACGTTTTTTACGTACTTTGAACATCATCAACCTGCGCATAAAAAAACCTCCTGCCATCGTTATCGTATGACAAGAGGAAAAGAAAATGACAGCTTAAGATTGATTACTCCTCGGATGCGACAAAACCAGCTAGACGTTCCACAGCTTGATCACCATCAGTACCCGTCGCCAAAATCGTCACGTCGACGCCACGAGGGATCACCAGAGACATTAAACCCATAATACTTTTCGCATTCACGGTTTTACCATCTTTTTGAAGTTGAATATCGCTACCAAATTTATTCGCTTCTTGCACAAACAAAGCGGCAGCGCGAGCTTGCAGTCCGCCACGTAAGTTTACAGTAACGGTACGTTCCGCCATGGAAATTCCCCCTAAAATCATGCACATCTACACGATCCGTCAGTATTTTATCACATTATACCAAACGATCCGCCAGAGCGCCAGTCTGTTCTTCAAGATAACCCATTTGATTTTTCATGGTCGTCGCTAACTCATCCAGTTTGCGAAGACGATGATTCAATCCCGATTTACTCACTTGATCAGGGAGTAAACGGCACAATTCCGCTAAGGTAACATCAGGATTTTGTAATCGCATTTCCGCGACGATGCGAAGTTTGGGTGACAACCGTTCTAGTCCGTATTCTTTTTCTAAAAATCGAATATTATCCAACTGGCGGACGGCAGCAACAATCGTTTTATTCAAATTAGCCGTTTCACAATTGACCAATCGATTCACTTGATTGCGCATACCTTTTACAATGCGCACGTCTTCAAAATGCAACAAAGCCTGATGCGCACCGATCAACCCTAAGAAATCGACGATTTTTTCGCCTTCCTTGATATAGACGATAAAACCTTTTTTCCGTTCAATCATCTTCCCTTTTAACGAGAATTCGTCCATCAGATAGCATAACCCTTGCGCATGCGCCTCATAATGACATGCGATTTCCAGATGATACGAATTGCTATCCGGGTCATTGACTGAACCACTTGCAAGAAAAGCGCCGCGTAGAAAGGCCTTTTTACAACAACTATTGCGCCTTTTTAATCCTACTTCTTGCGCGATCGAACATCGGTCCTGCCCGAGCAAGTTCAGTTTCTTCAACAACGACTCAACACCTGCTCGCATGCGAACGATGTAGATATTATTTTTTTTTAATCTCATTTTTCTTTGAACCAAAACTTCAAGCGATTCATCACTGAGATTTTTAATCAGCACATAGATTCTTCTTGCTGTCGCTGCGTTCTCAATCGCGACATCGAGCACGAGCTTCCCTTCATCGAAAGCACGGATGATACCGCATTGTTGCAAGATCGCCGTCAGTTCAGCTTGATCACAACAAGTTTTTTGCGTGATCAAAGTAACTTCTTTTTTTGTGCGCGCTGCAAAAGACACGGATACATCACCAACTTTCAAGCTACTATTACGACGGTCGATGCTCGCGCCCGATCAAAGCTAGAACCTGTGTAGCGACCAATTCAGGGTCATGGCGAGCTAATGAAGCATCCTGTAAAAAATTGCGAGCAATAACCGTCAACCCAAGTTCATGCAATTTCTCGACATCAGCTACCACAGGATGAGCGCCTTGCTCGCCATAATGCGACACAATCGATGGTGCAATCGAAGCAGAATTTACAATGATCATATCAAAAAACTTCGAACCGACATGTTCATAAATGGCACGCACATGATCAGAAGCACAATACCCATCTGTCTCGCCTGGTTGTGTCATGACGTTGCAAATGTAAATCACTTTCGCCTTTGAAGCACGGACTGCCTCTGCAATACCAGGGACGAGTAAATTCGGCAAGATACTTGTGTAAAGACTGCCTGGTCCGACGACGATCGCATCCGCATCCGCAATTGCCACGAGCGCCTCAGGTAACGCTTCCACGTCTTTTGGGAAAAGCTCGACTTGTCGAATTTTTTTCTTAACCGTCGGTATTAAAGATTCCCCTTCGATCCGTGAACCGTCTTCAAAAGTCGCTGACAAGATAATCGGTTTTTTTGCTGAAGGCAGTACACGACCTCGAACCGCTAAGACACGACTCGCCTCTTTAACCGCAGTTTCAAAGTCGCCCGTGATCCCCGTCATCGCAGTTAAAAACAAATTACCGAAACTGTGCCCGGATAACTCAGACCCATGTTCAAAGCGATATTGCCACAGATTTTCCAGCAGTGGTTCAGTATCCGCCAAAGCGACGAGACAATTGCGAATATCACCTGGAGGAGGCATTGATTCTGTTCGTAATCGCCCCGAACTCCCGCCATCATCAGCAACGGTCACGATCGCGGTAATTTCCGTATTATGCTCTTTTAATCCTCGCAATAACACGGGTTGCCCTGTGCCACCACCGATCGCCACGACGCGAGGACGTTTTTTTGCATCGATTATTCGCATCCGATTTCTCGCACGATCGCGTAGAACAATCAACCCAAGCAAGACAAAACCAAGCAGAGCCAAAATGACGCCAAACATAATTAAATGCAAAAAACGCATTTGATCAGACAGACTAGCCACCCATAATCCCAAACCAAATGCAAGGAGCAACCAGGGAATAAGGCGTCGTTGTTTTCTCATCGTTCACTATCCTTTGCGATATCACGATGAACGACGGTAACTTTCTGCTTAACTTCCACATGATTTTTCAACGATTCTGCAATCGCTACAGAACGGTGACGACCTCCTGTACAACCGATCCCAATGACCAGGAGTGGCTTTCCCTCTTTTTGATACTGAGGAAGTAAGAAATCGATCATCTGGGTCAAATGTTCCAAAAACTCATGCGTCGCTTGCCATTTCATCACATAGTCAAACACATCCGTCTCTTGACCCGTGCGCTTACGAAGCGCATCCACATAAAAAGGATTCGGTAAAAACCGGACATCAAACACCAAGTCAGCATCGATTGGCAATCCATACTTAAACCCAAACGAGACGATATGAAGCGTCATCTCGCCTGGAGAAACAGCACTTAATCGTTCAGCGAGTAAATCCTTTAACTCTGTCGATTTCATATCACTCGTATCGATCAGCAGATGAGCTCGACTTCTCACTGTTTGAAGCATGTCACGCTCTTTGATGATACCATCGGTGATACGACCGTCCAAGGAAAGCGGATGTCGTCTTCGTGATGCTTTATAGCGTCGAACGATGACTTCATCATCCGCTTCGAGATAGAGGATATGATAATCGATCTGATGATTTTCTAACTCTTTGAGTGAATCGAATAATGCAGCAAAAAATTCACCGCCACGCAAATCGCACACAAGCGCTATCCTTCTCACCGAATCGGTCGATTGCGAAATCAACTCACTAAACTTCGGAATGAGCGCAGGCGGAAAGTTATCGACACAAAAGAATCCGAGGTCTTCCAGACTGCGTAGGGCAACCGTTTTACCCGCTCCAGATAACCCTGTGATGATGACGAGTCGCGGATAACGCGCCATACCTTATCCCCCTAAAAATGACGATCTACA
>JABEUY010000099.1 GCA_013044175.1 Bacilli bacterium
TCGCTAAGCGACTCGCCACTTTGATGATTAGTTCATCTCCATAGCGATGACCATACGTTTCATTGACGAACTTAAACCGATCGAGACCGACCAACATCAACGCGAGTAAGGACGACTGATTGTCCTGACTGAGCATCCAACGACTGACGCGCTCCATAAACGCATCGCGATTCGATAATCCGGTTAAGCTATCATGCGTTGACTGATGTTCAATCGTCGTCGTCGCAGCAGTTACATTTTGATTTAACACTTCCAACGTATGCGATACATTTTTACGCATCATCTCATAGGACCATGCTAATAAACCAATTTCATCACGATACTTTCGATAGCTCGCATTCGCTTCAAAAGCAAGAATCCCATTAGCTACATCTTGAAGTGCAAAGGCTAAATGTTTCACAGGCGCAATAATAACCCTACCGAGATAGACGTAAAAAACGATCAACATAACGAAAAGTACCGCAATCACAACCAAAGAATAAAGAACAAATGAGGAAATAACAGCAACACTAGCGGCTGGAATCATCGCAATTGTCTCGACGCCGATCACATGCTTGAGTAAATCATACAAAGGGACAGATTCGGCATCCATCAATATGCCATGAATTTTCACGATCGAAAATTCATTTAATTGTTTTGTCATCGCTGTCGGAAGCATCATCATCGACGTATGCCTCGTCAGGGCTGCTGTTGTTGTCACAAATGGGCCATGATGCGGCAACAGCGCGATTTCTGCATCATAAATGGATTTCCATGAGTTCACTACTGACTTTGTTACAGCTTGTCCTACAACAAGCGTTCCATAAGACTGACCTGGAGAAGCCCCATAACTGTTCAGGTTGGTGACTTTCGCTACGGCAAGTAAAATTAGCCCTTTTTGCGTTTCAAATAATCCACTGAAGTAACCTTGATGTTGTTGTTGCTTCCTTTGAATCGCGGTATTTAAGAATTTCGATTTAAAATCTGGCAAATTTCCTATTTGAGAAACAAGGCGGAAATGTCGATCATATACCGCTAAAAAATTCAAATCATTATACACAGAAGTGGCTACATCGACGTTTGTTTTAATCCACGCTAAATCGTGTTGCGCCAGTGCCTGATTAAAAGCTGTCCATTTCGCAAAAGCAATATCTTGCTGTAATAAATTTTCACTTTGCTTTTGGATCGTGCTTTGTAACGAAATGGCCGTACGCATCGCATTATCTTGGTCGATGATCATCAAACTAGAATTCACTTTGTAAAAAGTCATCGCGCCGATAAGAATTATCGGCACAATAACGCAAATAAACAAGGCAATTAACACCTTCACGCGAATGGGAAAGCGAATCGCCTGATTAGCCATAAGAACATCCTCCTGCGTGTTATCAATCTTGTTGTCAGCTTCAACGATGAGCAGAAGTTCCCTTGTTAAACCTTACAATACGACAGGTTACTCACTTTTAAGGTTAAGATATTCTTTCGATTTCGTCAAAAAATCACTCTAATGAACGATAACCTGAGCCAAAGCATGGAGAATTTCACTGATTTTCATAATTTGGTTCAAGGCTTCTGAAGTACTCACGATGCCTTCACCCTCCTCAGAAACAGAAAAGGCAAGTTGATCTACCTGTTGCTTTAAAGATTGGATATTGTTTGAAACGATTTGATTAGCTGTTCGAATATCGGTTGTCGCTACTTTCGTTTTAACCGATAATTTACGAATCTCATCCGATACGATAGAAAACCCTCGTCCATATTCACCTGCTCTTGCTGCTTCAATCGCAGAATTCAAGCCTAGTAAATTCGTTTGTGCTGATACTTCTTGAATCATCTCTGTCATCGCAAAAATCTCTTGCGATGACGTTTCTAATTCAGCACTGTTCGTCAGCAGCCGTTGCGAGCCTTGATTTAAGTGATTCGATGCTTTTTCCATACGTAACAGGGCTTCTCTCGCTGCAGAGACGACCGATACTAATTCGGTGGAGGCTTGCTGCAACGCCTCTTTATGTTCTGTCGGATAAAAAAGACACATCGACCCAACCATTTCTCCACTTTCGATAATTGGAATACCGATTCCCTGATAAGGGATACCTCCTGTCAAGGCTTTGTTACCTTGTCTTTCCACAATCTTCTTCGTGACTACCGTTTCCTTTGCGATACTCCCATCGAGAAATGTTTTTCCTGCGTCAAACACGTCTAAGAAAAAATGATCCCCAGGAATGGCATAGATATATTTTTCTGTGTCGGTGATCACAAGTTGTGCATAAGACACTAGCTGATGGTAATAAGGTGCTACTTCAACCAACCCCGCAAGCTTAGCATGATCCATCTGTTCCAATTCCCCCTTACGTTAACCATGACCGTTAAAAGTAATAAAGCTCCGAATCCCCCAGACTGATTCGGAGCCTCATGAACATTTTATCATCACCTTAAAAGGCTACACCCACCAATGCATGCCATTGGCGAGATTAAGTGTAACACCATAGGTTAAATATAATAGCCAAATACCAGTAATCAATTGAAAAAAGCCCGTTCCTTTTTCCCAACTCTTGCTATTTAGGAAGCGCGCAGGAATCTCCGTGATGTAGATTAAGGTTAGTCCAATAAACAAAATCATCGCAGGCGTATCGCCAGCTTTTCCAAAAGAAATAACACCGAGAACACTAAGAGCAAGCAAAGGTATAGCCATCCAAGCTTCTGGCCCATGATCACTGCCCGTATACCGACGAAGTCCTAACACAATCCAATGGATACCGTATACCGTAAATGCGACGGCTGCCATATAAAGTGGCGGTGCATTTCGATAGACAGCAAACCAAGATAGTCCCACCATCAGATAAATGCCAGTGATCAATTGCCCGAACCCACCGAGAAAAATACCCCAGAGGCCTACCGTTCGATCATACTTCGCTTTATCGGCTCCCCAATTCGGTCCCGACATTAGCGTTGTGCCACCTTGCACAAAATAATTGATAGCAAGTGCCAAAAATCCAATGGCAACTGGCCAAAAAGGTGAAGTCGGTACGTTCATGATTACCCCTCCTTTGATCTAGTCCTTCAAGACTAGTATGAATAATAATCAGTAAAAACTCAAGATTCGTCATATTGTTTTAATTCGTCCGATGAATCCGATAACTTTTCTATACTACCATCACTTCAAAAGCATACCCTGGTACAAAACCCGCATCACGTAGTGCGCTTGAAGAGTAACTGCGTTGTGACCCATCAAAATTCGCTGTCGCGATGTTGGAATCGGACGAGATCCCGATATTATTATCATAAGCAAATATGTCTTGAGTCGATTGAATGACGAATAATTGGCCATGTACTATGTCGATAGGACTCAAGTTAGCTCCCTTTGTCGTTGCAAATGATACATCAAAGGGATAAATGCCATGCACTAGATACTTGGGAATCGTAAGAAATACCCGATAAGAGCCAGTATGCACGGTCTGATAAGAAATTGGGATTTTCACCGAGGACGACCATAGTGGGTGGACCGTTACCGTATACTGTGATTGGCGTTTATCTACATTGGTGATATTCGCTAAAAAGGAAATCGTCTGACTATCGTGCCCAACGATTTGCTGTGGTGTCATCGAAGTAAGAATAGGTTGAAAGCCAACTTGATCTGAAAAAGCTTGTTGATGAGAAGTCTTTGATACATCTATGGTAAAAGCTTTTTGTGGCGATTGCGAAAGCCATGTCTTGATCGATCCGTTCGGTGACTTCAATGCGGACAAAGGAATCCAAGGACTTTTTTGTTGCTCTCCATTGACTTCCATCTTAACGATATACGGCGCAGACTCCCTTGCACCAATACCTTGAATGTGCAGTTGATATTTCCCGTCATTAAAACGGATATGCTCATTTGTAAAAAGTGGACTTGTAAGGGCAAACCCCGAATCACCTGGTACGACAGGATATATACCTAACGTTGACCAGACATACCACGCCGACATAGTCCCTAAATCATCATTGCCATTTAACCCACCTGGATTCGGTTGATACAGTTGATTCTCGATCTCACGGACTACACGCTCTGTATCCGTTGGATCGACGATAAAATCATACAGATAAGGTGTCAAGATAGACGGTTCATTGCCCATCCAAGCATACGGCGATTCAGACCCAGCATCAAGTTGTGTGAAAAAGGTATTCAATTTCTTGATCGTCTCTTTTTCCCCACCTAATACTTTGCTAAGTCCGATATAATTTTGTGGAACTAACCATGTATACTGATATGCGCTGCCTTCCACGAAATTCGTCGATGTAGAAGGTGCATCATCAACCATCCAAGTACCTTTATCGAATCGGGGCTGCACCAGACCGGTTGAAGGATCAAATACATTTTGCCAATTTTGTCCTCTTTGTAAAAATGGCGTATATACCGAAGCAGGTTGTCCGATCGCTTTAGCAAACTCTCCGATTGCAGCATCATCCATTGCGTACTCTAGCGTTGCTGTTGTAGAAAAATTCCCTTTTGTTGAAGGAATATAGCCTTTAGCGAGATATGCGCTAAGACCCGGACGTTCTTGCACACCTTGCGTACTTGTCTTCGGCTTCGAAGCCCTCTCAACATATACGAACAGGCACAAAGCCACGTACGCTATTCATTAACCATACCTTGGTTGCTCCTAAAACCTCTTCGATGGTGATGATTTTTTCTTCTAAGATCCCTTGCTCGACAAGTTGCTCTCGGTACGTACCGTTTAATAATCCACACGGACGGCTAGGCGTCCATTTTTGACCCGAAATTTCAACGACGATATTCCCCGTCGTAAATTCCGTTATCTGTCCTTGCTCATTCCAGAGTAAAATATCATAAACTTCAGGATTTTCTTTTTTATGATATGCATACACTTCGCGATGCGTTGTTTTATGATACAGAAAAATATCTTCTTGATCGATAGGCGTTTTGGCCAAGGCGACAACTTGCTCTGTCCTTGATGTCTGCAATAGTGGGGTACTCTCCACTTGACAAGATCCTGACGATGCGAGAAGCAGGCGAACACGACGCGTTTGTCCTACATAAAGGTTGGCATGTTCTTCGAGCGATTGCATGATTTTTGATCGATCGAACCTAAAATCAAAGTACATCGCTGATTGTTGCATACGGTGCAAATGACGCTCAAGTAAAAAAAACTGCCCATCTTCCCATTTCAACGTCTCAAGTAAGGAGAATTCAACAGATTCCTTATGTAAAAATCTCGTTTTCATCATCGCCTCTTCATATTCTCCCTCTTCGGTTGAATCCCAAGTGATCCCTCCGCCAACGCCATAGCATGCTTTTCCAGACATCGAATCAAGCCAAATCGTGCGAATAGCAACATTGAACGTCGTCTCGCCTTCAGGCTCAACATAACCAATCGCTCCACAATAGACATCTCGAGAACTTTGCTCCACTTGTGCAATGATTTTCATCGTACTGACCTTCGGAGCTCCTGTAATCGAACCGCAGGGAAATAATGCATCGAATACTTGTAACAACGTCGGTTTCATCGCATAGTTCGCTTCAATCGTCGATGTCATTTGATATACGGTGGGAAAGCGTTCTATCGAGAAGATCTGGGGAACATGAACGGTTTGCACACCGGGAATTTTGGCTAAATCATTGCGAATCAAATCGACAATCATCACGTTTTCTGCTTGATCTTTTTCTGACGTTGACAAGATCATCGCCATTTTCTGATCATCCTCGTACTGTTTAGCACGTGCTATCGTGCCTTTCATGGGACGAGTGCTGATTTGATTTTGTTTGCCTTGAAAAAATAATTCAGGGGATAGCGAGAGGATGCGAAATCTGCCAAGATCCATATACGCAGAGTACTTCGCCCTTTGTGCTAAACGTAAGTGTTCATAATAAGCGAGATCGTCACCGTAAAAATCGGTATAAAGTCGCATTGTATAATTTACTTGATACGTCTCACCCGATGCAATGGCCCTTTTGATGCTTTGTATCGTTTTGTTATATCGTTTCCGATCCGTATCCGCTTGCCATTTCCCTATTTTAAAAGAAGCTTGCGCACATACCTCTTCTTTCACGGTTGGCTTTTCATAAATACCAAACCAAAGTAACGGCATTTGCAGATGCTGTGCAACCAGGTAAGCAGGATCAAAAGCTGGAGCAGCTTCATACGAAACATACCCAGCTGCATAGTAGCCACGGTTTACCGCTTGCTGCACTTCATCTAACGCCTTTCGCACTTCTTGAAGCGAAGTTGTAGTCACAATTTTGATGGGATTTTCAAAAACTTTACGCTCGATATTCCCATCTTCCGCTACAAAATCAAACAGCAGTTTACCTACCATATCGCCACTTCCTTTACGACTACCACCTGATCTCAAGAACATTGAGCGTAGCCATACAACAAAAAACCTTGACATTGCAAGGTTTTTTGTTGGTATTCTCCATGAACATTTCGTTCTTCCTACAAAGTATTAGCTAATCCCAAGAAGGGCATCACGTTTTTGTAGATACTCATCATACGTGCCTTTAAAGTCAACAAACCCAGTCGGCGTAATTTCAAGGATACGATTGGCAACATCCGTGATCAATTGTCTTGCGTGCGTTACAAAGATCACGCCACCATCAAACTCTGCAAGGGATTTACTGAGTGCGTCGATCGTTTCGAGATCCATGTGGTTCGTCGGTTCATCCAGCAAAAGCACATTACCTTGAAGCAGCAACATTTTACCGATCATAAGTCGTGCCGCTTCGCCCCCAGACAACACTTCAGTCGATTTGTGGACTTCATCTTTAGAAAATAACATGCGGCCGAGAATGCTGCGTATCGTCTGTTGATCGGCAGCATCATCGAAACTTTTTAACCATTCATATACGGTCGTATCTTTGCGAATCGTCTCATGATGATCTTGCGTAAAATAGGTGAACTTTGCCGATTGTCCCCAATTTACCGCACCTTCATCCGGTTCTATACTTCCACTCATCACATTCATGAGCGTCGTCTTCCCTACGCCGTTTGCACCGATGACAGCCACTTTATCACCATTGGCGATCTCGAATGACAAGCCTTGCAACACATGGAGGTCACCATATGATTTGTGAATATTGGATAAAGAAAGGATTTGCTTACCGAGTGGTTGATCATACGTAAATTTGATATACGGCGATACGCGAGAAGAAGGTCGAATTTCTTGAATTTCTATTTTATCGATCTGCTTTTGACGACTTGTCGCCTGTTTCGCTTTACTTTTGTTCGCTGAAAATCGCGCGACGAATTCTCGAAGTTCCTTGATTTTTTCCTGATTGCGCGAATTCTCGGCCAACAATTGCTCACGAGACAGCGTACTTGCCGCCACAAAGTAATCGTAATTCCCATTGAATAGAGAGATTTGTTTATAGTCCACGTCCACCATGTGCGTACACACCGTATTCAAGAAATGGCGATCGTGAGAAATGATCACCATCGTGCCTTTATGACCGAGCAAAAAGTTTTCCAACCAACGAATTGTGTTCAAATCAAGATGGTTTGTCGGTTCGTCCAAAAGCAGTACATCCGGACGCCCAAACAACACTTGCGCCAATAAAACACGCACTTTTAAACCGCCGATCATCGAACTCATCAGATCTTGGTGCTTCTCGACAGGAATATCTAACCCTTCGAGTAGTTCCGCAGCAAAGTACTCCGCCGAATAGCCGTCCAAATCAGCAAAGGTACTTTCCAATTCCCCGACGCGCATCCCTTCTTCTTCCGTCATCTCCGGAAGAGCATACAGTCTTTCTCTTTCTTTTAGCACAGTCCAAAGCTCAGGGTACCCCATGAGTACCGTATCAATGACCTTGCAATCATCGAATTGGTACTGATCCTGCTTCATCACACCGACACGTACGCCAGGCGCTACCGTCACGATGCCAGAACTCGCCTCAACTTCACCAATCAGAATCTTCATAAACGTCGATTTCCCTGAACCATTGGCACCGATCAACCCATAACGGTTTCCCGCATCAAAACTCAAATTAACATCTTCAAACAAAATACGACTGCCAAAAGACAACGATAGATCTTTTACACGAATCATGCTTCAATTCCTCTCTATGATCAGGTTCAAGCCCTGTGAGCAAAGAAAAAACCTTGAAGAATCAAGGTTTTCGCATAAACGCTAACACCATTCGATCGATGATCGGCTCTTGCGTCCATCGATCATCAAAATTCTCAGTGAGAAAGTATGCCTTAAGCGCGTTTTGTGTCGCCGTATCATAGGATTCGCCATGACCGGCAGCATAACCGTGCTTTCGCAACAGTTCACGAACTTCATCGAGAATTTGTCCCGTTAAAGGCAAGCGATCTTCAGGTGCCGTTTTGCCAAAATACAACCGTTGCAACGCTAAAAGTCGCTTGAGTTCTTCGATCGGTGAAGCATGATCGTCGACGCGAAGATCGATGTAGCGATCATTAAAGCCGCCATACCCTGCTTCGATTTTTGCGACATATAATGCGGCGCTTTGCATACCTCTACGATCTCCGCCAGCTTCTTGGGCAAAAGTTAATGCTTGCAGCAAACGATCGGCCAGCTTTCCTGACGTTTGTATTCCTTTAACCAGTCCATCGACCACACGTTCTCCAGCGAGAATATTCCCTTGGGCGGCGAAGCCTTGTCCAGCAATGCCACCCGCATAGGGAAAACACTCGTTACCCGTGTACGTCGCACTTCGTCCCGTCGCATCCACAATACCCACTTGACGCGCTTCACGATCAGGATCGTCTGCGATCAACTTGGTCATCACCTCTTGTGGGTGCATGCCTTCTTCAAGCCAAGTCAATCCTAAGGGACCATACGAAGTATTCGCAAAACTTTGCGTCGCCATCGCACCAACCCCAGCTTTTACCCACGGAACAACCGAACCGACTGCGAGGAATTTGGATTGCACAGCAACACCGATCTCACCTTGCTCTACATCGACAGCAACGATCGAAAAAGTAGCGACTGCTGGCAAGCCGTTTTTACGCGGTGTTTTCGCCATTTGAACATTCCCCTCTATCGGTGACGGATTACCGATCAACGCATTTGCTTAAAGTTGAAATTTTTCAAGCGTCTGCGTAAGAATCGGAACGACTTGTTTTTTACGAGAAACGACGCCTTCTAAAACGGCAGTGTGATTGGACAGCGTAACGTTATACGCTAGTTCCACAGCTTTTGCAGCGCGACCTAACGCTAGGGCTACTGAGTTGCTGTTTAAGATATCCGTGATGATGAGAACAAACAGATCTAAACCTTTTTCGCTGATCACACGGGAAAGCAACGGTTCGAGTTCAGTTTGACGAGCGAGCAAGTCATTCGTATCCATCGTATTCACTTGTGCGATTTCAACCTTATAAGAACCCATCGAAAACTCCTTCGCATCGAGAGCGATCAATTCTTCGGCCGTTTTGTCACTTAGATCCGCACCAGCTTTTAACATCGCAAGACCATATTCTTCGTAATCCACGCCAGCGATTTGAGCAAGCGCCTTTACGGCCACCACGTCTTCCTCTGTGCAAGTTGGCGATTTTAACAAAAGCGTATCGGAAATGATCGCAGACAGCATCAAGCCAGCAATCGATTTCGGAATAGAGCGTTCATTTTCAAGGTACATTTTACGCAAGATCGTTGCCGTACAGCCGACAGGTTCTGCGCGGTAATAAAGCGGTTGGCTCGTCTCAAAATTCGCAATGCGATGATGATCGATGACTTCAACCACCGTGACTTCATCAATGTCATTCGCGCTTTGTTGACGTTCATTATGGTCAACGAGAATGACTTCTTTGGCTTCTTGAGCCACAGTGTGCACTAAGCGTGGGGCAGCTACTTGAAAGTGATCTAAGACGAACGTCGTCTCAGGATTGAGTTCACCAAGACGTAAAGCTTCGACATCAACACCTAGCTGTGTTTTTAAATCGGCATAGGCGAGTGCCGAACAAATCGAATCGGTATCCGGATTTTTATGGCCAAAAATAACTTGCTTATTCATGATATCCTCCTTATTACTCGGATGCTGCAGACATACCACATCAGAGTGTCCTTATCCTATCATACTTGAGAACGTGCAATCCGTAAAATCATATACGATCATTTTACCGTAAAACGGTGAAAAATGCATAAAAACATCAAATTCCAATGGGGGATGAGGGGTTTTGTGAGTTTAACGTATAAATAACGAATGAAGAAACCCTGTTTTCAACGACACTATCCCTTTTTACTTGGTCGGCGCAGCTAAACTTTGTGAAATGGGACCGAAGTTATTGAATGGAAAAATAGTAAAATCAGCTTCACCGACGATAGCAGAACGAGCTACGTACTTGTGAACCCAATATCGACTATCCAGAGAAATCGGTCGATTATCGCCCATCATAAAGTAATGTCCAGATGGCACGTGATACGTACCCACCTTTGGAAGATTTGATTTTGCGATGTTGGGATTTGACTCATTTAATTTTACTCCATTGATATAGACGGCATTTGCAGTGACTTTTACGGTGTCACCAGGAAGACCGATTACGCGTTTAACGAATAATTCTTTGGGATCATCGGGAAAGTGAAATACGACAACTTCACCCCGATGAATGGGAAGACCAAAATCTGTAGCTAATTTATTCACCAAAATATACACATGATGCGTACTCGTCGCAGGAATCGTCGGGTACATCGAAGAGGATGGAACGACATTCGTGGTCACTACCCAAGTCTTAATGCTAAACGCAAGGATAAGACCCACTGCAATTGGCACTACCCATTCTCTTAACCAACGCAATCGCTGATGCTTAACTTTTTCTACCATGATGACTCCCTCCCCTTTTTCACCTGACCTAGCGCAGTAAAACAAAAAATCGCCTTAGCATGAAGCCGAGGCGATTTCTCAAGGTTTTCTGTGGAGCGGGTGATGGGAATCGAACCCACGCTCTCAGCTTGGAAGGCTGGAGTTCTACCATTGAACTACACCCGCATACTTTTATGAAACAATGGCGTGCCCGGAGAGATTCGAACTCCCGACCTTTTGATTCGTAGTCAAACGCTCTATCCAGCTGAGCTACGGGCACAAGTCGTCTTGGTGGGCCCACCAGGACTCGAACCTGGGACCAACCGGTTATGAGCCGGCCGCTCTAACCAACTGAGCTATAGGCCCCTACAAAAAACATGGAGCGGAAGACGGGATTCGAACCCGCGACCCTCGCCTTGGCAAGGCGATGCTCTACCCCTGAGCCACTTCCGCGCAACGAAGTTTATTATATAGAATTAGAAGGCTAATTGCAAGGTGGTTTCTACAAAATATCGATAAAACCTCGATGTAAAATCATCCATCTCCTAACAAAATGCCACCCTTACCCAAAACTCTGCCGATTACGAATCGGCAGAGGGGCGTAACAAGGGAAAGAGCAGGACATCGCGAATCGATGGTTGATCGGTTAATAACATGACAAGACGGTCGATACCGATCCCAAGCCCACCGGTTGGGGGCATGCCATATTCGAGCGCCATGAGGAAATCTTCATCCATCTCATGCGCTTCGTCATTACCTTGCTCGCGTTCGCGTAACTGCGCTTCAAAGCGTTCACGCTGATCGATCGGATCATTCAATTCACTAAAGGCATTCGCATACTCTCGTCCCAAAATGAACAACTCAAAGCGATCGGTAAAGCGTGGATCTTCCTTATTCATCTTAGCTAACGGAGAGATTTCCACCGGATGACCATAGACAAACGTCGGATCCGTGATCGTCTGTTCCACTTTTTGTTCAAAAAACTCGTTGACGATATGGCCAAACTGATGCATAGGAAGGATATGCACGCCATGTTGCGCTGCAGCGTGACGCGCTTCTTCTTCCGAATGTATCGCAAAGAAATCAACACCGGTCACTTCTTTGATCAAATCGACCATATGGGCACGACGCCAAGGTGTTTGTACCGAAATCGCATGCTCACCATACGTCAACGACGTAGTTCCGGTGATATCGAGCGCAATTTGTTCGATGAGATTTTCAGTCAGCGCCATCATATCGTGAAAATCCATATAAGCACCATACAATTCCATCATCGTAAATTCTGGATTATGACGAGTTGAAATCCCTTCATTACGATAGACACGACCGATTTCATACACTTTTTCAAGGCCACCGACAATCAATCGTTTAAGGTGCAATTCAAGAGCGATACGAAGCACAAGAGGCATATCGAGTGCATTATGATGGGTAAAAAAAGGTCTGGCAGCAGCGCCGCCTGCAATCGCATGCAAAGTTGGCGTCTCCACTTCTAAAAAGCCTTGCGCTTCCAAATGACGGCGCATCGATTGAATCACTTTACTTCGCGTGATAAACGTCCGTCGAACATCTGGATTGACAATCAGATCGACATAGCGTCGACGATACCTCGTCTCAACATCTTTTAACCCATGCCATTTCTCAGGTAAAGGGCGCAAAGATTTGCTCAATAATTCAAAGCGATCGAGATGAATGGTCACTTCGCCGCGATTGGTTCGAAAGATTTGGCCATAGACACCGATGATATCGCCGATATCGAGCAAATCAAATTGCGTAAACGCTTCCTCACCAAGTGCATCAAGACGTGCGTAGACTTGCATAAGGCCTGACTCATCTTGGATATGACCAAAAATCGTCTTACCATGCGTTCTTTTTGCCATCAAGCGACCTGCCATGGCCACTTGTTGGCCTTTCTCTTCCAATTGCTCTTTGGTTAAATCACCCGCGAAAGCATGAACTTCTTTCGCTTGATGCGTCACCGTAAATTTCGCCCCGAATGGATCTACGCCAAGATTGCGCCATTCTTGCAATTTGGATCGACGATAGGCAAAAACATCACCCGCATCTTCGGTATCTTGCAAATTTGGCTTTACGTGATCTTCGGGAGAATTCTTCTCTTGCATCATGCTTCTCCTTTCATCAATTCCATCTCTTCATAAAAACAATCGCCGAAAAGAACTCCGGCGATAGCGTTCGCTTATTTTTTGATCTCGAGTACTTCATAGCGAATCGTGCCTGCAGGAACTGAAACTTCTACCATCGATCCGACCGTCTTTCCAAGCAAAGAACGACCGACTGGCGATTCATTCGAAATGCGATTTTCAGTAGGATCTGACTCTGCAGAACCGACGATATGAAAGTCGATCTCTTCTTTAAATTCGATATCGCGTACACGAACGGTGGAGCCGATGCTGACCATCCCTGTGTCGACTTCATCTTCATTGATGATACGAGCATTACGCAACATTTTCTCTAAGGTGATAATACGCCCCTCGACAAACGCCTGCTCATTTTTCGCATCTTCATATTCGGAGTTCTCACTGATATCGCCATAACTGATCGCAACTTTGATTCTTTCAGCGACTTCGCGGCGCTTCACTGATTTCAAATTCTCGAGTTCTTCTTCCAATTTATTAAGTCCTGCGGGCGTTAAGAGTACTTCTTTATCCGACATGCAGTTCACTCCTTCTAACCGATCCCCTAAAGACCGCACTATCTTCGTGGTCATGTAACTGCAAGACACTGTCAGGCAAAATGGCTGACAGTGCCTAAAGGGCAAGTATAGGCCTATAATCTTGGGTAATTATATGGCATCCATGAGGAAGTGTCAACGGATTCTTACACTTCTTCCCACAAGCGACGCAAAAGGGCTTCCATACCCA
>JABEUY010000100.1 GCA_013044175.1 Bacilli bacterium
AATGGTGGATGATGCGCGCGACGATATCAACGCCACCTGTCGTACCGCCACTACGAAAGATCAGTCCAAGACCAGTTCCGCAAATCACCCCTCCATAGAGACCAGCGAGGAGTTTATCATGCACATTTTGGGTGAAATGGGCGGTTAAAATGCTAAAAAGAGAGACACCGACAACGCCGAGAATCGTTTTAAGAATAAAAAATTTACCGAAAAATCGCCATCCAAAAATCAAAACGGGAATGTTAAGCACAAAAAACGATACACCGATTAAAATATGCAATTTATAGTATAAGACTAGTGATAAACCGACAAATCCTCCTTCGGCAAGTCCATTACCGACGATAAATGCATTAAGGCCAATGGCATAAATCGCTGCGCCAAGAATGATGATCAGATACGGTAGAATTTTTTTCACGCAACCACTCCTTTGCTATCCACCGTCATTATAACCTGCCTGCAGCTTTTTCACGAAATCAGCGTCATGACCAGAAGAAATAGCCCCATAAGCCCTAACAATGGGTAGCCTTGCGTGACGATTTGTTCAAAACCCAATTGACTGCAAAGGTAAGCCAAGATAAGCAGAAAACCAATATTTTTCAGATATGAACTCGTCAAGCGATGTTGTAATTCGATGGCAATGCTATAGATGTTAGCGATCAGTGTGGTTAAAATTTCACCGATCATACTGATGGCAAACAGGATTGCTATCGGTTGAGAAATCGTTGTGGCAATGTGATAAATCGGCAAAGCTTGATGGTTTACCCCTATAGGATTGGCGATAAGTAAGCTATGAATCATCCCCATCGCGACCAATAATCCGGCTGCGCCAAATAACAGGCCGAGATGAAGAGCACGGCGACTCGGTTGTGTTGCTCCGATCGCGACGAGAATGCCGAGCGATAGACCGAGATTAAAACCAAGATACGGCAAAGCATAGCCGAAGCTTTGGAACATTTGATGGGGATTCACCGGAAGTATCGTGAAGAGGGAAGGATTTTTTTGTAATAAAAACAACCCGACGATAATCGTGAGCATGAGCGGTACGACCAATTGGTTAATCAGATAAAGACCGGATAGCCCTCGGTAAAGGAATAAAAAAGTCCATAGTGCGATCAGACCGGAAGCTATCGGCAGGGGAACTTGAAAAAGATCATGCAGCAGTTGTGCGCCTCCTGCGATCATCGCACTGCTGACGCCAAAAAGTAGCATAATGAGCAACAGCGATAGCATTCGACTGCTTTTTTCGCCAAAGCGTCGCGTAAGCAGTTGTTGAAGAGATTGTGCCTGTGTACGTTGACTTTTTTGGACGATCCACGTGGCTAGACCATAAAATCCGATCGCAGTAAAGAGGATTCCAACCCACGCAAAAGCACCTCGCCGTGAAAAAAAAAGGTCGATTTCCTGGCCGGAAGCAAAGCCAGCACCGACGATTGTGCCGATATACAATGTCGCGATTTGCCATGCGCGCACAAGGGTTTTCATGCATGCTTCACTCCTTTTGCGATGTCATGAGTTTGGAGACTCGTCCATAGATTGTTCCTAAAAGGGGGACGATCGAATGATTCATGCGTTGCTTATCGGTTTTGTACAAGGGATCACCGAATTTTTGCCCATCAGTAGTTCTGGGCACTTGGTGCTAATGAGTAAGGTTTTGAAAATCGGTTCGCCATCGTTAGCGGAGGACGTGATGATGCACGGTGGCACACTGCTGTCTGTGTTACTGTATTATCGAAAAGCGATCTGGCTGCTTTTGACAAAAAACAAAGTGCAACTTGGCTCACTTTTGATCGCGACGATACCTACGCTTGGGATTGCCGCACTATTTCGCTCGTATTTTGCATTGCTGTTTGCAAGTGGGCAAACGTTAGGGCTCGAATTTATCCTGACAGGTTGCTTGCTCTTGTTTAGCGAGACGTTGCCGGTAAAACGTACACTGTCCTCCGCTGCCATGAACGTGTGGCAAGCGATGGCCATTGGTATCGCGCAAGGTGCTGCGATTATGCCCGCGATATCGCGATCGGCGATGACGATCGCTACCGGTCGCATCGTTGGTCTGGCGCGCGAGGAGGCTGTCTCGTTCAGTTTTTTGTTGTCCATTCCGATCATCGCAATCAGTTTTGTCGTGAGTCTGATGCAAGGTGAACTCCAAGGTTATGTCAACTCTTTAACGGGTTGGGTTGCTTTTTTCACCGCATTTTTATCAGGTTATTTGGCCATTTCGCTGATCAATCGATGGATCAGACGGCGTAAATTGACGATCTTCGGCTACTATACACTCGGATTAGGACTTCTCATCACTGCTGATTTATGGTTTTTTCATTACTTTTTTTGATAAAGAAAAACGAAGAATACTTATGTTGTGTCTTGCGTTGATCACGAGAGACAAAAGAATAATCGTCAGCCATACGAAGCCAAAGATACCCAAGGCGAGCAGCGGAAATAAGGCTTGACGGTTTGTGAACCATGACACAGATGCGGTAAGGAGTAGCGAGTGGGAGAAAAAGGGAAACATGAGATAAGCGATCAAAAAGGCAAGCAGAGCATGGTAGATACGCGCAATCACATAAGGACGCATGCGAATATCCGTTTTCGTCAGTACACTAGCTACCTGGGCATGAACGGAAAGACCACTCCAAGCGATGATCGCACTGATGACAGCGATTTTTTCCACGAGCGGGACTTGCGGTAAGGCTGCGGTTGCTGAGGTTCCTAAATCAATCTCAAAGATGCCTGCGATCGTCGGCATCGCCAACGAGGGCGAAAGGTGAAACAGTGTCAATAAAGAACCGAGGAGTATCATCGGTAATTTCGTGGCTGAAATGACTGTGAGAATGCGTAAAAATACGGAGAAAAAAACGATAAATCCACCGATCATAAAGAGCGTTCGCACCGATTCATGGACTGCATCGCCGAGCATTTGACCAAAGGGGCGACCATCTTCTTGACGAGCTGCGATCAGTTTGTGATAGGCGTGTCGTAAAAGATAGCGACGAGGTGGCTCTTGTTCAAAAACTTGTGTGCGACGTTCTTCCTTTCGACCATAAAAGCGAAACGTAAAGCCGACGAGAAAAGAGGAGACATAATGCGCGATGGCGATGATGATGCCAAGATGTGGTGCTTTTAAGATACCAACGGCGACGGCGCCAAAAAGAAACAATGGATCTGCCGTATTCGTGAATGCGAGTAAACGTGCGCCTTCAATGCGCGAACAAAGTCCATTTTGGCGAAACTTGGCGGTGATGACAGCATCCATCGGATAGCCCGCAGCAAGCCCCATGGAAAGAGCAAAGGCACCGACGCCAGGTACGCGAAAAAGAGGACGCATCAAGGGTTCAACAAGAGCGCCGATTGCGTGAACAACACCGAGACCTAAGAGTAATTCTGACAAAATAAAGAAAGGTAACAAAGAAGGAAACACAATTTCAAAAAATACATGTAATCCTTCGACCGAAGCGGCTAACCCTTCTTTGGGAAAAAACATTAAAGAAAGGGTGAACAATGACGCCAAGATCGCAATGAGCAAGACTTTTTTAGCATCAAACCTTTGCAAGCAACTCTACCTCCTTACAAGCCTGTCCGATTTGGCCTATCGCCGTGTCTCCTAAAAACCTATGATGGAGATAGGCGGATTATGAAGCTATAATAAGTGCAGACTGGAGGAATTGACGGACGGATGGAGAAAAGTTTAGCGAAAGTACAACAAGAGATCGATGAATACATCGGTCAATTTCAAGAAGGATATTTTCAACCGATGACGCTTGTTGTTCGTTTGACCGAAGAACTTGGGGAACTCGCTCGTGAAGTAAACCATTTGTATGGAGAAAAGCCGAAAAAAACCTCGGAAGAACCCGGGGAGATCGAACTAGAACTCGGCGATATGTTATTTGTTATGGGTTGCCTCGCCAATCGTTTGGGTATCGATTTGACGCGCGCGCACGATCGTGTATTGGCGAAATTTCAAGAAAGAGATAAAGATCGATGGACGAGAAAGGTAGATCAAGCTGATGAATAGCATCCGTGTCCTTGTCGCAGGCATTGAAGGAAAAATGGGATCTCATGTCGCCATGGCGGTGCATAACGCTTCGGATATGGCACTTGTCGGCGGTATTGAAAATAAAGAAGATCATTCGATCCATGTACTCGGGCAAGAAATTCCCGTGTATCGGGATATCGCAAAAGCTGTACAGTTGCTTCGTCCTGATGTCTTGGTCGATTTTACGCATGCACAAGCAGCGCAACAAACCGTTTTAGCTGCGATTGAGCATGGCGTTCGCCCAGTTGTTGGCACGACCGGTTTTACGCAAGCGGCGATGGAGCAATTCGTACAAGCGCTCGATGCGCACAAAATCGGTGCCGTGTTTGCTCCGAATTTCGCGATCGGTGCTCTTTTGATGATTCGCGCGGCAGAAATGGCAGCGAGGTATCTTCCCTATGCGGAAATCGTAGAGTATCATCATGAAGGGAAACTCGATGCGCCATCAGGAACGGCGAAAAAGACGGCATTGCAAATCGCTTCTTCCCGCGAAGAAGCTGGCGTCACGACAACGTCACTTGCGACTTCTGCAGCTTTGCATACGATCGCCGGTACGCCGATTCATAGTGTTCGCTTACCGGGTTTTGTGGCTCATCAAGAAGTGATCTTTGGTCATGCTGGCGAACGATTGACGATTCGACACGATTCGATTTCTCGCGATAGCTTCATGCCAGGCGTGTTGTTGGCGGTGCGGCAAGTGATGAATGTCACGGGATTGATTGATGGTTTAGAGCATTTGCTTTTTTAGAGAAAAGGGGAATCGAGCATGCACATTGCTTTAGTCGCACACGATCGTAAAAAAGAAGATATCGTTAATTTTGCAACCGCGTATAAAGCGATTTTTCAAGATCATGATCTTTACGCGACCGGCACAACCGGCGCTCGTATCGCACATGCAACAGGGTTAACCGTTCATCGTTTTCAAAGTGGCCCCATGGGCGGTGATCAACAGATCGGCGCCTTAATTGCTGAGAATCGCTTGGATCTGCTGATTTTTATGCGTGATCCTTTAATGGCGCAACCGCATGAACCGGACATCATCGCGCTTTTGCGTCTTTGTGATGTTCATAACGTGCCTGTAGCGACCAATCTCGCGACGGCGGAAATGTTGTTACAAGGTTTGTCACGCGGCGATCTGGCTTGGCGCAACGTCGTGGAGCCGGAACAGACGTCGGAATAACGCAAGAATAGGGCAAGGCAAGTATATGGGTAAAGGTGGGATCGGCTTGCGAATTGGCATTAGTTGTTATGCGACGCTTGGCGGCTCTGGTGCTGTGGCGACAGAGCTTGGAAAAGCACTCGCCAAACGCGGGCATGAGGTCCATTTTATCGTATCGGGGATTCCTTTTCGATTGGGGCTTTTTCAAGAAGGTATCTATGTTCATGAAGTAGAGACGGCGAATTACCCTGTACTACAGTCCACACCGTATGATTTGGCCTTAGCGGCGAAAATGGCCGAGGTGATTGAACGGTATGACTTGGACATCTTGCATGTACATTATGCGATCCCTT
The DNA here is from genome assembly GCA_013044175.1 of Bacilli bacterium. Classification (GTDB taxonomy): domain Bacteria; phylum Bacillota; class Bacilli; order Alicyclobacillales; family SLC66; genus JABEUY01. Next base: position 5,546 of record JABEUY010000100.1, read on the forward strand.
ATGCAGTTTGTGCTTTTTTGGCTAATGAAATGTTGGGGGATCGCAAGATCCCTATTATTACGACGTTACATGGTACCGATATCACCGTTTTAGCGCAAGATCCTCTTTTGCGTGATGTCATTCGTCTTGGCATTGAGAAAAGCCATGCGGTGACGGCCGTGTCTCAAAGTTTGATCGATCAGACCAACGAATTGTTTTCGCCAAAATGCCCGATCATTAAAGTGTATAATTTTGTCGATACGGATGCGTATCATCGAACGGAACAGATTGGCTGGCGGCATCATATCGCACCCAATGATGAGCCGATCCTTTTACATATGTCTAATTTTCGCGCGGTAAAAAGAATTCCGGATGTGATTAGCATCTTTCGCCGCGTCCGTGATCGAGTCGCTGCGAAATTATTACTTGTCGGTGAAGGGCCGGAGTTGGACAAAGCTTGGAAACAGGTCGATGAACTTGATTTAAAGCGCGATGTCATCTTTCTTGGCAAACGTGATGAAGTGGCTTCTTTATTATCGCTTGCCGATTTGCTGTTATTGCCTTCGGCGAAAGAAAGCTTTGGCCTTGTCGCCCTTGAGGCGATGGCGTGTGGTGTCCCTGTGATTGGAACGGGAATCGGCGGTATTCCTGAAGTGGTTGAGCACGGCGTATCAGGGTATCTTACCGATCTTGGTGAAGTGGAAAAAATGGCCGACTATGCGATCACGTTGTTGCAAGATCGATCGTTATGGCAAATTTTTTCCGATCAAGCGCGCACGCGAGCGTTGGCGTTTTCCCTTCCTGAAAAAGTTAATGATTATGAACAACTCTATGAACGGTTGCTGACGGTCAAGAAAGGCGGCGCGCCTTGTGTCGGATAGATTAGATCGTCACAAGATCGAAGAGCATATCGGGATCGAAAATACGGCGATATCGTTCTATCTTGAAGACGAAGTGACATCGACAAACGATCGCGTTTTTGCCTTATGTCAACAAGAGGAGCAGGCGAATTTTGTCGCGCTATGTGCTGAATTTCAACAACAAGGGCGTGGTCGTCGAGGGAGAACGTGGTTTTCTCGCAAAGGTGAAGGTTTGATGCTTTCTGTTGGCCTTACTTTTTCTGATGAACAGGCGGCCGTCATGCAGGATTGGCCTTTTCTTACGGCACTGGCCGTTCGCCGCGCGCTCTTGTGGTATCTTGATCTGGATGTAGCGATCAAATGGCCGAATGATTTGTTAGTGGATGGTAAAAAAATAGCGGGTATCTTGATCGAGCGTCGCGCCAAATACCCGAATCGCTTGATTCTCGGTATCGGTATGAATGTGTTGACCAGAAAAGAAGAATTTGAGCCAGATTTGCAGTCGCGTGTTACGTCATTAATCGAGCTTGTAAAACGTCCGATCGATCGCAGTGCATTGGCTGGTGAAGTGATCGCAGCGATTTATCGTACGTACGTCGATGTCCTGCAAGGTCAACGTTTTCATGACCTTTATGATGAATTTATCGCCTCGTGTGAGACGATTGGCAAACGAGTTACGGTTCACGTCGGGGAACATAGGCACGAGGGCGTTGTGACGAAGATCGATCGAGAAGGTACTCTTTTTTTACAAAAAGAGAACGGGGAAAGTGTAACGTTAATCAGCGGAGAAATCGTGATGCAAATCGATCAGTAAGGAGGAAGCGCCATGCAACAGCGAAAGAAGGAAACGGTCTTAACACTTTCGGCTAAGAAAAAAGCGGGCATGCCGATTACGATGGTAACGGCGTATGATTACACGCAAGCTCGCCTCGTCGAAGCGGGTCAAATCGATACGATCTTGGTTGGAGACTCCTTAGGCAATGTCATGTTAGGGTACGATACGACCATTCCCGTGACGCTTGACGATATGGTTCATCATGCAAAAGCGGTTCGACGCGGTGCGCCCGATACGATGATGATCGTCGATATGCCTTTTATCACGTACCATCAGACGCCTGCAGATACCGTACGAAATGCAGGTCGCTTGATGCAAGAAGCGTTTGCCGATGCGGTAAAACTTGAAGGCGGTCATGCGATCGCGCCTCACGTAAGCGCGTTAGTGCAAGCGGGCATCCCCGTGTGCGGGCATATCGGGTTGACGCCGCAATCCGTTTTACAATTTGGCGGGTTTAAAGTGCAAGGGAAAGAAGAGAAGGCGGCGGCACGTTTGGTCGATGAAGCGCTCGAGATCGAACAAGCAGGAGCGTTTTTATTGGTGATCGAGTGCGTACCTACGGTTGTTGCGACAGAGATCACGAAGCGCTTAACGATTCCGACGATCGGTATCGGAGCAGGGCAAGACTGTGATGGTCAAGTGCTCGTGTTTCATGATTTGTTAGGGTTTACGATGCAAAAGACGGCAAAGTTCGTCAAGTCGTATGCTTCGCTTGGGACGCAGGCTGTCGACGCGATCGCATCGTATCGCGAAGAGGTAAAAAGCCGAACGTTTCCGAATGAAAGATATCGTTATGATGATGAAGTTACGGGGTTTCGAGGTGAATCATGATGTATGTTGTTGAAAAAATAAGTGATTGCAAAGCGACCTTAGCAGCTTTACGTCATGATGGTGATACGAACAAGCGAGTCGGATTCGTACCGACGATGGGTTATCTCCATGCTGGACATGCTTCTTTAATCGAAAGAGCGCGCGCGCAAAATGAAGTTGTCGTCGTTTCGATCTTTGTGAATCCGTTACAATTTGGTCCTAACGAAGATCTGGATAAGTACCCGCGCGATTTGCAAAGTGATCTTGCCTTATGCGAACGGCTAGGCGTCGACATCGTATTTACCCCGACCGTTGCGACGATGTACGGGCAAGAACCAACCGTTCTCACGCGTGTGCATGTCGATCGTTTGGGTGAACATCTTTGTGGCGCCTCGCGTCCGATCCATTTTGACGGTGTTTGTACAGTATGCGCGAAATTGTTTGCGATCGTTTCACCGAATTACGCTTACTTTGGGAAAAAAGACGCGCAGCAATGGCGTATCTTGCGCCAGATGGTGCAAGATCTCTCTTTCGATCTTGAAATCGTCCCTTGTCCCATCATTCGCGAAGAAGATGGCTTAGCGTTAAGCTCGCGTAACGCGTATCTTTCACCGAAGGAACGGCACACGGCGTTGATCCTGCATGATACGCTTGTCTCACTGGAACAAAAAGTGCTCGTACATCGAGAATTTGACGCGTCGCGATTGATCGCACAAGCAGTGGAACAGATCGATCGAGCGCCTGGTGTTCGTCTTGATTATCTTTCGATCGTCGATGATCGTACTCTTTCGCCGATCGATCGCATCGAACCGGAGAAAGATGTGCTGATTGCGATCGCAGCGTATGTCGGTACGACGCGTCTGATCGATAATGTGGAAATAAGGGTGGAACGGTGATTGAACGTGGATTATGGCGTTCTTGATCTAGCCTTTCAAGAGGATCGCAAAAACTCAGGTATTATCGAGTCGCTAGCTTGTTATCGTTCTGATGACGGAGCGTGGTTGAAAGTAGACTACGTATCCTCCGATGCGTCTTATCAGATAAGCCAAGAAAATGAAACGATCGTAAGCGCAGATTTTACGACCGTTTGGCTTTCTCTTGCCCGTTTTCTGGAAGATCGTATGTGGATCGTGATCGATCAGGCTCGTTTTATGCGTCTTTGTGAAGAGGTGGATGCTATCGGCTATGCACCACCGAGTTCTACGCTGGTGGTGACCATCGCAGAATTTTTGCGGTATTTTACGCCAGAAATCGCTTCGCAATCGGTGAAAGATGCCGTAAAGCAGTTTGGACAAGTCGATACGCTTTCGGTTGATAAATCGTTATCACTTGCCGTTCGTCGTTTATATTATATCCAGCCTGTCATCGCGCATCTTTTCCAGCTTCTTAATGCTATTCCCTTGATCACGCTGCAAACGATCGCGTTGATCATGGATCGTGAAACGGCTCTTTATGCTTTTGTGCAAGCGCAAATCGACGTGGCGATGACACGCAAGGGACTTCCAAGTCAAGTGAATGTTATTCATGATCTTGCGTTTCATCAAGCGCAGCGTCTTGATGAGCGAGAAGATGTTGAGGCGATCGAAGCGGATGAAGGTACGCTACAGGCTTTGCTCGATCAGGTGTTTGATGAAACGTTAGCGGATCTCTCTTCTTTTGCTTTTGAGAAAAGGGAAGGGCAA
>JABEUY010000101.1 GCA_013044175.1 Bacilli bacterium
CGTGTCAGATCCTGACGGAAGCAGCACTAAGGGATGTCTCCGGGTGCCGCAGTTTCACCTGGTTAGGCAGTGCTGAGCGTCATGCTGATGGAACTTTACATCAATGGATATGCAATGATCGTCATACATGTCTTTAAAGGAGACTATCATGGCGGACGAGCGTGTTGGAACTGAAGAATCAGCCTTCGCAGCCAAGCGACTGACGAAGGAACTTGCGCAACAAAAGATCGAGGAACTCAAAAGCGTTGTCGCTCATGTTGTGTGCGATCTCGATGGCACGATCATCGCATGGGATGATCGTTTTTGTTCTTTATTTTGCGTAAATTCAATATGCTCTGGCAATTCGCTCGTTCTGGTATTACAAGATCAAATCGCTTTGCGTACCTTTGTTGAGTACAGTTTGATGCGTCCTTCTTCGTATCTTGGAAAACGTCTTGTCATTGAAAAAAATCAGCGACCGATCGATCTTTTGGTCGATGCCATGTTGATCCGAGAGGTAGATCAGGATCTTGGCTATGTTTTTGTTTTGCGTGAGCTTTTTGATTCGCAACAAGTCGATGCGCGTAAGGTGACGCTGGATAAGATCGATGTCATCGCGCGGATGGCGGCAGGCATATCGCATGAGATTCGTAATCCCCTCACTTCCGTGATGGGTTTTTTGCATATTCTTGAGGATCCCATTCATCCTGTTGATGAGACACAAAGCAAGGTGTATCTCGAACTGATTCGGTATGCGTTGCGACAGATCTATGACGTGATCGATCCGTTATTTATTCTTGCTCGTGCGATTCCTTGGAAGAAAATGCGACTTTCTCTTTCTGAGATCATCCGCAATGTTCTACAAAATCGCAGGGAAATATGCATAGAGCAACGAATCGAGGTAAGATGGGAAGATGCGACGCTATTTCTGATTGAAGCGGATGAAACAGAACTCACCTTGTTGATTGATCATCTTTTTCTCAATGCGATTGAAAGCATGGAGGCTGGCGGTGTGATAACGATTCATACGGTGTATGATCGTACGTTGCGCAAAGTGCGCTTGGATATTATCGATGAAGGTTCGGGGATTCCTTATTATATGATCGATCGAATTTTTGATGTGTTTTATACGACGAAAGCTGGACACCTCGGTTTGGGTCTTTCTATTGCGCAACGGATCGTCATGGATCTTGGCGGTGAGCTACGCATCGCTTATAAAGGAAAAGGTACGACGGCTTCTGTTTGGTTAATGCCTTGTCTTGTGGAGTGAAACTTATGTCACATCTAGCTTTATATCGTCAATGGCGACCTCAGACGTTCGCGGATGTCGTAGGTCAACATCATGTCGTCACGACCTTAAAAAATGCGATTACTCATCAAAAGTTGGCGCACGCTTATCTGTTTGCGGGGCCTCGCGGTACGGGGAAAACGACGCTCGCAAAACTTCTTGCTAAAGCGATCAATTGTGAACAACCTAAGGGTGTAGAACCGTGTAATGAATGTCCCGCTTGCGTGGGTATTACTACGGGGCGCGTGGTGGATGTCGTCGAGATGGATGCTGCTTCAAACCGCGGTGTTGATGAGATACGCAGTTTGTTGGAGCAGGTTCGTTATGCGCCGACGGAAGTTAAGCATAAAGTCTATATCATTGATGAAGTTCACATGCTGACGACGGAAGCTTTTAATGCCTTGCTAAAAACGTTGGAAGAACCACCTGATTATTGTCTGTTTATTTTAGCGACGACAGAAGTTCATAAGATCCCGGCGACGATCGTCTCACGTTGTCAGCGTTTTGATCTCAATCGCTTGTCTTCAGAGTTGATCGTCGAACGTCTGCGCGAAGTGGGAGAATCGCTCGAGGATTGTCAATTCGATGATGCGACACTTTGGTTTATCGCCCGTTCGGCAGAAGGTGGCTTGCGTGATGCGCTGTCGCTTTTTGATCAGATCCGTTCTTTTGGCGACGGTACCATGACGCTCGATGTTGCTTTACAAGTCACAGGTGGTGTGGCCAGTGAACGACTGGGACAGCTTTTTTCCAGTGTGCTTCATAAAGAGCATGTCACGTTGTTGTCGCTGCTTGCTGAACTTTGGCAGGCAGGCGTGGAGCCTTTGCAGTTGATTGCAGATTTGATCGCGTATACGCGTGATGCGATCTTATACGTGCATGCTGTTGCGCTTGAAGATGCTCAGAATCGAGAGCGCTATGATCCTGCTTTTGCTGTGGTCGTCAAATCGGCACCTGTCAGTGAAATCATCGTGTTTGGTGAGCGGTTGATCGGACTCCAAGCGGAATTACGCTATCAGATGCAAGCGCGGCTTTATGTCGAAGTGGCGTTACTTGCTTTGATGCAAGAAGAAGCGGTGAATCGAGGGGAGATCGCACGACTTCAAGCGCGCATCCAAGCGCTTGAGACGAAAATCGAAGGTTTTGTGGCAAATACTGTCGACACGATACCGCGTGAAAAGCGCGCATCTACCTCTGCACCTGCCCCGACACGTCCTGTTGAGCGTTCGATGGCGATGGAAAAAGCTGAACCAAAGGTTGAACTCAAAGTCGAGCCAAAAGTGCAAAAGTTTGTAGGTTCGCTAACCGTGCATCCGATGAATGATGAGGAGCAAGTATTATTGACCTCGTTACAAGCGAAGTGGGGCGAGATCCTCGAGGAACTTCGTGCGCAAAGTGTGCAGGCAAAGGCTTGGTTGTTTGGCAGTCAACCTGTGCTCGTTCAACATCATCAAGTGATCGTTACGGTCAAAAGTGAAGTTCATGCGACGACCGTTATGCAAAATTTTCGTTCTCTTGTGGAGAACGCTATGCAGCAGCGAATTGCTGATCTAACAACCCTTCGTGCGATCACGGAAGAAGGTTTCAAGCAACTTAACTGGTCGCAAGAAGTCGAAGAATCTACTGAGACTGCGACAAAAAGTCGTGAGGCGTGGGTACAAAACGTGGTAGAATTGTTTGGCGAAGATCGCGTTATCATTGTGGAAGAATAAAGGAGATGCACGGGATGAAAAACATGGGCAACTTGATGAAACAAGCGAAGAAATTGCAAGAAGATATGGCTAAAGCGCAAGAAGAGTTGGGAACGATGACCGTCACCGGTACGGCTGGTGGTCAAGGTGTGACAATCGAGATGAACGGTCACCATCACGTGCAAAGTATCAAAATCAATCCTGACGTGGTTGATAAAGATGATGTTGAGATGTTGGAAGATCTTATATTGACGGCGATCAATGATGCAGCGAAGAAAGTTTCTGATATGGCTGAGCAACATATGGGTAAATACACGAAAGGCTTTAATATTCCTGGGTTGTTCTAATGCAAGATTTGTTGCCATTACCGATAGCTAACTTGATCGAAGCCTTTGGACGACTTCCCGGAATCGGACCGAAATCGGCGCAGCGTCTCGCCTTTCATTTGATCGGCGCACCAGAAGGCGAAGTGAGGGAGTTAGTTAATGCACTCCTTCGTAGCAAGTCTGATCTGATGCTGTGTGCTTCGTGTTTTACCGTGACGGATAAGACGCTTTGTCAGGTCTGTTCTGATCCGATGCGAGATCATAGTATGATTTGTGTCGTTCAAGACACGAAAGACATGTTGGCTTTAGAACGTATGCGTGTATATCATGGTCTGTATCATGTTTTAGGTGGCGTTTTGTCACCGATGGATGGGATCGGACCTGACGAATTACAGATTCGCTCTTTGTTGCAAAGATTGACGGAAGAATCGGTGAAAGAATTGATTCTTGCGACCAATTCGACGATGGAGGGGGAGGCGACAGCGACTTTTATCGCTCGTCTTGCTAAACCATTTGAGACGTTATCCGTGACGCGAATCGCGCATGGTATTCCGATCGGTGGCGACCTAGATTATGCGGATGAAGCGACACTGTCTCGAGCTTTAGAATTTCGACGCCCGATTTGATCGGGCTTTTTTTGTCTGTATTTTTGTACATAAAAAAGACGACTCATCACTATACTCTATCATCGAAAATGATGGGGGTAGGGTTGATGATAGGGAACTGGCACTTCGGTTATAAGACAGATCCTGTCGTTCTTGAACATCAACAATTGCTTATCGCGATCGATGATGCGCGAATCGCTTGGCACGAAGCTTGGAAACAGTTTGAAAGGGCAACGGGTGCAGAGGCGATTGATGAAAGCATCTATCTGTTGATCGCAGCAGAAAAGCGTTATGATGGCTTATTGCGTTTGGCGAAAAAAACACAACTCCATGTATGGTAATCCTACTGCAAAAAGCGAGCGATTCGTCTGCCGATCAAGGGAAGCGAGGAGAGCTCGCTTGGCTGGATCGCTTTTATCCAGATCGCTGCGATTAAGTAGATCGGAGCGCCGATGCCGATGCCGATGATGACGGCAAGAAGGGCTACCCAACGATTAGCAAGCGACGATAGCGTCAATGCATAGGTGAACACAAGGTGGTTGAGCAGATAGAGCCATAAGGCTAAGGGGATACAAGCTGTCACTGTACGCCAAGTGAGTTTGGGGACAGAGACGGCATCATCACTGACTTGACGTATGGTGCCCATATTTAACCAAGAAGAAACGGCATAGCCGATGATACCTGCAATCGCAGCACCGTTGATACCTAAAAGCGGAATCAATACGATGTTGCCGATCAATTTGAGGATCATGCCGATGGCCATATGATAGACGGGTCGATAAAAGTGATCACGACCTTGCAAGATAAAAGTAGTGACGAGTTCGAGGCCGCTAAAGAGGCTCATGATGGCAGCAAGAAGGATCAACGTGGATCCCGAGGCGCTTTTGAAAAGCATGATGTCGATCGGTGAAGCGAGAAAGCCAAAAGTCACGGCGGTTGGCAGCATGATAAACGCCGTCATTTTGAGGGATTGATGCTGGCGTCGCTTCGCATCGAGAAATTGACCTTGTGATAAGGCACTTGTGATGGAGGGCATGACAGCGGAACCGATCGCAGTAGCGAAAGATAATGGGAGTTGGATAAGTCGCAAAGCCTCTTGCGTATAGCGACCGAATTGAGCGGTTGCCATGTGATTGGACATACCACCTGCGATCAGTTCGCGGGGAATGGTGAAGACATCGATCGATTGGGAAAGCGGTAAGACGAGCGTTCCTAAGACGATAGGTAGCGAATAGATACCGAGTTTACGTAAAACGTGTGAAGACCGCAGATGCGGTGTTCGTTCTAATCGGCCTTTTAGTTGGAGTTCTTTACGTAATTTCTTTACGGAATACAAAAGGAGCAGAAAACCGCCGATGGCGCCTGTCGTCGCGCCAAAGGTAGCGATGGCTGCCATCAGTGAGGGAGAGAGGTGCAAAGAAAGACCGATGAAAAGTCCAACGAGTACGGTGGCAACGCGAATGATCTGTTCGATAACTTGCGAGAGTGCTGAGGGTTCCATGCGCATATTGCCTTGTAAAAAACCACGTTGAGCACTCATGAGTGGAAGGATCAGCAAGGCAGGTGCTAAAGCATGAATCGCAGGAATCGCATCATGAACGATCGTTGGACTTGGTGTACTTAAGGAAAGGTAATACGGTCCGCCAAACCACATGACAAGAAACGCGAGAATACCAAAAAGAAAAAGCGAACGACCGATGATAAAGTACGTCTGGTTCGCTTCTTTATAATGCTTTCTCGCAGTTAATTGACTGATCGATTTTGATAAGGCGATCGGAAAGCCAGCCGTTGCGACGGTGAGCATGATCGTGTATAGAGGATAAGCGAGTCCGTATAAGCCTAATGCATATTCGCCGATGATATTTTGCATCGGTACGATGAGTAAAATGCCGAGCAAGCGCGAAATAAAAACCGCAGAAACCATGGATGAGGCTCCGCGGCGAAGTGCTTGCTGTCCGCTTTTGTCGGACACAGTGATTCCCTCCTGCTACAGGTCGCAACAATAGACAAGGGGGAGTCACTGCGATTAGCCTTTGACTGCTCCTGCTGTAAGTCCTGCCACAACCCACTTTTGAAAGATCAAGACGATAATGACGATCGGCAGCACAGCGACGGTCGATCCTGCAAACATCGTACCATATGGAATCGTGTATTGACCACCAAAGAGGGCGATTCCGACAGGAATCGTGCGAAAGGCGTCAATAGAGTTGAACACGAGAGCAAAGAAGAACTCTGTCCAACAAGCCACAAAGGTAAAAATCGCCCCGGTGAATAGCCCTGGTGTCGCAAGTGGCAAGATGATGCGAAATATCGTTGTCAAGACACTGGCTCCATCGACGCGAGCTGCTTCGTCGAGTTCTTTGGGGATACCGGCAAAGTACGTACGCATGACCCAGATGGCAAAGGGTAGATTAAAGGCGGTATAGGGAATGATTAACGCCTGATAACTGTTTAACCAACCGAGATGCTGAAGCACGATATAAAGTGGTGATACGACGCCGACTTGTGGGAACGTGGAAATCATCAGTAAAAATACCATGATCGGCGCTTTGCCACGAATCGGTAGTCGAGCGACGGCATAACTGGCCAAAGCCGCTAAGATCATAACGATCAATGTCGAAGTGATGGAGACGATGAGGCTGTTCATGATATAGTGTCCAAATCCAAATTGGTAGAAAGCCTCTTGGTACCACATCAGCGTCGGATGATGAGGCACTAAAGACGGTGTCGGTGAGATGATCGACATGAAAGATTTTATAGAGGTGATTACCATCCAATAAAATGGGGCCACGATGATCAACAGCATGCCGATCAGCACGATATAGCCGATACTTTTCCGCCCGAATAAACGGTATTTTGCTGTCATCTATTCCACCTCCCCAACTTGCGTGCGCAATGCTTTGATAAAGATAAGAGCCAGCACGATGACGATACCAACGGTCGTTACGGCCATCGCAGTACCCGGACCGAATTTGTCCATGTTAAAAAGAACTTGGAACGTCAACATGGCGATTGGTGTGGTGCTCGATCCGGGGCCACCACTTGTAAGTACGAAAGGAAGGTCAAAAAGACCAAACGCTTGTAAAATGCGAAAGAGTGCAGCCAGCCCAATGCTTGGGCGAAGAAGCGGAAACGTGATTCGCCAGAAAGCACGCCAGTTCGAAGCACCATCAATTTTGGCCGCTTCATAAAGATCATTGGAAATCAATTGTAAACCTGATAGAAGAATTAACGTGACGAAAGGTGTTGTTTTCCAGACATCGGCAACCATCATGGAGACCGTAGCTAATTGTGCTTGGCCGAGCCAAAGTACGGGCGATGAGATGATGTGGAGTTGCATCAAAATATAATTGAGTACACCGAATGTAGGTTCATAGATGTAATGCCACATCTGGGCAGAGATTACGGTGATAAGCGTCCAAGGTATCAACATGACGGCAACAGCAATACCGCGACCTTTGATCGGTTGGTTTAATGCGAGGGCGACAAGTAAACCGAGTGCCAACTCGATAAAGACGGTGACGATCGCGTACATGGTGGTAAAGCCGAGTGCTTGCCAAAAAGGCTGATAATTAAAAATTTTCACATAGTTTGTAAGGCCATTAAACGTAAATTGAAAGCCATTCACCGTCGATTGGATATGATTCAGGCTCATCCACACGGAATATAGGATGGGAAAAATGGTGACGAGACCGATTACGAGCATCGCTGGCGCGATGAGCAGATAACCTGCAATCGCATTGCCTCTCTCTAGCTTGCTGACGCGCATGTCTTATCCCCCTCTTGAAAGGCAACAGGCGGAGGGTATCCGCCTGTTGCTCACAATCGTAATGCAAAACTTACAGTGATGAGCCGCTATTCGCCGATTGTAGTCCGGAGTTTGCGGTATCAAGCGCCGATTTCGGTGACATTTGCCCTGCGAGTGCAGCGTTGATATTCGTGTAGATATCTTTCGAGACAAGTGCATAGTTTGGCGTTTGGCTCGGACGAGCGATTAAATGTGTTTTGTTCACGATCGCAAGTACCGGGTTTAATGCGCGGACAGCAGGATTGTTTTGGACAGCTGCATCCGTCGGGATTTCTGAATATTTTGAAGCAAGAACGGTTTGTGCTTGGTTGGATGTCATCCACTCGATGAAGGTTAGATCTTGTTGGACGTGTTTGGTATGTGGATTGACATAAAGGTCCCAGCCACCGATCGTTGCGTACCCTGTGCCACCTTTGCCTGCAAAAGTCGGAAGCGGAACGACGCCAACTTTGCCGACGACTTTCGATTGGCTCGGTGTTTGCGAGTTAGACCAAGCGTAGTCCCAGTTACGTAAGAAGGCGGCTTGACCATCGTTAAATGCATTCATCGCTTGTGCTTCCTGATACGTCGATACAGCGGCTGGTGATACGCCGGAAGTGATCAACGAACGCATGAAGGTGAGAGCCTTCACAGCAGCTGGCGAATTCATGACCGCTTTGCCTTGTGCGTTAAAGACTTGACCGCCTGCATCGGTTAAGTATTCCATCCAGTCACATGTCAAACCTTCGTAAGAATTACCTTGCCAGACGAAGCCGTATTTGACGAGTTTTTTCTTGAGAAGCGTTTTGGAATCGCTGACGAGTTGTTCCCATGTCTTTGGCACAGGAAGATGAGCTTTGGTCAACAAATCTTTACGGTAGTATAAGAAGCCCGAGTCCATAAAGAATGGTAAAGCATAAACTTTGCCTTTATAAGAAGCACCAGCGACAAGACCTTTGGCAAAGTGATTCAAGAACGCTTGTGAAACCTTTCCGTTTAATGGAAGTGCAAGACCTGCGCTTGCGAATTGCCCTGGCCATACCACGTCACCCATGAAGACGTCAGGTGTGACAGAACCGCCTGTGATTTGCGTGATTAAGGAAGCACGGTTTGTATCGGTGTTGGTGGATTGCGAGATGAGTTGTACTTTGATATTGGGATGTGTTTTTTCGAATAAACTAATTAAATCAGCGCGAACGCCAGTTTGTGCGATTGGAGAGGCAGCCCATTGAATGGTGACGACCTTTCCGCCCTTCTTAACAGGTGCTGCTGCTTGCGGTGCTGTGCCTGCTGATTGAAATGCGGCTAAGGTTACTACGCCTGCGGCGAGAACTGCGAAGCCAGCCATGGTGCTTTTTTTCATCATCTAGATATTGCCCCCTTTAAAGTATGTGGCGAAATGATGGCATCACTTCGTCCTTACGACGAATCGTAAGAACGTGTGAAGACCGATTCCCGCTCAATGATGCGATGCGGTAAGAAGTGCGTTCCCGAATAGCTTTCCCC
>JABEUY010000009.1 GCA_013044175.1 Bacilli bacterium
GACTTGGCGAAGCCATGGCCTATCGCTTTGCCCACAACGATTACCACGTCATCGTCAATTACCGTACGACAAAAGAAGAGGCAGAGCGCGTCGTCGAGACCATTCGCCAAAACGGTGGGAAAGCGACAGCGCTACGAGCGGATGTGAGCGTCGAAGCGGACGTCGATCGCCTGATCACACAGACGCTTGCCTTGGAAGATCGCATCGACGTGTTATTGAACAATGCAGGGCTTAATCGCGATGGTCCATTCCTTACGATGAGCGTCGAAGATTTCACTCGCGTCGTCGATGTGAATTTGGTAGGAACGTTTTTATGCACGCAAAAAGTGGCGCAAACGATGATCGAACGCCAGATCGCAGGCAATATCATCACCATATCGGCGAGCACAGCTCTACGCGGACGGCGCAACGGCGCAAACTATTGCGCGGCAAAAGCGGGCATCCTTGCTTTCACCAAATGCGCGGCCATTGAACTGGCACCGCATGTGCGCGTCAATTGTGTGTTGCCAGGCTATATGGAGACGGACGAAGTGATGGAACGCTTTGCTCTGCACGATCCTGCCGTGCGCGAGACGTTAGAAGCGTCGATCCCGATGCAACGCATCGGACAACCGGACGAACTTGCTGCGATGGTCGAATTCCTATGTTCCGACAAAGCGAGTTATATCACTGGACAATCCTTTTTCGTCAATGGTGGCAATTATATGGGATAAAGCAAAAGCTGCCGGAGATAATCCCGACAGCCTGCAAGAGGACGCGCTATGCGTCCTTTTTCGTATGCTTATTGATAGGTGGACGGTTGATGCGACGGATAGTTCATCGCGCTTTGTTGCGCAAAGGACTGCATCATCGCTTGTTCCGTCGCTTGTTCAAAGGTCGGCACTTGATAATACCCCTGCTGATTGAGGAAACTCCAGATATCATAAGCCATCTTATCGCATAGATGCGCACCTTGCATCAGGTACGTACGAAGTTGAGGATTGGTGCATTCTAACGCGAGCGTCGTCCATGCGACAGCGCCAAATTTGTGGATATTCAGCGCAACAGTAGCGACGGCACGTTCAGAAGGTGCAATTTGCGAAGAACGCTGCGCAGGATTGGCGTTCGGTGTATTTTGAAAACCGAATTTCGGTTGCACTTGTGACGAATACGACGAAGCATACGCGCCTTGATTCTGCCAAGCGTTATTACCTTGCGAAGCAGGATTGGTGCGTTGTTGATTTTGTACGATCTGCGATCCTTGCGCGTAATGTTGCGAAATCGCCTGCACTTGCTGTTCAAGAATCCGCGATAAGCGTTGATTTTGCACTTCGTTGGCGAGAAACGACAGCACTTCGATATTCGCTTGCTTCGTGGACAGCGCTTCTTGGATGGCGATCAGTTCATGAGCGCCAAATCTTGCTGTGGATGTAGGCAAAGGTAGATACCCCCTTCAAGAGATTATCTACAGTTTGCGCCGCACCACGCTGCCTTATGCAAAAAAATCACGTGCCCATCACGATCGTTTTGCCATCATAGGCAAATTGCGCATGCGAAGGGATATACTCCCCATCACGAAAGCGATCGACCGCATGCGAAAGATGCGTGAACGTGACTTTTGGGATCGAAAGTTCTTTGGCTAACTCGACAGCCTCTTGCACATCATAGACAGAGCGTTTGGCGGTTGGCGTATGCGTCTCATGATAGTACGACGTACCCATGATCAGATGATCACACCCATACAGCGGCTGCTTTTGCCCCATAGTAAGTTGAAAAGAATCGGGCAAATACGCCCACTTGAACGTATCATGGGTAAAAACGATCGCATTCGCCATGCCATTATACCCATGCGACACCGGGTGAAACGTGATCGACACATCCTTCATCATCATTTCCCGCGTACCCACCATCGCCGTGCCGCGTTGTGGCTGAATGTAAGGAAAGCGTCTTTCGAGTGTCTCAATAACTTCAGGTGGTGCATACAATGTACTCGATAGCTGCTGCCAATAGCACAGATCACTATAATCACCAAGCCCTGCAATATGATCATTGTGCGCATGCGTGATCAAGACGTGCGTCGGCAGTCGCTTAGCATCACCATACTGTAAAAATTGATGACGAAAATCGGGGGACACATCGATCAAGATCGTCTCCTCATCGATCATCACGAGAAGACTCGATCGCGTGCGAACTTGTTGGCTATCTTCGCAAACTTCACACGAACAAGCGATTCGCGGCACACCTTGTGCATCACTCGTTCCCAAGAAAGTGACGGATGTCGTCATGACTACCCTTCCCCCCACATCGTTGTTCTCTAGCATCATACCGTATCCAAAAAGGTGGCGCATCAAAAGCATGCCAAGCGTTCAAACGAAAAATAAACGCAGCGCACCAAAGCCCACAGTCTCACCACGTTTTCTCACGTCATCAGCACGTTTGACACCGACATCCTCACCGACGATTACATTACGTGAACTTCTTGAAGCCAAAATCCAAGCGGGCGACCCGATTACAGTACAAACGAACGTAGGCACAGCCACCAGCGGTATTTTCCTTGCGACGCAAGGTTCCTTTCTGATCTGGCGACCTGAACACGCCTCCGGTGTCTGCTACCAAGAGATCACCGGCATCGCCATCGTTTTGCACGACCATTCACAACCATAAAAAAAGGCAACAAAGGTTGTCGACCCCCTCGTGCCTTTTACCCTTCAATACGATTTAGAACGTGACGCTGATTCCGTCACCTAAATGCAAGACTTGGCGCGTGCCACCCGTCGGTACCCAGACAAGGTACTGATCGGCCGATGAGATATACACACCCGTCGAGATCACCGTACCGTTTTCATACACCGTGATCGCTTGACCTGGCGTGAGATGTGAGGCGAGAAACGCTCCCATCATACTGTACACCCCCTTTCTTGCTCTTACTTTATGTAGAGGCAAAAAAGGTTTGTAGCGCAGATGATGGAGGTGATCTGTCACATGGGACAACCGCCACCCTGCCTCGACGCTCTAGCCAAGTTTCGTCAGTCCATCGGCGATCGTTCGAACCCCCGTCACCGTCGCAGATAGCTCTTGAAGCTGTGCCGCTTGTTCTTCCGAACTGGCCATGCTCTCTTGAATCGAGCGTTGTACGGCCAACACTTCCCCCGTGATCTGCTCGACTTTATCCTCCACCTCTTGCGACGATTGCTTGACCGTTTGCGATAGACGACGAATCTCATCGGCGACCACACCAAAGCCACGACCCTGTTCACCGACACGCGATGCTTCGATCGCCGCGTTGAGTCCGAGCAGATTCGTTTGCGAAGCCACCTCACCGATCAACGCATTGATCGACGTAAGCGCTTTCGCATTTTCCGTCAGATGATTGATCGCCGAAGCGATCGCATCCACATTTTGCGCAAGCGTCGTGCCCGCTACGGCAAGATCTTGCGACAGCGTATCGAGAATCGAGATCTGACCATCGAGTTCGTCCACACCTTGGCGAAGCTCCTCATGATGAAGGATCGGCATCGCCACCGTAATCACCCCAATGAATTCATCCTCCCAAAAAACGGGTGAACCGATCGATTCATACGGAAAACCAAAAAGATTGGGATCCCCCTCTTCACGGACATGTTGCCGCGTGCGCCACGTCTTGGCCGTGATCGTATGCGAAAGCTTCGGATCATCCATCCGCTGGCCAATCGTAAACGGCAGTGGAATTCGCGTCGACTTTCGCGTGAAGCGAATGACACTTTGTGCATCGGTAAAAGCGATAAAACTGTCTTCATTCGCTGTTTGCACCGTATGCTCAAAAATCGCTTTCGCATAGGCAATTGAAAATGACATTTCCCCTTTTGCCATACCATCACGTTCACTGATCAAGGCAACCAACCCTTCTTGGTCGAGACTTTCCGCTATCCACAGTTGAAGAAGATGAATGACAGACTCATCGAAAACAAGCGAACCGTCCAACAATTGCTGTCGCAAAGAAAGCCCTTGCTCCAGAAATGACAGCGCACGTTGCCTTCGTGAAGAATCCGCAATCGCATCCCCCAAAGCACGCTTCCACTCTACCATAAACGCATCATAACTAGGAATAATCGTATCCAATCCCTGATTATTGCTATCTAAATCCCTCAATTGTGTGATTTTGTCCAAAAGATCAACAGTAGCCAACCTAGGTCCCCCCGTCCCGGTTATGCGAATTGATATTCGACTGGCGAAGCAAAAGGAAAGAAGAGCAAAGTAATCCCTTGCATCGACATAGCACAGAATTCAAGTAAGTACATTTGTTCTGAAAATTCTGCATTTATTGAAGCAACCGCCCAACCCCAACACCCCTACGCTTGATTCTTCCAGCTTCTATTGTAACTTTGCCGAAACGAATTGAAAAGAGTGAGGTGTAATTGAGAAGGTAATTAGGGAGTGATTGAGTGTTTTAGGGCAACTTCATTTTAAACCACTTCGATCATCAGCAATTAATTCACGAAAAGGAGATAATAAACCCTAAAATGGTTTTTTGAAACGGAGCTTCTATGATACTTGGATTGTCAACACTAAACTAGAAAGTTTTTATGGTGTGTTGAATTATACTCAACAGGAGACAAGTAGCTCAGATGATTTAAGTAAATAAAGTGGACACCCCAAAACAGTGAATTTATAAATTTTAACATTGAGATATAACATCTGTTGTTGCTCCGTTTCCATATCTCTTTTGGATTGAATATATCTTATTTCGAATTAGATCTGCGTTAGATAATTAATTGATGAATGAACTCTCTCCTGATTATACCAGACCTCGATGTATTACAATATTCGTCTCATTGCCTATTCTCTCGTTTCGAACTTTTCCAAGTATACGAGCACTCGCTTGAGAATGCTATGAAATGACGCAATGTACGCATTATCAAAACAATTGCCTTTGCGGCTCATTCTACCGGCCATCTCGTATTCTCGCAGTTTTTTCTTCTAATCATAAAAGTCGTATTGGCTACCACGATCTGAATGATGTAGTACGGCTCCCCTGCGGGGAACAGAAGCAACGTCAAAACGTTTACCGTTCGTCATAGGGATCATCCCCGCGCATGGGGGGTACGGTTGATCACGCCCCTCACGTTGTGTAGTGTGCGGGGATCACCCCCGCGCATGCGGGGAACAGGAACATTTTGCATACGACGCCTTTAGCTCACCTTTGACAGTTTGAGTGCCTTTTTTGAGTTATCCACAGGCAGACAACCGCGACAATTCGCGGTTTTTCCCGTGTTTAGGCCGTTTCATTTTCGAAAATGTGGGTACAACTTATCAACATGTGTATAAGTTTTTTTATTGCCAATATTATATTCATATCGTATCATGGTGGGTGAGAACATGAACGGATGTGATCCCCTTGTACGCTCAAGTTGTCACCACCAAAAAGCCCAATGGTCAGACCTACAGATACCTGCGTATCGTCGAATCCTATCGCGACGGCAAGACCGTCAAGAAACGCCAGGTAGCAAGCCTCGGCAACATTGACGAGTACTCCGAAAAAGAGATCCAGCAGATCATTCGCACACTCGAATCGCTCCTACCAAACCGCACTCTAGGTAGCGCCGAGGACCTGCAGCCCCTACATACCCTCCAATTTGGCGTTCCGCATGTGGTGCAAGTTTTGTGGGATCAGTTGGGCATGTCGTCTATCATCGAAACGGCCCTGCACGGCCGCCAAGTCACCTTCGATGTCGCCCGTTACCTGCAGGCCATGGTCATCAATCGTCTGGTCGATCCGTCAAGCAAACTCCGTTTGTTCCAGACCCTTGCGGACCTCTACCTCCCAGAAGGCGATCAGGAGCCATGGCAACTTCAACACTTCTATCGGACCCTCGATCTGCTCATGGACATCAAGCCGCAGGTCGAAAAAGCAATTTACGCGCGCTTAACCGACTTGCTTAACTTCCGCTTGACGTTAGTCCTCTGCGATCTCACCAGCACCCAAGTGACAGGACACCATTGCCCCATCGCGAAACACGGATACTCGCGCACCCATCGGCCCGATCTGGAGCAGGTGGAACTGGGCCTGCTTGTGACGCCAGAAGGATTGCCAATCACTCACGAAGTGTTTCCGGGCAATACCTCAGACAAGCAGACGGTGCCTGAGATTCTGGAGCAGTTGAAACGGGACTTTGCGGTCAATGAGTGTGTCTTTGTCGGTGATCGCGGGATGGTCACGAAGGAGAATCTGACCCTGCTTTGCGAAGCGGGGTATCCATACATTGTCGGGTATCATAAGCGTGGACGGATCGTGAGTGATCGATTGCTGGAACGATACCAGGACCTGTCCGCGTTCACTCCCCTGTACGATCAACTTGCTTATTTGGAGATCCCGGCGAGCGCGGTGGAGGATGAGGAGCAAGCGGTACAAAACGAGGAACGACCGCTGGTAGAGGACGCTGGGCTAATGGAGAAGGTTCGGTACGTTCTTTGCTACAATGCCAAAAAGGCGGAACACGATGCCGCGTATCGGAAGGCAGCGCTTGAAGAGGCGGAGAACGAACTAAGTGACCTGGCGCAACGGTTGCAGACTCCGCGACGCGGTCGGAAGATCACGCCACAGGGTGTGATCGTCAAGGCGGCAGAGATCCTGACGCACCGGGGTATGGACGGGTTTTTCGAGGTGGATTTCGATGGTACGACCCTCACCTATCTGCGCAAAGAGGAGCGGATATTGCAGGAATCTTGGCGGGACGGCAAATTCATCGTCAAGACAAACACAGAACTGCCAGCGGCCGAGGTAGTCATGTCCTACAAGACGCTGATGCGGATCGAGCAGGCATTTCGGCAGATCAAGAACTTTCTGGACGTCGGGCCGATGTACCACTGGAATGAGCGGCGGGTGCGGGGACATATCTTCGTGTGCGTGTTGGCGTATTTGTTTGAGCAGGAGCTACAGGTGCTGTACCGCCGCGCCTTGGACGCGGAGGTTGCGCGTGAAAAACAGGTAGCAGGAGAGGATCTGAAGAGTAGGCTCGAAGCCTTAGACGAGGAACGCTACACAGGGGAACTCATGGTCAAGGAACTGCAGCGATGGCAAGCGATGAAAGCCGAGTTCCTCGGGAAGACGTTCGTGAGCGTACCCCCTCCTCCGCCCATCGTGGAGGCGCTGCTGCGGCGCGTGGGAATGAAGAAGCCACCAAAAATGATTCTGATCCATGATAATCACCAGTCACGGGACGCGGGGAAGGAAAACTCCCCAACGGATGGGCAAATGACCTTTGAGCTCTAGGAACAGAAAGAAGAGCAATAGATGTGCCCTGGGAGCCGAGCGATCCCGGGGCTAAGTGCTTTGTGGTGCCAACTTGGCCCTACAAACCCGCGCTGGCACTGAGGCGGTGTCAAAGATGAGCTAAATACAAAACCAAAGCAGATATAGAAATTTAGCACTATCGTAATTTATGTTTAAATAAAATCGAAATAAAATATGTATATATCATTCGATTTTAAAAATTTAGCCTTAAAATAGATATACATCCCACTTGGTACTAAGTCAATAGAATATACACCCCAATCAGTGAATTTGTAAGTCTCAATATTCTGACACAGAAGTAACCAGCTTACTTCAGCCCGTTGTGTGTAAATATCAACACAAACATGTACACTTTCGCTTGTTTAAGTATGTGCAAAATCAGTCATCATCTTTAGCGAGATGATTCTTCAACAGGTAGGATTCACCTACAATGGTAACGACAGTCGCATGATGTAGGATACGATCAAGAATAGCGTTGGCCAGTTTCGGTTCACGAAACACTTCATCCCATGCTCTGAAGTTCACATTTGTTGTCAAAATTGTACTTCGTTTTTCATAGCGCATATCAATTAGTTGAAAAAATAACTTTGCATCCTCTGGTTCAATCGGTAGATAACCGATCTCATCCATGATGAGTAGTTTGTACTTAGTATAATGCATTCATCTAGCTTCTAAACGATTTTCTAGCATCGCTCGTTTTACGTTCTTAATCAGATTATGACATTTAATGAAGTAAGTGCTACTACGTTTCTTGGCAGCAGCGATGCCTATAGAGGTCACTAAATGCGTTTTGCCAACGCCGATATGGCCTAAAAATACTAGGTTCTCATTTCCTTCGATAAATCGAAGTGATGCAAAGTCGAAATCGACTAACTCCTTTTGGTGAAGGAAAACGCCAACCTTCACCATCACATGAATCATGTTTTGTTCACGAACATCAATTTCATAATTGCTTAGCTTGACCAGTGTATCCATAAAGGACATCTGGTTTTATACGCTCAAGTCAATGACATCGTTTACGTATATGACCATTTGTTTCAGCTTGAGATACTCCGAATTACTAATAAGAGTGCGAATAATATTATTAATAAAATTTATTAATAATTCAAAATATTGTGACCTATAATTGTTCAATGCTAATGATAATTCTTCATTAGCATCATAATATTTATACATTTTTTATTATGAAAATAAACAACTAAACTTTCCAGATAAATAATTTTGTTTACGAATTATTGCTTCGAATTGTATCCCTTATAGGCAGGCTAATAACTCTATCGCGATATCTGACCGATTGATCCGATCATCATTGCAATCCCTCATAGGCAGACTAATAACCCCATTGTAGCCCGTCAAACAAGGAAAGTAAAGAATGCTTACAGCATCCATGAATTAGGAGATAATAAAACAATGTGCTGCGAACCCTTATCCCATGCGGATTCTTAAGGCGTTAACGATGTCGTCGACCTCCCGGGATTTTTGCATGATTGGAGGTCGACGACATCGTTATGCACGTTAAACGTTATAGCGTAAACAAATCGCTTGATTGCTCTACCTCATGCCAACTGATCTTTACGTCATCCCTACTCCGATTACTCTTTTTCTCTTTCACCTTACTATCGTATAATCAAAGCATTAGCTTGTACGGTAAGTGATCTATCGGTAAGCAAGGAGGAATACCGCATGTTTTTTCCACGAAGGGAAAAGTCGAAGTGTGAACTGCGGATGCAGGATCTCGATTTCACGTTGAAGGATCAACGGTTTACCACGTTTCAGCAGGCGATTGTTCCGCTGTCGTCTTCGATCGTCGAGGCGATGACGACGGCGTATGGTTGTGAACTGCTCAATCGTCCGCAATTAACGGATAACTTTGCCTCGACGGATCAATTTTATGCGTTTGTCGGTGCGCATGGTAAATCGGCTCAAGTGGACACGCACACGGCAACGTTGGGTATACAGCGCTATGCGTCCAGTCGTTTTCACGCGGATCATCCCGCTCATCGCGTCTTTATCAATGTGCATCTCTCTACGCTGTTTTCTGAAGATTGGGATCGCTTTCTCGCAAAATCGCTGATCATCTCACCGTCGCAGATCGTCCTTGAAATCGCAGAACGCGAAGGGCTTGATGCGTATCGTGAACATGATGTGGTCACGAAGATGGACGCGATGCGTGCTCTTGGCTTTCAGATTGCAGTCGATGATCTGGGCATGGGCTATTCGGGACTCTATACGTTAGCGACCGTACATCCGCATTTTGTCAAAATCGATCGGAAACTCGTTCGCTTTATCGAGCAAGATTCGTATCGACAACACATGATGCACGCGCTGATCGCTTACTGGCATAAGGAAAAGGTTCAAGTGATCGTCGAAGGCATTGAACGCCAAGAGGAAGTGGATTTTTTCCTGACCACAGGGGCTGCTTATGCGCAAGGCTACTACTATCATCGCCCGCAAAGCGTGGAACCTCTCCTCGTTCCCTAGTCGCACGGCAAAACACCCCACCCCCACATGGGGATGAGGTGCGATCGAGTCTTTCCTTCCCGTGGACGGGTTACGCCATCGAGGTGATTTCACCATTCTTCGGATTTAAAAACACTTTCGGTGCGCGTGTACTACCGCTAAAGTCAAACATGTTATCGATCGTACCGGACATCGCGTCGTAGGACTGGTTGCCAAGACGACCGAGTTTCCAGTTATCTTCGATAAAGCGCAGGATCGACGACTGCGATGTGACCGTGTTATCGACGAAGTTTTGCTTGGCGTACGGCGAGATTACGAGCATCGGTAAGCGCGGGCCAAAGCCGGCACGATCGAGATACGTGCCTTTTTTCGGCGTTCCGGCATTACCTTGTCCGACGAGCACATCTTGGCTCGGATCGTTGGACATATTCACGATCGGACCCATTACATGATCATACCAGCCGTCCGAATCATCCCACGAGATAATCACTGCTGTGCTTGACCAAGTCGGCAATTTTTGCAACGTGTTGATCGTGTTCACTAAGAAACGCTGTTCATCGAGCGGATCGGAATAACCGGCATGACCGTCTTCATAGCCTGGCGCCTTTAAGAAACTGACGGCAGGCAGGTTGTTCGCTTTGGCGGCTGACCAGAAATCGGTCAGATCGTATTGATGATTCGCGCGATCCGTTTGACCGATCATCGCAACGGACGTCGGACGCAGATGCATCGGGTTCGCCGTGGATTGGTAGTATTGGAACGGTTCATGATGCGGGATATAATCGGTGATCAGCGCATTACCCACGTTGATGCTTTGCGCTTGCGGATGATCGAAGCCCCCTTCAAACCAACCCCACGTCACGTGTTTCGCGTTGAGGAGATCACCGACGTTTTTACCGACCATGCGAATCGTCGGGCCTTTGGACGCCATATCATAGTAAGGATCGACATCACTAAACAGCGTGCCGTTTTGATTGAGCGCCCAATTCGGATATTGGTTGCTGTTCATCGATGTCACTTTCGTGCCATGTTCGGCGTAATTCTTGTTATAGGGGATAGCGCCGTGCGTTTGGCCGGCGATCAGGTTCAAGGCACCGGGTGTCGAAGGACCAAACGTCGAGCCGTACGAATTATCACTCATCGCAAAATGTTGGGCATAGTTCCATAGACCAGTTACCGTATTGCCATCATAGTAATCCATCACGATTGGGTTGTTGTGCCCCGTCGACTGCACGAATTTATCCATCAATCCGCCGTCAAAGGCGGCTTGTTCCGCTTGATACCCGTGATCCATATCTTTAGTCATCGCTTGCGATGGCGATAAGCGCTTCGGATTATCCAAGTTCGGATTGTGTGTCAACAGTTCATGATCGAGACCGTTGACCGTCGGCGTGCCAGGCAACGCGTGAAACGGCGGTTCACCCGGTAGGTTTAACGCATGCGGATACGTGGCGAAGTAATGATCAAACGAGACATTCTCATCAAAAATCACGACGACATGTTTGATCGGGGTCGTGGTCGCATATTGCATAGCCGAATCGGCTTGACTGGCGTTTGCGATCAACGGCGTCGCAAGCACACCAAGTGCCGTGAAGCAAGAAGCGAGGGAAAACAGCATTTTTTTGGCCAACTTCGTCTCATCCTTTCGATCGCATTTCGTGAATTTGTTTTCACGTGCTTCTTAACGATACGAAAATGACACGAAGCCTAGGTCAAGATTTCTTTAAAAAAACGTTAATTTTTCTGAAAGCAAAAACAGGTGGCGACATGGTCGTTCACCATACCCACCGCCTGCATGTACGCGTAGATGATCGTTGAACCGACAAACGTAAAGCCGCGCTTCTTCAAGTCCTTGCTGATCGCATCACTGATCGGTGTCTTCGCCGGTACGTCAGCCAGCGTCGCATAGCCGCCAAGGATCGGTTTCCCGTCCACAAATCGCCACAGATACTGATCGAACGAGCCGAATTCCTCTTGGATGCGCAAAAACGCCTTCGCATTTTGTACCGTACCGCGCACTTTCAGTCGATTGCGGATAATCCCTGGATTTAGTAGCAATTCTGCGATCTTCTCTTCCCCATACGTCGCCACCTTCGCCGGATCGAACTGATCGAACGCCTCACGATACGTCGCGCGCTTACGCAACACGGTGATCCAACTAAGACCTGCTTGCGCACCTTCCAGGATCAGCATCTCAAAAAGCTTCTGATCCTCATGAACGGGAATACCCCACTCATGATCGTGATACGCTTCGTACAGCACGTCGCCTTGTGCCCATCCACAACGTTCAACCAATTCGCCACAACCTTTCTTTCTTTACACTGAACACCAAAAGCAAATACGCCAAAAGCGCCTCGCTTCCAGCCAAGCGAGGCGCCCACTACGATAAGAATTAAAGGATCAGTAGCCGTTCCCGGAAGAAGAACTACCACCCATCGAACTACCCATGGCGTTGTTCATGGAAGAACTTGCACCCATGCCAACGCTTTGGTTGTTTGCCATGCCATAATCCATCAGGAAATTGGAACTGGCAAACCACACTTTGATCGCTTTTTGCGTGCCAGGCCCGATCAGAATCACCGGATCGGCAGCACCTTTAGGCATCATCATCGACGTATTGAAAGTGAAATCGCCATTTTTCGATAACATCACCGGTGCAGTAATCACCGATTTGGCATTGGCAAAGGTGATGGCAGCAACGACCGATTTCACACCAACCGTTGTACCAGCTATGGCTTTTGGAATCATCATGCCATTTTGCATATAACCTTGCTTGGGAACGACAAGCCATTTCCCTGTCGCATAAAAATGATTAGACGTAAGACGATACGAACCTTGTACAACCCACGGCGCACCACCAGCTTGTACATTGCGCACGGTGACATTAGGGATGTTACCAAACAATTTACCTTGCATCGACCATGTTGACGATGGCTTCATCGCGGCAAATGCAAAACCGTCTGCCGTCAATGTGACGGCTGTGATCACAGCGATGAGCGTCATCAAGGCGACGTTATTCTTCGGGTTACTCCTCCACATCAATTATCCACCCTTCCTCGTATGGGCAAGTCTATGAGAGCGTTTGTTGATGTTTATCTCTATAGTCCTATCCTACTACGTTTCGAGGTGGATGTAAAGGCTTTGTATAATATTTTTATTTACATTGTCAAAGGTTCGTTCACCAATACTGATATACCGACAAACCTTTGGAAACCATTTGTTTCGCTTTAGACGCCGGTCGAACTTTCTCTGCGCTTTTGCGCGAGTTTCCTTTCACCAAATCAAGGATGGGTTCAGAATGAGCTGCAACAGGCTCTTGCGCTTCTTCTTTTGACGTCAATGAAGCATCTGTCTTCGTTCCAAACAAAATCTCAAAGATATCAGGTTCTGGCTGGTCCGCTTTACGCATCGACTGCGCAAAAGGAGACGGTTTTTCTTCTTCATAGCGGATCGACGCATCGCTTTCAAGGTTAAAATCCGGTAAAAGCGAAGTCGCTGTTTCTTGGAATGTCTTGTGTTCATCCGATGGCAGCTCGATAGGACTTGGCACCGAAGGCTTCTCTACCGCTTCCGCGGTCAGCAGCGATTGAATCTCGCGATACCAGCCAATGATTCGCTCATCGAGCAGCATTTCAAGCTCGCGACTGGTCGACATCAGAATATGCACGTTACAATTACCTAACTGATCATGAAAGGAACTCGCTAAAATCGCTTCGCTAACTTGACCTTGCAAGTCTTTATCCTCATACGGCGCCTCAAATACACGCACGAAATCAGGATCTTCAATCAACCAAGAATCGAGAGGATCATCGACCCATAAGCCATCCGATTGAAACATAATGCCTCTCGCCGCCTCTTGACAACGCTTCATAAGAACCGCCAAGCGAGTATGCGATAGCCCCATTTCAAACCGCTCACCTTCTGCGGTCATGGTAGCCTGCTGTTTCTGATGAGCACGCACCCAATCATTGAGCGCGCGAAAACTCAGCGAGAGTAATTTCATCAGGTTATCGAGATTAAACGTATCTGCCGATGATGGTCTGACAAATCGTTCAAAAAACTGTTGCTTTCCTTCTTGCGCGTGCTTCTTATACATCGTATAGACGGGCGAATCTTCATAGATGGTTGGATCATGATAGGCTTCTTCGCGCATCGACTCAATCGTTGCAATCGTACGACCCACATCTTGGGATAAACGAATCGCGCCTTCATCGAGGATTGTATAAGCTACCGGTGCCTTCTCTTGCGAACGGCTTTGTTCCTTTATCTCTTCTTGTTGCTCAGCCTGTGCATGCACGGGCGGCGGCAGATCATTTTGCGGGGGACTATGACGCGCTTCTTCAATGATCTTCGCGAGAATGCTTCGAACCTCTTGATCTGTTAAGCCAAGATCTTCTTGAAAAGCAAACATCTCTTCTTCTTGGTACGTCGTCAGTACGCGTGACGTGATACCGAGATCGTTCATCATACCCGCAAAATCTTCATAGCACGCTAAAAGATGCCTCTCCATCTGCCGACAAGCATCTTGATCGAGATGCAACGCGCGCGCTTTGCGTAAAAGAATTTGACGACCTTGCGCAGTGCGATATTGATCGGACAGAAAAAGACGACAGATCGTCTGTCTATACCGAGAAAACTTATCTTCTTCCACGGGTTGCGTCCTTTCTGCCATAATCCCACATCCTTCGCGAATCTGTTAGGCGATTCAGCAAATCCAAGATACGAAGATCGAGACAATTCCGTGAAGCGGTAGCCCTCTCCTTTGACAACCTGAGAAACACCCTTGTCAAAGACAGGGAAATCGAAACGATAACCATCCATACTTAACGATAACGCATTCATAGACGGGTAAGAGGTATAGTGATACGTTTATATGTACTACAGCCTATTGTATGACGATTTGTTCAAATTTCGCAAGACCAATTTTCATGATTTTGATTAAAACATGCCAATTTCATCCCCAGGATGCGCTTTGCGAACTTGTTTATAGCGTTCACCATGCTTTTTGGTGAACGTAAGTTGTCCGATGCCCTTTTCGTCACAGACGACGACTTTACTATGCCCTTTGGCATGGATCGGATGACGCAAGACGCGTGCAAAATCCCCGCCTTTAACCTCTTGTTTCACGACAGCAAGATACGAAAACTTTTCATCTTCATACGGCACTTCTCCCTCCTTGACTTGCCGATGAAGGGCGCTACGCGCAATGCGTGTCGTGAAATGGCACCAATCACCCTCAAGCATCGGACATGCACGTTCATGCGGACAAGGCGCTAGAATATGCGCCCCTTTGGCCAGTAAATAAGCTCGCGCTTCCATTAACTGCGCATAGGCAACTGGCGTACCCGGTTCGATGATCAATAAAACCTGATCGGTCGCCTGCCAAAGTGCTTGCCAAGCTTCTCGGCGCTTTTGCGGTTGTAATTCATTTAGCACATATGAAGCGATGACAAGATCGGCGTGATCAGTCAAGGTCGACGTGGTCAAATCAAAGGCATGCCATTTCATTTGTTGCCATGTAGGTACTACCTCAGCCATAAAATTTTCACCAGTCTGACGCATCGCCGCTTCACGCTCAAGACAGACAATTTGATCGAATGCAAACAAGGAACTCGCCGCAAACGTGGCAGCGCCTGTACCTGCCCCGACATCGAGTAATGTCTTAGGACTGATCATCCCCGAACCTAACGTCGCTGATAAGGCAGCGCGAACGGCTCCGTACGTCGCAGGCATGCGCATGATCGCATACGCGAGCGCATCATCAGCCGTCGTCACAAGCCTCTTGCCATGGCCACTTTCCGTCTGATAACGCACGCTAAGCGCTTGTGCGCCTTTTTTGAGTTGATCGCGTTCTATACGACTTGCTTCTTGTTCAATCTTGGCGATAACAGCATCGGGCAACAAAGATTTGCCACTTCCTTTTCGTTTGTTTCACGGTATCCATGTGCTACACTGAAGCGATCATCCGCATTCTTAGGAGTCTTACTTATGCAGCCAACATCGCGCAAAACAGCTTGGTTAGGCGCTCTTTATGTCATCATCATGGCAGCTAATCTCCGTGCTGCCATCTCTGGTGTCGGTCCACTGACCAACACCATCATACAACAAACCGGATTATCCGTAACGGTTGCTGGCCTGATGACAAGCCTTCCTTTAGTCGCATTCGCCATCTTCTCACCGCTTGCCCCGATGATCGCAAGACGCTACGGGCTCGAACGGGTGCTCATCGGTGCACTGTTCCTGTTGATGATCGCGATCCTCGTCCGCAGCAGCGGATCGGCAACTTTACTTCTGCTTGGTATGTTTCTCGCTGGTGTCGCGATTGCGATCGGCAATGTCTTACTTCCAAGCCTGATCAAACGCGATTTTCCTCAACAAGTCGGTCTATTGACCGGTATGTATTCGGTCGCGATGGGCATTTTTGCTTCCATCGCAGCAGGTATCACCATCCCGATGGCAAATATTCCTTGGCTTGGCTGGCGAGGTTCTTTAGGCAGTTGGGCACTCCTTGCAGGGATCGGATTTTTGTTCTGGCTACCTCTTTACAAGGAGCATCATCGTCCTGACAATGTCGCAAGGTATTCCGTGTGGCGATCTTCCCTCGCTTGGCAGATCACGTTCTTTATGGGGCTGCAATCCTTTTTATTTTACGCGACTTCCGCGTGGTTACCGACGCTCTTGCAAGATCGCGGTATGAATGCAACCACGGCAGGCTGGATGCTCGCGATCATGCAGTTTATCAGTTTACCTGCGTCGTTTTTTACCCCGATCCTTGCCGCAGCCTTACCACGGCAGCGAAGTATCGTGGCTGGTGTCGTCATCGGGTATCTGATGGGGTATGGCGGTTTGCTCGCATTTCCCGTCACATCACTCGTCTGGCTATGGGTTACCTTAATCGGCATCGCAGGCGGTGCGAGTATCAGTCTGGCGCTTACGTGGTTTGGCCTGCGCACCAAGACGAAAGAAGAAGCAGCCAAGCTTTCCGGCATGGCGCAATCGATCGGTTATCTGATCGCTAGCATCGGGCCTGTCTTGATCGGTTACGTTCATACGATCACAGGCAATTGGTCGACACCGCTTCTGATTTTACTGCTTGTGATCGTCGGTCTTGGTCTCAGTGGCATTCGCCCGGGAAGTGGCGGTTTTATCCGTGATCCTTCATCCTTGCCAAGGCGTTCCTGAGCCTGTCTCACAATATGTCTTGAGACTTTCTAAGAAAAAATCCCAATCCTGTGCGCAGGAAGTGTAACAAGCACAGCGTGTCATCAATCCCTGATGTTCAAACTGTACGATAACGCCCTCTTCTTGCCGTAGCAGTTGAAATACCATACAGGTATTTGTCCATTCAGGAAAAGCGGAATGCTCGATACATAGCCACAATAATCGTTCGTTTTCGATCGTCTCATGGATCGCAAGATCAATCTTGTGATTCGGGCCTTGAAAAAACAACTGCCATCGATCTTTGCTACGCTGCACTTGTTCTGACCACCATCCTGCCAAACCTTCCTTGGTGGTCAGCGCGCGATAGACGCTCTCCCGTGAGGCTTGAATGGTTATTTCCTTGGTATAATCGGCAGCTTTCGCAGCATCTTTTGTCGTAGTCATCGTAGTCTCTCCTTCAATCATTCACTGTGAATCGGACGCGAGATCGGTAAACGTAAATCGACCTCGCCATTTTCCATACAAAAAAATGAGCAACCCAATCAGGGTACTCACGGAACCAATGGCAAAAGACACGACCAGAGAATGAAAAAGCGAACCTAAGAAACTCGCCAATAGCACGATCAACACTTCACTGATCGAACTGACTTGCACGATGATACTTCGAAATCTCCCTTGCAACGCTTCGGGCGTCTCACGTATCCGAAGCGTAACATACGAGGAGGTTGAAAGGCTCGATAAGATAAAGTACAAAGCAATCAGCACGGTAAGAGCCGTGACAGAAGAAAGAATCGGCAGTAAAAAGATACATAGTGCGACGCCGACATCCGCGATTACGATGAGCACCATCGTCTTGATCCGTTTGGCTAACCACGAAAATAAAGCACCTGAGATCATCATCGCAATCCCGACCACGATAGCAGGAAGCCACATGGTGGACAATGAACCAACGCGAGCCGCCAAGACAAAGATCAGCGCCATCACGATCGCTGAACCGCCATTGCCGAGGCTGACTGACGCGGTGTAATACACGATAAAAGGGTTTTTCGCAAAAAGTCGAAACGATTCTTTGATTTCGCCAACCACTTGCGTAACCGATGTGAGCGCTGCCGGTTTTTCCCCTTGCGTCAAGCTGTCCTTAGGCAAGCGCAGTAAGATAAGTGCCAACACGAATGTCGTCACCGAGTCGGCGATAAAAAACCAGGTGATCGCAAGGTGATAAAACAAAAAGCCGCCATAACTTAGCGTGATGCCAAAAAGCAAAGCGCCTGAAGTGATCATCGTCGAGATCCCATCGGCACGAACGAGCCATTCTTTTTTTAAGAGATACTTCTTATACCCAGGCACGGCGCCATTGCCAAATAACGCGATGCCTGACAGGATCAGATCAACGATAAGAATCATCACGAAAAACTCGCGTGTACTCGCAAAGAGCACAGGCAACCAACCGAATAAGGCGATCAGAAGATTCGCCACGACCATCACCGATTTACGCGCGTAACGGTCGATCACAAGGCCTGAGAAAAGCCCGACAAACACAAAGGAGACTTGTTCGAGAATACCCACCGCACCATTGATTAAGATGCTTTGCGTATGCATTTGTGTATAAAAGCGGATCGCAAAGTAACGCGCGATCGACAAACACATCGCCAAGCCATAGGCGAGTTCCATCGTCCAAAAAGCAAGGGGGAGTCGGTTACTTTCTTGTCGCTTCATCGATTGCGCCTCCACTTTCGTGCCACTAGCCTATCATTTTTTCATGGAGGAAACAAAAAAAAACGTTTGCGACCCATCGCAAACGTCTTCCTGTGCGCGAGAAAAATCGGGATTATTCGACACCGTCAGCAAAATTCTTTTTCGACTTTTCAAAACGATGTTCCCAATCTTCGATCGTTTTTTCAAGAATGTCCACCAATTCGGTGATGCTGCGATCAATCACCGTGTGCACGGTGTGCATTTCTAACTCTTCTTTTTTCTTGAGAATTTCTTGTTGCAAGGTTGCCTCAAGATCACGCAATGCTCTGATACCATGCTGTAAAAAATGATAAACTTCATGATGTGCGGCATCGCCGCCGATCGCTAGGATACGTCGTTCAAGGTCAGGAAGACGACTGGACATCGCAATCTCTCCATTTCAAGGTAGTTTCTGCATTTCTTTCTCCTTGAAATAGTATATCAAGACTATGCAATCTAGTCCTTAATGAATTATGAGTAAAAAGGAGTGAGACGCATGCAAGGCTTTCAAGTACAACCTATCCCCGATCAATCCGGAAAACGCGTGATCGTGACAGGTGCAACGAGTGGACTTGGCTTTGAAACGGCCAAAGCGCTCGCGCACCATGGTGCTCACGTCCTTATCGCAGTGCGCGATATCGCTAAAGGGGAACGCGCCGTAGAGCAGATTCGTGCGACTGCCCATCACGCCCAACTTGAGATCATTCATCTCGACTTATCCGATCTCGCTTCGGTCAAGGCATGCAGTCAGATCCTTCTTGGGCAAGATCGACCGATCGATGTGCTCATCAATAACGCCGGTGTGATGGCTGTACCCACCCGACATACCACCAAAGATGGCTTTGAGTTGCAATTTGGTACGAATCATCTCGGCCATTTTGTTCTAACGGCAAACTTGTTGCCACTCTTGCGCCGCGCCAAAGCGCCTCGCGTCGTCTCGGTCAGTAGTATTGTTCACAAAAGTGGCAAGATCGATTTTGACGATCTGCCGTGCGAACGCAACTACCGTCCCATGCGCGCTTATGGCCAGTCGAAACTTGCCGTCTTACTCTTTGCCAGGGAGTTACAAAGAAAAAGCGACCAATTCGGTTGGGGTCTCATGAGCATGGGTGCCCATCCTGGTTTCGCACGCACGGGACTACAGACGACGGGTCCGCAAATGGGCAAAGCCAAAAGCAAAGGCTTCGACCCGTATACTGCCCTTTATTTTCTTTCGCAAGATGCTGCAAGTGGCGCATTACCTACCCTGTACGCTGCGACGAGTCCAGACGCTCGAAAAGGCGAATACTATGGTCCTCACGGTTTTTTCGAACTCAAAGGCCTGCCTAAAATCGCGAAACAATCCAAGCTCGCCAGTGATCCTGCGCTCTCCGCCAAGCTATGGGAAGTCTCAGAACAACTCACCGGTGTCAAGTTTTCTTAATCTTGACACCCTGTACACCATCACTTTTGCGTCATTTCACGTAAATGATCCCATTGTTCATCCGTGACATGGCGCAAATCATTAAACTCGCCAGCTCCTTGTAACCATTCTCCACCATCGATCGTAATCACTTCTCCGTTGATAAATCCAGCAAAATCGGAAACGAGATAGGAAGCTAAGTTAGCCAGTTCCGTTGGATCACCCACCCGTTTCAAGGGAATACGATCTACCATATGATCGGCAAGTTCCGGTGTAGGTGCTAGACGTGACCATGCGCCTTCTGTCGGAAAAGGTCCTGGTGCGATGGCGACGTGACGTATTCCATACGGAGCCCATTCGACAGCCAGTGAACGCGTCAACGCCAAGACACCCGCTTTGGCCATCGCCGAAGGAACGACATACGCTGAACCTGTCGATGCATAGGTCGTCACGATATTGAGCACCACACCGGATTGTTGATGCGCAATCCAACGCTTTCCGAGTTCAAGCGTCATATATGCCGTACCGTGCAAGACGATATTGAGCACCGAATCAATCGCTCTTGGCGATAAGCGCACGGTGGGACTGATAAAATTACCTGCTGCGTTGTTGACGAGGATATCGATTTGCCCAAAGCGATGGATGATCCCATCGATGAGCGCCTCGATGGAAGCAGGATCGCGTACATCACAAGTCATCGCGAAGATGCGATCAGCGAACGTATGATCACCATCAGCCGTCGAAGCGCTCATTTCGCTGACCGCTTTTTCTAACACTGCCTCACGTCGACCACAAATGGCCACACGCGCGCCAAGTGACAAGAATCGTTGTGCCATCGTACGCCCGAGTCCCGTACCTCCGCCCGTGATCAGTACCACTTTGCCTGCCAGCAAATCCGGTTGAAACATCGTCAACCCCGCCCTCTCTTTACCGCTTGCCTACGCCAGAACAAATTTACCTTTTTGCAAAATCGGCACGACTTTCCCTTGTATCGTCGTTGCAGTGATATCCAGTTGATCCGATCCAATCATAAAGTCCACGTGCATCAAACTATCATTAAGGCCATGCGCCAGCCAATCTTTACGAGCTAGATCACGCCCACCTTCAATTAACGGATACGCCTTACCGATCGCGAGATGGCATGAGGCGTTTTCATCAAATAACGTATTGTAAAAAAGCACACCGCGTTCTGCGATCGGTGAATTGACGGGTACTAAAGCGATCTCACCAAGATAATGACTTCCTTCATCCGCTTCGATGATATGCGCGAGCGCATCGCGTCCTTTTTGCGCATCATACTTCACGATGCGCCCATCGACAAATTCTAATTCGATTCCTTCGATCAAAGCACCAGCATGATTAAGGGGCATCGTGCTTGTCACCTTTCCGTTAACCCCATGACGCAGCGGAACACTATACACCTCTTCCGTCGGCATGTTCGATACGTACTTAACGCCCTCTCGTGTCGAACCTCCCCCTGTGGCAAAAAAGTGCGTCTTGGGTAACTCGACAGTGAGATCGGTGCCAGGGCCTTCATAATGGAGCGTCTGAATGCGAAGTTCGTTCAGTTTGGTACAACGCGCACGCAAGGTTGTCAAGTGCTCTTGCCAAGCAGTCACCGGATCATCACCACTTGCGCGTGAACAAAAGAGGATATCTTCCCACAGCGCTTCAACTTGACGATCTTCAGGCAGTTCTGGATGAACTGTTGCCGCCCATGATGCTGTCGGTGCTGACACGAGCGACCAACTGTAATCGCCATTAGTCCGTTTAAAATTAAAAGCTTCATACGCTTCATTCCAGACGCGATCCACCGTGCCGATACGCGTCGCATCGAGACCTGCAAACAACGCAGGATCTCCTGCCGGTATCCGTAAAAAAGCTGCGCCTTCTTGGGCTAACTGCTCGACATAGGCCGCCTCAGCACGAAACTTCGCTTCTAACAATGAGAGCGATCCCTTTTGCACCGTTTGACGAAGCCATCCTTCATCACCATAGTTAACATGGACAAAGCTCGCTCCCGCTTCGTACGCTTCCTCGACAAGCAGTCTTGCAAAGGCTACATGCTCAGGTAAGACAGGATCGTGCCAATAGCCGATCACCAGCGGTTGCCCAGGTTGCA
Source organism: Bacilli bacterium (assembly GCA_013044175.1). Classification (GTDB taxonomy): domain Bacteria; phylum Bacillota; class Bacilli; order Alicyclobacillales; family SLC66; genus JABEUY01. Next base: position 22,129 of record JABEUY010000009.1, read on the forward strand.
GATTAACACCGACACGAATCGCTAGTCGCGCATAATTTCGTAACCGATCTTGATGCATATGCTTCACTCCCATTCACCATGTTTTCGTCAACTTTCCACATCGAATAGCATAACAGGAAAAAACCCTGAAAGCGATATCATCCCACGGAAGCAAAAACGCCGTCGTCACTGTCCTCATGACAGCCACGACGGCGCAACATGCTTAGATCCTCATGAAAATGGATCGGGTTCACGCTTCACTCGGTTCCTCTTGATGTGGTTCAGCTACTTGTTCATCCATCGCTTGCTGAACAATTTTCTCATTTATCGTAGGAGTATCTACTTCCAACTTTGTCGTTCGGATCTGTGCTGACTGTTCCGTAAGGTCGGAGGCTAATTCAGCAAGATGAGAACTTGATGCCGCGATTTCTTGCATCGCTAACGTCTGTTGATCAGCCGTCGTCGAAACCGATTGAATTTCTTGTGCCACCATATCAGAAAGATTAACCATCTCTTGCACAGCCGCTTGGACTTGCGAGGCTCTTTCTTCCATATGCGACGATGAGCGCGCCACCGCATGAATCTGTTCGATCACCGTATCGACATGCTTGTTAATCGCATCAAATACACTACGTACTTGCGACATCGCTTGCGTTCCCAAATTGACTTGTCGCTTCTCTTCATCAGCACCTTGCACAGAGATCTCTGCTTCATGTTGCATTTCAACAACCAGTTTGGCGATTTTCTGCGCTGCCCCATGCGAATTTTCCGCAAGTAACCGCACCTCATCCGCAACGACCGCAAAGCCTCTTCCTTGCTCACCGGCGCGCGCTGCTTCAATCGCCGCATTTAAGGCAAGCAGATTCGTCTGTTCCGCAATTTCATTGATTAACGAGATAATCGTACCGATTTCCGCAGCTCGCGTGTTCAGGCTCGAAATACGCGTAAACGTGTTATCCACATTTTTTTGAATCGCAGCGATTTGCGTAATCGCGTCAAGAACTGCTTTATCACCATGGGCACTTTGCGCCATTAATTCGTTCGCATACTGATTCGTTTCTTGCGTCGTCTGGTCAACATCACGAATCGTTTTCACCAACTGTTGAAGCGTTTGATCCATTTCATTCGCGCTTAAATTTTGTTTCGTCGAGATATCTGCAACCAGAGAAGCTGCACCGGCAAGATGAGAAGAAGAAGCTGCTACCTCTTGCGTAGTCGCTGTCAACTGTTCTGACGTAGCACCAAGTTCACTTGACGTCGATTGCAATCGTGTAATCAACGCCGAAACGGTATGACGAAGTGAATCAAAGGCATCGGCCAACACTTGCGTTTCTCGTTGTTTTGCCGCGATTTTTTTACGACTTGAGAAATCACCCTGCACCATTAACTTTGCCTGTTCGACGAGTAAAGAGAGTGTTCCCCCGATTTGTCGGGATAAGATCAACCCGATCAAAACCGCCAACACAATCATCACGATGATCGCAATGATCTGCACAGAATTCATCACCGCGATGTTGCCTTGTAAGCTGCTTTTATCCTGGTTCACCATCTTTTGCATCTGATTCACCATCAAGTTTAACGGATCGGTGACTTGCGCGACCGTCACTTGATCAAACGGCGTTTGCGCTGTAGTCATGATCAGCTTTAAGGTTACAGATGGCGCACTATCTTCCATCGTACTGATCCCAATCGCGATATTGGCGAGATACTCTGTCCAACGCGTTTGAAAATCGCTAATATCTTGGACATATTGGTTCGCATTCCGTAGACCAGACTGCTTGATTTCCTTTTGTAAAGCCGGAATCGCATTATTCACCAAAGCCACATCTTTACCGTACGCTAACAGGTCATTTTGCTGCTGTGTTGCTGTCAATCCATGCGAAAGCATGTAACGTCCGGCATCACTGTCTGTCATTCTCGTGTCAAAAGCTAATGTCTGCGCTTCATTTTGAATCTTCGTATACACCGTAATGATTTGTGACGCTTGCCCCATATTGGCGCGTGATAAAAATGCGATATACGTCATGGTGATCGCGACGATCACGATTAAAATCAGAAAGCCTATATAAATTTGACCCCGTATGGTTTTCAAAGCTATCCCTCCTTACGAATAAAAACAGCAAGCAATTCGAATTTTTCCTCCTTTGTCATGGTATTGGGGATGGACTGCCGTGCTGATCATCTCCTCTAAAAGTCGATTTAATTTCAAAATTAAGTTAATTTATACTAAAAACTAAGTTGGAAACGGTTAAATGCCATAAAATATAACACTTTTAAAGATGAAAACGTTTGCACGATATTTTATCTAAAAAATTTTTATATTGTCTTTCTCTTTCTTTATCAATTTAAAACATTATTGCGCGAAATACAAGCATTCCTTCGAAAATGATTTATTATTTTCGATTTTCATAACAAAAAGACGCGATTATTATACGCTCGCGTCTACTTTTTGCAATCTAATTGTAACTTAAAGTGCAGATTTGAGATAGAAAGTAACTTAACCGTTAATACCTTCGCCACGCGAAATACCCCGAATGATGTATTTTTGCAGTAAAAAGAAAAGCACGATAACCGGTAACGTAGTAAAGATCGATGCGGCTGAAAGTCTTCTCCAATCCACCGAATTATTATTCAAAAAGCGCGCTAACGCAACTTCAACCGGTTGTACGCCATGACTTTGCGTCACCATCAAGGGCCACATCAACGAATTCCAAGAGCCGATAAAGATAAAGAGGGCAATCGTAAAAAGAACTGGGCGACACAAAGGAATTGCGATCGACCATAAAAAACGCAAATGCCCTGCTCCTTCAAGATGAGCGGCTTCCCAATACTCCTTTGGCAAGGTCAGAAAAAATTGACGTAAAAGAAAAACGCCAAAAACCGAAGCACCATAGGGAAGAATTTGCGCAGCATACGTGTCCAGTAAATGTAACCATGACAAAATCACAAAATTCGGAATCAACTGAGCTTCACTCGGAATCATCATCACCAGCAAGATGAGGAAAAAGACGATTTCTCGCCCACGAAATTCGATAAAACTCAGCGCATACGCCGCCAGCACAGAAGTGGCTAAAGCCACTATAATCGTCGTCAGCGCGATCAAAACCGTATTACCCAAATACATCAACCATCGAAACATAGCCCAAGCTCGCGCATAGACATTCCATTGCCAATCAAAGGTTAGATGCGGTGGAAATTGAAATACATCCTTTGTCGTATCAAGCGACGTCACGAGTGTGATATAGATCGGGGCAAGAAAAAGCAGCGCCACAGCTAACGCTGCGATGCCACGAGGCAGGGTACGAGCCGTTTTAGCAAGCCGACGACCGATCAACTTAGGTTGACCATCTCTTTTTTCTTCGATTATTTTCGCCATCGTACACCTCGTCAGCCTTACTGATAAAAAACGATTCGCTTGCCGATATACCGTTGAATGACCGTCAAGAGAATAATGATCAAAACCAAAATAACCGCCATCGCAGAAGCGTAAGAGAAATGATTGTAGACAAACGCTGTTTCATAGATCAGAAATAACGTCGTTGTCGTCGCATACTCAGGACCACCATTGCCTCCTGTTAGCGCAAAAATTTGCGAAAAACTTTGCAAAGTGCCTATCGTTGTGACGATCGTTATGAAAAAAAGTGTCGGTGAAATGAGCGGTAACGTAATTCGCCAAAAACGTTGCCAGGCATTAGCGCCATCAACGGCTGCTGCTTCTAAGACTGTTTTTTGCATACTGGCAATGGCCGACATGACGATAATGACATCAAAGCCCACACCATGCCATAAAGAATAGATCGCAATCGCTGGCATCGCCATGCTTGGAGATTGTAACCATTGTGAAGTGGGTAAGCCAAGCGCATGCAATATACCGTTGGCGATTCCATACGTCGGATCAAAAATCCACAGCCAGCCTATCGCCGTTCCGACAACTGGCGTCACGTAAGGCAATAGGATGAACGTCCGAATAAAACTGTAGTACTTTGTTGTTTTATTGATTAATAGCGCGATCAAGACAGAAAGAATAAGAATGCTCGGCACCATCATGATCGCAAAGTAGAAGGTATTGACTAACGATTGTTGAAAAATCGAAAACTGCAATGCGTCGGTAAAATTACTGATACCCGCCCACGTGGTATTTACGCCAGCCAGATGATAGTGCCAAAAAGCGAGACCAAGCGCCATCGCCGATGGCACATAGACAAAGACTGCCAGAAAGGCAATCGTCGGTAAAAGAAATAAGGCAGCGGTAATGCCATTTTTCCAACGACGATTGCGCTTTAGGCGAGTGTAGTACACCGTTTCTGAATTTGTTGCCACACTTAACGTACTCATCTTACAACCGCTGTTGTCCAGACATGAATTGATTGCCCGTCTTTGTCATATTCTGCAACGCAGTCGTAATCGATTCCTGCCCGAGCAACCCTTTCATAAAGTCGCTCATCATCGCCGATTTCGCCGCATCAAAATTAGGATCGGTCGGTTTAAGTACCCACAGTTTGGGATTGGAAAAGGATGCAGCATACGCGGTATTTTTCTGATAGAAAGATTTCATCATCGCCTGACCTTGAGGACCAAGTGGCAGGTAGTTGGTGTGTTCATTCCAATATGTATTGGTTTGTGGTCCCGACATCCACTTAACAAATGTCCATGAGGCTTGTTTTTGTGCTTGCGTTCCTGTATTAAACATCGTTAAGGAAGCACCGTTAATATAGTTATACGCTTTTCCTGTCGGTCCCATCGGCGCAGCTTGAGCTAACATCGGGAACTTGCCCCCAACGGATCCTAAATCATACGTATACCCTGCAGAAGCATCGATTAAAATGCCAACATGACCTGTTCCAAAGTCCAATTGATAATTATACCCTTGCGTCGGTACCATAATCTTCTTGGCGACCATTTGTCGAAGCATCGTCAATGCTGCAACTGCACCTTTATTATTCAAATTGAATTGTGTGCGTGCTGCATTGGTCCACACCGTTCCACCAAAGTCCATGGCCATCACAAAAAATTGACGAACAGAGGGCGTCCATTCAATCCCGTGATAACTCGAACCGAGATTCGTGATCTTCGTCGCATCCGTAACCACTTGCGCCCATGTTGTCGGCGCTTGACTAATATGCGCTTTTTTCATCAAATCTTCGTTATAATAGAGAACAACGGTCGATTTCTTTTCCAGTGGCATCAGATATTGTTGCCCGTTGGCACTTTGCATATCTTGCCAAATAACCGGAAAATAATCTTGTTGAATCTCTGCCGATGTCAATCCATTTTTCGCTTGAATATAGGGTTTGAGATTGAGTACAGCACCAGCATCGATAAACTTTTGTGCTGCATTGGTGGCGATCATCGCAACATTAGGCGCTTTGTGCGCAAGAAAAGCAGCAATCCCTTTCGCCGTTGCATGTTGCCCGATAAAGGTGACGTGAATATTCGGATGCGATTGATTAAAGGCGGCCGTTTCTGCGATCAACGCTTGATGAAGGGTGCCGGAATCATGGCCTGCCCAAAATACAAGGTCAGTCACTGGCTTCGTGGCTGCTGACGCACTCGTCATCGCGGATGAAAAAATCGAAGCTGCTGTGAACAAAATCAATGGCAATACGGTAAGTTTTCGCGTGTTCAATCGGATACCCTCCATTTTCTCTACGCTTTAAAGACACGTTCACTATACCGTTTAATTGAATTCTTATTATTTTAAAAACGTAATGATTGGATTAATGCTGCGTAAATGAAAATCTTGTCTGAGGTGATCATCGATGCGCTTGACGAACGTTCCAATCGGAGCCACTTGCTCCTCAAGTCAAGAAGCCTTTTGGGAAAATCGCAAAGAACATCGTCATCGCCATCAAGCGCTTGAGATTGCCATCTTGCTCGACGGCCACGGTATGTTTTCTGCAGGCGGTCAGATGTTCGCTGTACGTGAAGGGGCGGTTTGCTTTATCGCACCGCAAACAGAGCATGCCTTTTCCGTTCTTTCGGCAGAGATGGTGTTTGCAACGATCCATACCAATGCGCTGCCTGCTGGGATCGATTCTCTTCCTCACTTCTTTCGGGCAGCCAACGCGTTCGCGCTTGCTCATATGCCTGCTTCTCGCTTAGCAGCGTTCGACTCGCTTTATCAGACGTGTCGCGCTTTATTGCCCCAAGATCCGCTCGCTTGTGAAGAATCACCATTGTGGGCTTCGAGTTTGCATCTTTTTACTGCCTTTTTGGGTCAAAATACAATAGAAGCGAGCGGAGGCTTTCATGAAAAGCTTCCACTCGCTCATCCTACTTTCACCGCTATGGATCCAACACGTACCATCGCCGAAATCGCTGACCAAGCCGGTCTTTCAGAAGGTCATTATCGTCGTCTCATCAAACAAAACTATGGTATAGCTCCCAAAGAACTATTAGCCAAAAAACGCCTTTCGCTCGCCAAAACAAGGCTTTGCGAAAACTATACGATCTCCGAAGTGGCTGAGATGACCGGATTTACTTCACTTTCGGCATTTAGCCGCTGGTTCCATCAGCAAACCGGCATGGCGCCAAGTGCTTGGCGTGAAAACAATACTTAACCTAAGATCACGCGAAGTTGCTTCGCTTCACCAGCGCGTATCTTTTCGGCGTAAGGCGCTGGGATCATCGCCGTCGTAAAAGTTGTCACTTCCCCATAGCGCCAAGTAACGATTACTTGCTGTAAGCTGACAGCATCTCGCCCAAACGTCGCTTTTCTCGCTTTATTTTCATACACGAGAGGGCATGAACCTAGCCACGTCGTGTGCAATTCACCGTCTTCGGTAAACCAAGCTCCTGGCAAAATCGGCGCAAACTGCAACGTCAATACACCATCATGCATGCGAAACGGTGCATGACCGAACATCATGATCGTCCACATCTGCAAAAATTCTACCGTCGATCCACTCAACCTCGCGATAAAGCCACGACCATGAACCGCTTCATCCGGATTTGCACTACTTGCGATAAAGGACGAATGTTCGAGCGTACTCCGTCCATAGACAGAAGGATCAAGAAATGGCACTAACGCATGTTCGATCGCGGCAAAAAAAGCAGCATACAAGCCTTTTTGCAACAATGCCAGCAAGTATTTGTATTCGACATGCATAAAAATCGACTCATTTTCAAGCCAGCCAGGCGTAAATGCGCGAGCACGTCCGATCGCATGCGACATCGACAGAATTGACTCGCTTGATTTATACATCTGCAGTTTCTGATCATAAAGTGCTGAAGCTTTCACTCGCTGATGAAGTTCACCAGCTTCTTCGCCATCCGTGATCACTTTGAGCGCACGCGCTTCACCTTCCAGAAAGAGGGGCAGACGCTGACGCGTAAAGGAAGTAATGCGCACCAAAGGATCACCGTTCCCGTCCATACATGGCTTGCCTTTGTGCAAAATCACTTCATACGTTTTTGCCTGATAATAAAAATACGTCGGATATAAACCGTCTCCGATCGCTTTCGCTCGCGCCATGGAGCCCGTTAATTTCTCATGCACTATGTCTAACCAGCGAACGATCTGTTCTGTAGGCACCACGCTTTGTTCACCGGAAAAGCCCATGGCAATCGCTTGGCGATACGTCTCACGCGCCGTGGCTAATTGATGCCATACAGCTTCTTGTTCAGCATCTTCTGTGCTCATCGGATCACTCGTGGCTAAGGCTTGTTCGATCGCTTTCCACAACGTCACGCCTTCTTGAAAGACGAAGATAGCCTGATTTTCATGCGCAAAAAGCTGCCCTTGCAAAAAGCGAACGAGCCGTAACACTTCCACCAATTCACTAAAGCCTGACCCAAATAGACCTGGTAGACCATTAAGTGAATCATTCCAACCGGGTTTCCCCGCTTCCATCTCGATCCCTAACCCATGCGGATCAAGCGTTGCTGTCTTGATCCCAACCATCAAAAACAGTTTTGTAAACAAAGTTGTCGTGACGATCGCGCCTTGCCCTTCTTGATCGCGCATCCACAACGCATCGTGCTGACGTCGGCGCAGCAACGCTTCTTTATCGGGATTTTTGATGACCGCATGACGCTGACAAACTTCACCATGCTGAAGAACTGTCTTATGCGAACGATCGACCACTTGATAAGCAGAATCATAAAACCGATACGTCGCGTCTTCAAAGAGCAATGCCTTAGCGCGATCCGGATAGATCGCAAGATAATTTTCGATCAGATCGAGGTTATACGTGAAATGATCCACCCAAAAACCCTCACCATGCAGCGCACTTTGTTCTTGTGTCGACACGGCCAGTACCCGTTCGATAAACGTCGTCTGATCGACTCGCGGCACGATTTTTTCTTGCAAAAGATACGCTAGCAATTCTCCCGGTTCAAAAGAATGCTGCCAAAAAGTTTGAAGTTGATGAAAAGCTTCCTCCTCAATGAGGGAACGTAAGGCACTCGGATCTTGTACACGAAAGCGACTTCCTTCTACCACGAGCGGATTGTAGCCATCAGCCTGCCATAAATCGATGAACGTATGAATGTTATGCGTACCGACTTGTGGTTGGAAAAACACATCGAGGCGACGATTTTGGTTCACATCGCGAAAATTGCCGTTACCCTGTGCAAAGAACGTCGGACTGATCGCAAAGAAATTATAATCTCGCTCTAAGTCGCCATGTTTTCGCGAGAACGCATGATACACATGCGGTTTATCCTGATGTTCATGCGCAAAAACATGCGGCAAACCACCACGCATTAGATTATCGAGAAAGCTCTGCCGACAATACGCATCAAACAACGGATTGCTCGTTTTCGTCGCGACGAAATCGGTCAATGAGGTGACCAAAGCTTGCGCTTCTTCTTCTTTTTTCTGGACATGATGACGATTCATCCAAGCTTGCGCATGTGAAACGATCGTCGCATGATCAGCGACATGCCCGATCAAGGTGGTCAGATGCACCGTCTTACCTGGCAGAATGCTTAAGGAAAGAGGCGTAAAGCCACAAGGAATTTTGTTCGTCGTCACCTGCTTTTGCGCGTTGAGTTCGTGCAAAGGATGCTGCATGAAGTTTTGTGCTTTTCGCATTGTCGTATCTTCGGCAAAGACCAAAGTCTTGTCAATGATCGGAGGAATAATGCGACCATGATCTTGTTGGTGAAAGATCGAAAGGTAAAAATGCCCTGCCGTAACTTCTTGCACATCGACATCATCACTCGTACTAGCACGCAGATGATAAAAAGGAATGGTCGACACATGATCGATATCCGCCCAACTTTTTAGCGTAAAGCCAAGTTCCTTATACGCACTATGGTCCAAACCAAAGGGAAGAATCTCCGCCAACCCGTCGAGCACTTCGAGATTTGCCGCCTCTATCCCTAGGTTAGTCACCTGCACGCGTCGCACTAGTGCGCCAAACGGTTCATTTCGCGCGATAAAATACGTGACTTCCACACGAAGTCCTCGATCAAAGTCCTGTGTCTTTATCCGTAATCGATTCGGTTCAACGATCATCGTCTGCACCGCTAGGTCGTCTTCCCCAAAAGGTTCCCAGACATCGTGCTCATCCACACGCTTGATGAACGTACGAAAACCCTGCAAGGGGGTCAATTGGTACGCTTTATGAGCCGGAAGAAACTCTGCGATCGCACCGTTTTTATCTTTCACACCAAAACTCGCGATCCCTTGCCCGCGATTCACATAAAAAACCCAAAGGGGAATGCCCGAAAGCCCTGCGATGCCAGGTAGAAAACTTGCAAAGGGCGGCGCCTTTGCATACGCTTCAAACACATATTGATCGGGATTGACAAAGTAACTTTTCACCATATCGGGTGCCTCCCTACGCGAGATACTTATTGCAATAGCGTAGCTTTTTTGGCTGAGAAAAGCGTTGGCGAAAACGTGCACAGACTTGATCAATTCGAACACAGGGGGAGTGGATGGCGTAAGATCGTTAATCGCGCTTAGACTCGTGTCAATAAGTTTTGCTCGCGTGCCTTTACCACCGCTTGCGCACGACTGGTCACGCCGAGTTTGCCATAAAGTTGATGAACATACACTTTTATCGTGCCAATCGATAAGCCGAGTAAACTCGCGAGATCCGCATTGGTCATTCCGATCGACAAACCATCGAGTATTTCAAGATCGCGCTTTGTTAATGGTTCTGATAATTCCCTGTCGAGCGCTTTCGAGGACGTTTTTGTTTTTTCCTCGCTTTGTTGCGAAGTTCCTGTCGGGTTTATGGCTAAAGAACGCTGCGCTTCTTTTTTAACTGGATTGCTGCTGCCTTGCTCTTCGTACTTGGCAAGTATATCGTTCCCGTAGGCAAGTTCTTCTTGCGACAAACCTTTTTGCTGCTTAAGCAATGGACGCAATAAACTAAACAACGCTTCACCTTGATCCAAAAACATACGTATATAGTTTTCTTGGCTACCCCAACGTAAAGCTTGAATAAGAATAGCTCGTGCTTCTTCGTCCTTTTGCAAATGATGATACGTAATCGCTTGCAATAAACCCACTTCGATTTTTATCATCAGTTGATCTTGCGTCTCAGCATAATGCATGATTTTAGCCAATAAACCGCTCGCATTTTTCCATTTTTTCATGAAGATAAAGACTCTTGCCAGCGTGATCATGCGAAAATCGCCGACCGCGGCAACCGTTTCATTTTGCTTATCCACATTCGCCTCATGATAAGCATAGACCGCCTCGTGCTGCTCTTCTCCCATCCACATCCTTACTTGGAAAGCCTTCAAGATATCTAGCCAATGTCCCTCCAATCCCTCTTGACGTAACCATTGTTCAAGTTCATCCAAATTGCGCCACATCGCTTCATGACGCCCACTTATCCACAGTACTTTTGCATACAGCAAATACATCGGGACTAAGACGCCCGGATCTTGGGCTCTTTTACCCAATTCAATCCCGCGGGGGATAAAGTATTCAAGTTCAGATAATGCATTCCACTCATAATACAATTCACCTAAAATGATCGAACCATAGCCAAGAATCGCAAGACCGCTATATTTCCAAAGAACACGTAATTTCGTATACAATTCATGCGCACTAAAAAGATAACCCCGCATACCGATGCGACTCGACAAGACGGACGGTTCCCCGCGATTAAATTGTAACCCATAACGAAAGAAACGACTGAATTTGGGGGAAAGTTGAACAGATTGGGTAAAGTTTTCGATCGCTACGCTTGTATGACGTTGCATCACAGCAATATACCCACGAAGTACATACATTTCGACTAGAAACTCATCACGTTGCGCCGAAGGCGGTATCTGTTGTACCGTTTGTTCAAGTTTCACCATCATTTGCAACGCCGGTTCGAAGCGGTTAAACATCGTTAAAACCCAACCATAGAAAATTGAAGCCATAACATGATGATCAATATGATCTTGGGATAATCGGGTAAACCAGGAAAGGAGCGTATCGCGTTCACCTTGACGCAATAATTGAGTGCAATTTTGTTCCAAAAGCACAATCACCAAATGGTCTTCTTGCGCTACTAAACCATGTTCAATCGCATTATGGATATCGCCATGCTTCTCATACCAATTGGCGGCACGAAGATGAAGCTGTCTCTCGCGGTCACGATCGGTCTGTTCCAAGCGTTGTCGTAAAAAGGAGGAAAAAAGGTGATGATAACGAAACCATTCGCCATTTTGGTCTAGCGCGATGATAAACGTATTCATCTGCTTGATCGTCTGCCATTTAAGGATAGCGTCCTCCTGCCCCGTGACCACTCGACACAAATCACCATTCATACGATCGAGAATCGATGTATCCATCAAAAATGCCTGAAGTTCAGGGGAGAGCGCCTCCATCACTTCTTCATAAAGAAAATCATTGATCCATTGATGTCGTCCTGAAAACTCCATCCACTTTGATGCTACAATAGGTTCTTGTTGCAACACCATCGCAGCCATTTTCAGACCCAAAATCCAGCCTTCTGTGAGCTTTCCAATCTGCTCGACGACTTTCGTCTGCATCGGTAACGGCACGAGTTGATAAAAGAAATCATGACATTCTGATGAAGTAAATCGCAATTCTTCCATACCGATGACGAGCACCGAGCCTTGAGCACGCAAACGGCTCAAAGAAAAGGGTAAACTTTGTCGTGATGCGATCACGAGTTGGCCATGTTCTGGCAGTTGACCTAATAATGTCGCCATCGCCTGATGAATCTGTGGATTTTGAATGACATGAAAATCATCGAACATCAACCGAAATGACGCTTCCGATTCCCTAAGATCCGTAAGCAAAGCATACAACAACGCATCAAGTTCTTTCTCCACAGAAAAACCTAGCACAGCCAGCGTCCGTTTCATGTTAATGGTTCCCATCAAAACGATCGCTTCAATTAATGTCGCAAAAAACCGCCAGGGATCATGATCGCTTTCTTCAAGCGAAACCCAAGCAGTTGGCCTATTGATTTCTTCGATCATCAACGTTAAAAAAGTGCTTTTACCATAGCCTGCAGGCGCGGTCACAGCGACCAGTCGTTTGTCCCTCACTTGCGCAATCCATGATTTTAATCGCGGTCTTTCTAGCAGATCATGCTGCTTTTTCGGCGGAAATAATTTCGTCATTAAAACAGAACTTTGTTCTGAATTCTGTTGCCCTGCCATACAAAATCCCCTTTAGAAAGGAACTCAACGATGTTCATCTTCCTTGCAAGTTACTTTCTCATGATTAATCTTATTGGTTATAGCATGATGGGTTGGGATAAGCGCAAAGCAAAGCGCCATCTCTATCGTATCCCTGAAGCTACCTTATGGCAAATTGCTGGGATCGGCGGCGCAATCGGCGCGACAGTGGGCATGTTTCAGTTTCATCATAAAACAAAACATCGTGGCTTTCGTTATGGCTTTCCACTACTTGCTCTTATCGATTTGCTACTCTTGCTCACGTTGGCAAAAATATTTCCTTTCTACCCGTAGGACATCCGCGCTATGTTCAGTACAATAGAGAAAAGTATTATGAATTGAGCATTGAATGAGGCGAGTGACGTGACTGAACTTTTTTATGATAAATCCGTAACCTGCATTGCATGTGGTCAAGCTTTCAAGACGAAAAGAATGCGCGTCAACAGTGTGCGCATCGAGAAAGTGGATGGCGATTTTTGCCCACACTATACTGCCGAAAACCCTTTGTACTACGACGTGAATGTCTGTCCGCACTGCAAGCTTGCTTTCACCGATAATTTTAGCCCTCTTAGCCTAGCGAATAAAGAACGATTAACCCAAGGTTATCTCCATAAAATTCAAGTCCATGATCTTTGTGGGGAACGGACTTGGCAAGATGCGTTACGCAGTTATGAATTGGCGCTCGTTACCAGTCAACTCGTCAATGAAAAAATGCTGATGCAAGCTAATCTCGCCCTTCGTATCGCTTGGCTCTATCGTTACGAACATCGATCTGCCGACGAACAACGCTTCTTGCGTATCGCCGTCGATTTGTATGTCAAAATGTATCAAGAACAAAACTACGACACCGAAGTCATGCCTGATGCCAAACTCATGTACATCATCGCCGAATTATTTGGTCGTCTCAAAGAGTGGAATAAGACCAAAGTCTGGTTTAGTCATCTTTTCACCGACCAGACTGCCGACGCCAAGTGGCGCGCCCGCGGCCGCGATCGCTGGCTGGAATTTAAGGCGATGATTAAAGAAGAAACAGAAGATCCTGATGGCTATGCAGGTACGTAATGACGTTACTAAAACGAACATCGGCGCAACGAAAAGGTTTCATGCGCCTGTTTTCGTCGTTAGCACAACAGCTTGAAAGGTCAGCGCGTCATTGTGGGGGAATGATTGAAAAGAAAGAATCGTAAACTTCTCTTGAAGTACTTTCTTTAACGCCTCATCCGTAAAAAAGGAAAAATATCTTTTGGGTTCATAATGATCGCTTTCCCAAACGCCTTCGGAATCGACTCCCCCATATACGCCCATGAAAAATAAGCCTTCCGGTCGCAAGACACGACGCACTTCGTGTAAAACGGATGGTAAATCTTCTTTTTTTACATGCAACAAACAATTTAACGCCCACACAGCATCAAACGAAGCATCCGCGAATTCGAGATGAGAGAAGTCCATCTCCTTAGCATTCAGACCTTTCGCAAGGCACAGTGCAACCATTTGTGGTGTAAGATCCGTGCAAGTCACAGCAAACCCATTCTGTTGGAAATAAAGAGAGTCCCGACCATGACCAGCGCCGATTTCCAGTAAGGTTTGAAGGTTATGCGCCTTCATCGTTTGGGCAAACTCTTCACGAAGATCCATTTTCCATGGCTGCGTCTCTGCCTGTTCACGTTCTAAGGCATAACGTTGATAAGCAGTAACAAGATTATTTTTTATCTGCATAGTATCCATTGTATTCCTATTTCCACGCCTTTCCTTTATGATTGGGACTATGAATATACTTAGTTTGATACGGTCACAACTTTTAGAAGAATGTATCATCCACATGGAGGAAGCCAATGTTATTTACTTATTGGTTTCTTTTGTGATGCATTCTGGTGTACGTTTACTTATGCAAAGTCTCAAGCAAGCCGCCGAGCGCGGAGTCGATATCAAGATACTTACCGGTGATTACTTGTATGTTACCGAACCCGAAGCACTGACACAACTCCTGCTCATCCACGAGAATCTCGAAATTCGCTTGTGGAAAAGCATGGGCAACTCATTTCATCCCAAAGCGTATCTTTTTCACAAATCCGGTGACCAACATACGGTGATTATCGGTTCGTCGAACTTATCCGCGTCTGCTTTACAAGATGGTGTGGAATGGAATCTTTCCGTAGCCGGAACGGATGACACGCTTATCTACAACGAAGCAGAACAACAATTTCTGTCTTTGTTCTATCATGAAAGAACCGTTCCTATCAATCCGATCACGATCAATGATTATCAACAATCTTATGCGAAATATCATTTGAAGCATCCTCAGTTGCTTGAAACTTGGCTTTACCTTGAAAACTATCCTGAAATAAACTATCCCCAAGATCCTCAAGCTGACCAATCCTTTCCCGCTGAAGTTGTCGAAGCAACAGGCACCTATGTGACTACAATTAATCCTCGACCAGTACAACAGGAAGCGCTCGAACAGTTGAGAATCACACAAACAGAAGGCTATGACAAAGCACTCGTCGTGATGGCCACTGGACTCGGTAAAACGATTTTGGCTGCTTTTTTTGCCAGAGAATTTAGACGTGTCTTGTTTGTTGCCCATCGCGATGAAATTCTTCAACAGGCACAACAAGCTTTCAATAAAGTTTCGCCTGATCGAAGCAGCGGTTTTTTTACAGGTCAGGAAAAAAACACAGAAGCAACGGTTATTTTCGCCTCTGTGTTTACCTTAGCGAGCAAAAGGCATCGCGCCAAATTCGATGCACACGCTTTTGATTTAGTGGTTATCGATGAATTCCACCACGCCTCTGCCTCGACGTACCAAAGTATCCTGCAAGGATTCCATCCCAATTTCCTGTTAGGTATTACAGCAACACCATATCGTACTGACGGTCGTGATATTTTCGCACTGTGTGATGGGAATCTTGCTTATAGCCTTGATTTTCTTGAAGCGATTGGACGAGGTTGGCTTGCTCCTTTTCACTATTATGGTGTCTACGATGATACGGATTATTCTGCGATTCGTTGGCTAGGCAACGCCTATGATGAAGATGAACTGTATCGAGCTCAAACGCGCAAGACATTGGCTGATGCGATACTAGCTGCTTGGCGAGAGCATGCGCAATCAAGAGGGATAGCTTTTTGTTCCTCCGTTGCGCAAGCCCAATTCTTGAGCAATCATTTTCAACAACATGGTATCGCCGCTGATATTCTTCATGGAGGTAGCCCTGCAAGTAAACGTTCACAGGTGATTCAAAAATTAACGCAAGGCGAACTCACTCTTCTTTTTACTGTCGATTTGTTTAATGAAGGTGTCGATATTCCTTGTATTGATACGTTATTATTTGTTCGCCCAACGGAATCACTCACCGTATTTGTCCAACAACTTGGAAGAGGATTACGAATTCATGAAGGTAAAACACACTGTACGATCATCGATCTCATCGGCAACTATCGAAATGCAGACAGCAAGCTATCCGTTTTTTATAATAATCAACTTGATCAGCAGCCTCCAGTGCTTCAAGAAACCGCATTAACTGCAAGCGCGTTGCCACTAGGGTGTGAAATGCATCTTGCGACAAAAGTTATCGATTTACTCGAAATCATGCGAACAAAAAAACACCCTCGAAAAGCGCTTTTGATCGCATCTTTCCATAAAGTTAAAGCGGATCTTGGTCGCAGACCGACTTACTTAGAAATGCATCTTCTCGGCTCTTGCGACAGCCGAGAATACAAGCAAGAATATGGAGGCTATTTTCACTTTCTTGCCGAAATCGGTGAATTAACAGAAGCGGAACGTTTAACACTTGAATCGATAGGTAGTTGGTTAAGAGAAGTCGAAAGTACAAGTATGTCAAAAGCTTATAAAATGGTGCTTCTTCACGCCATGCTAAGTCGTGGCGAAGACAAATGGTTTGAAGTGATCGAACCGACCGAAGCGGCTCTTCCATTTTATGCTTTTTACCATGAAAAGAAATACCGACTACAAATCGATTTCGCGACGAAAAATCCTGAACAATGGCATGTTTTCAACGAAAAGAGGATGGCTACCCACATCAAGCAAAATCCGATCAAGTTTTGGTCACAATCCAGTCAGGGCTTCGCTTTTCTTGAAGACGGTAAATTTGGGTTTCGCTTAACGCCAGATCCTGATGCCAAGTCACTTCTTCATGCCTGGACAAGCCAGGTCTGCGAATACCGCCTTCACGCTTACTTTGAGCGAAAAGGCGCTACTAAAGAACAATCCATCGATAAAAGCTAGCCTATCTTGTCCTCCCGAGTAGCCATAGCCCATACACCACCATCGACACGATCATACCAAACAGAAAACCAAGTTGCGCTGTGCCAACTACGGTATCAGCCCACAAGCCGTTACCAAATGGCGTGCTCGTGAAAGCGAGATCGACGAGAATGCCGAGAAGCCAAGCAAATAAAGCAGGAAAGCCAAACGCACGCGTTGGGCGATTTTTTTGACCAAAGCGCGTGAATAGACCTTCGATCAGCATAATCCCCGCATACGGAGCAAGCGTACTGCCGACCACACTTAAAAAAGATTGTAATGTCGCCAAAAAAGGGCTGTTGCTCAATAAAAAATAAAGACCGATCGAGCCTGTCAGCACATACTCCACGATCGCGGTATAAGGACGAGCGATGCGCACATGCATCGCTTGTAACGTCAGGCCAGACGAGTAGATCGCAAGGATATTTTCGGTGAGGAGTCCGACGGCAGCGGTGATCCAAAAAACAAGGAGCCAGCTTTGCGGAAGACTTGCGCCTAAAAGTGCTAAAGGATTCGCCGCCGTAGCCAAGGTCGGCAAAGAAGGCGTCAACAACATCCCTGTCACCATGATCACGACCAAGGGAATGGCCGCACCAAGCCAAGTTCGTGAGGCAATTCGCCAGGAAGAGGTCGGGGCTGGCATATATCTCGTATAGTCCGAAGCGGTCGTCACCCAACTCATGCCCGTGCCAAGGATGATCAACGATACGGCAGGTACGAACCCACCAAGCCAAGAAGCGAGATGTGTGTTCCCGATCAGATGTCCTTGACCATGCCCGATAAGTTCGAGAAGAATTGCCAGCGTAGCGACGCCAAAAATCACACTGATCCACTTTTGGACATAAACGATCGTAGCGTGACCATACAAAGCGACCACAAAGACACTTGCCCCAAGCAGTAGAAAAAGAATCGTCGTCCCTGTTGAATTTATCTGAATTTTGAGAATATCATGACACAAGGCGAGAATCGCATCGGTGGCGGTCACCCATATCACCGTTTCCCATCCCAGCAAATTAATCCACCCGACAAGTGCGGGAAGTATAGTACCGATCGATCCAAACGGGCGGCGCGTCACGATCAGCATCGGTTCGCCGACGTTTTTACCAAACACGCCAAGTATGCCAACGAGCAAAAATGAGGCGCTGCCACAAAGTGCCGCAAGAATGCCTTGCCACCACGTCAGTTGATACGACACGATGATCGCACCATATAGTAAACCGAGAAAGCCGATATTGGCCGCAAACCAAATCGCAAAAAGCTCGCGCGTCTTTCCATGGCGTTCGCTCAAGCCAACCGCTTCGATGCCACGCTGTTCCACGCGCCAAGGTTGATCATTACTTTTCATCACAAGCCTCCAGATCCCCCAGCCATACGCTAGGTAGTTGTGCAATTACTACTTGAAATTGTG
Organism: Bacilli bacterium; assembly: GCA_013044175.1. Taxonomy (GTDB): domain Bacteria; phylum Bacillota; class Bacilli; order Alicyclobacillales; family SLC66; genus JABEUY01. Next base: position 40,383 of record JABEUY010000009.1, read on the forward strand.
GATTTTGCGAGAGTCTAGCTCCCGACACAAGCAACGCCGTCGCAGGTCCCGCCGATTTCGTGAAGATCGGTGCAAGCTCAACGGTTGTGATCAAATCTTTCGGACGAAAACGCAGTTTATCCGTCGTTTCTGCCAACATCATCGCTTCCGCAAGTGCACCGCGCGAGCCGATCGGCAAGACCTCATGGACCGCCGCAAGAGCAAACAATTGTTGTACATGTGAAAAAGATACATGCGTCGAATCCTCTCGCAAGACTTGATCATGCGGTGCGCTTTTGGGCACCCCGATTAACCAAACTTCATCGTCGACGCACGATGTTCCCACGCGAAAGGCACTTGGTGCAACCTGACCGATCACAGTGAGACTAAGCGTCGTGACAGGGATAGCGATATTGGTTTCCGAGCTACCTGTGATCGTAAAAGTAGGCGGCAAGGCCGCTTCGGCAACCGCGTCACGAATCCCAGTCAGCATCCGACGAGCATACGCATGCTCTTTCGGATCACCACCACTCATCGTATCGATCAAAAGCATCGGCGTCGCACCAGACGCGATCAATTCCATCAACGCCACACGCGCTGTAAAGTAGCCCACCTCCTCAGGTGTCGCCCGCGCTTGGTCGAACGCAAGTTCGCCAATGCCAACCAGATTATCGGTGGCGAACACCAACCACTGCTCGTTCGCTAAAGGCCAAACGGTCAGATCGCGCATCGTCATCGTAGGTTTCAAGGTCATCCACCCCCCTTTTTTGTCCAAAATAAAAAGATCCTCAGCACAAAAACGCTGAAGATCTTGCCATAACCTTCTTCCAAGCCTATCCATCCCCGATAGGTGGTTGTGTAACACAATCAGCAGGTCTCCTGACTACCGCGTCAACGCTCGATGTATTTCCTTCCCAGTCTCCCAGTGAAAATACGGCTCGACGGCTACAGTGGTGGGCACCGTGTCTTTTCAGACTTCCCTATTCTTCGCGAAAACTCGCGACACTGATCACGCACTATGCGATTCTATTCATCCTCTATGCCTCGTAAACAACGACCTTATCCTAGCGAACGTACGATTGGATTGTCAAGTACAAATGAGAAGCTAGAACAACTCTTCTTGCGTAATGCCTCCAGTAAGGCGAACGATTCGATCCAACACCTTGGGATCCAGATCACGAAAATACGCATGAGAAATATGGTGAATCGGTTCAACAATTTGTTTCCCTCTTCCAGAAGCGGCAACCCGCAGTCGACAACTATACACAATCGGGAAAAAATCCTCAAGAAACTTTCCTTCAACGTGCGCCGTCAAGGTAATCAACTGAAAGCCCAGTTGTTCGGCAATATAAAAGACCGGCGTCAACACATGATCACTAGAAGCTTTTCCAAAGGGGTTGTCCAAAAGCACAACGCGATGCGTCTTCATTGTACTTTGAATCGGTTGTCGTTTCTTAGCTACATAATTCAAGATACCAAGAAACAAGGTCATATTCTTACTCCACATCTCACCGCCAGACCAGCGATTCGACTCTTCCCAAGAAAATGAAGCTGAACTCACTTGCTGTTCATTCGTCACTTTACGACAACTGATTCGAATCTTAGCCCCTTGCGGCATGATTTTTTGCAGTAATTGGCGACTGTCAAACCACTTCTCCAGATCTTTTCGCACCAGTTGCGCATCTTCTTTGCCCGATGCATCACGATACTTCGTCTGACTTACTTGGGTTACGATCCAATCGATATGATCGCGGATTCTCGCTCGACCTTCCGGTTCATTCCAAGTAGGTATTTTAAATTCAAAGATATCCTTGCTACCTGTAGCCGTACGCACACGAGTGCTTTTCGGCAACTCTTTCATTTCATCGACGATCATCATCATATGATCTTGTATATGCCTTATGAATTGTTCCAGCTTAGTATTTTCCGTTTGTAGCTGTTCCTTCATCACTTGAATAGCGTTCGTCAATCGTTTATCGATAAGATCAACAAATCCCAAAAGATCTTGATAATTTTCTACCGTTTCCACACCACGCTCAGCCATTTGTTGTAACCGTACATCATGAATTTCTCGTTGGCAAAATCGATTAAATTCGCGTAATTTTTTCGACTTAATCTCAGTTTGCTTATCAAAGACGTCTCTTTGCTCCGATAATTGTTGTATCAATCCCTCGCTTTGCTCTTGCAAATGATAACGGATCGTTTGTTCTTCTTGCTCGCTTATCGTAACGATGGTAAGAAGCGGATGATCCAATTGATGCTTTCCCATGATCTGATCCCACTGTTTACTCACTCGTTGCATGATTTCGATATTTTCTTCATTTTTACACACTAAGCGTTCACATTCCTCACGACGCTTATCTAGATGCTTCCTTTCTTCGTTAAGTACGACTGTGATTGTATTCAATGGTTCAGCAAAAACGATCATCGTAGCATCCTCATATTTTTTATGAAACTCATCGATAAGTACCTGGATCTCGCCAGCTTTTCGTTCACACTGCTTCTCTTTTTCATGCCAACGTTGATTGATTTCCTGCTCTTGCATTTCCTTATTTTTAACATCCATCACCGCATCGTCAATTTTCTTGTCAACATGCGTAGGAAATTGAAGATCGACATTGAGCTTAGGTTCCTCGACTTGTAAATTCCGCATCGTATGAGTTGCTTCTTTTTCTTGAGCGTGCAAATCCTGTAATTTACTCTCTAGCGCAGTTTTTTCTTGCATAATTCCAAGTCGCTGTTCCCGAAGTGATTCACGCAATGTAACTAATGCGCTATAAGGCATGTTCGTCTCGATGGGCAGCTCGTCTTCCACTTCCTTGAAAATATCGCGATCAATCAAAGAACTCTGCTCCGATTCGCAAGACGCTTGCTGTTTGGCTATAGCAATCTTTTGCTCCTGAAGCTCTTCAAGTCGTTGCTCAATACCCTTGATTTCCCGCTCTACTTTATCGATCTGATCAGACAATAATCCGCTTTTTTGCAAAAGCTCTTGTCTTTTTCGTGTGATTTTTTGATATTCTTTACCATCACGAATACAAATATTGGTATGGAGCATTTGTTGCGAAAGTTGCTTGTCCTCCTCATTCATCTTTTCAATCCCGCGTTCAGTCTGCAGCAACTCTTTATCAATTTCTCCTAGACGTCGTTCACTACGATCACACTTTTTCTGAATTTCTTTGTACAGGCTATCTTGTTCACTCACGACACCCAAAGGATATTGCATCAAAAAATCATCCAGCACCTGTAAAGCATCTCGCCAGCGCTTGCATTCCTGTTCCGCCATACTGCGTTCATTCTTAGCCTTTTGGGCAATCTGATTGACATGGATTTTCCAACTTTCGAACCTATCCCTATAGGGTGAGATGGCAAAATGGGCAGGTTCTATCCACGAACGATTTTCCCATTCAAGTAATGGACCCGTGTTTTTCAAAATAGCTTGTGCTTCTTCGATCGTTAGGATGCGAATCGGAAATGATAGTAATTCTGCTTTCGCTAAGAGTTTGTCCATGAGTGCGTCTTTTTCTTTTTCCAACGTCACGAGTGTTATCGCCCATAATCGAGCTTCGGTCAAAGGCTGCTCCCACGAAGAGATAAATTCAACACCTGTCTGTAACAACGTAAATTGATCACGCCAGTCATTGACCCATTTCATCACTTGCGGGTCAGCAAAAAATTCCTCTTGCTTTTCGTAATCATCAACATAACGAAAGGCGAGCCTTTCTTGATAGGCTAGCTCGTTATAGTAGTTATCTTTTTGATCGATCCCTTCATGCAATAATGAGAATATCGTGTCTTTCGTCTCATGAACAGAAGGTAATCGCTCCCATTCCTCCTTGCACAAAGAGAGCGTATGCTTCACTTTCACGAATGTTTTTTGATAATATTCTTGCCAACTTCGACATTCCGTCGCTTGCACATGTAACTGCTTATTTTCCTCTTCAAGTACAACCCGTTCTTGTTGCCATTGTTCTTTCTGTCGAATCGCTTCTTTTTTTAAACTTTGTAATTCTGCTAAGCGTTCTTCTTCTTGGATCTGCGCATGACACCAGATTTCCATTTGCTGATCAATCGATTGTACCTGTTTGTTTCCCAAAATATTCATAGCGATCGATTCTTGCTGACTCTCTAACATTTCTTGCTCTTTCCTATGCGATTGCAGCGAACCTTTCAACGCATCTCTTTCGTTATTCATCATTTTGAGATCGATTTTTTGATCCCTTTTCTGCTTTCTCTACGTCCGATATGCTTTGCAAAAGCGCTTTTACCCGCTCATCAAGACGTTGTTTTTCCCGCAAGAAGTATGCCCTAAGTTGTCCTGCGTTGGTCTTCCAAGCTACATCAAGCTCCTCTTGCTCTTGTGTTTTATCCAAATCGGCGAGTTGTTGCTTCAAGATTTCAATCTTACAGCGAAGAGAACTTTGTTTTTCTTTCTCCTTCGCATATTTTAAGGAATCTCTATAGCGTTTGGCCGTTAGTAACTCTTCATGACAAATTGACTTTTTCTCGGTGAGCTCAGCCAATTCTTCCGACCATTGATTTTCATTTTCTTTCTCTTTAGCGATAGAGAGTGTATCACGTTTCTGATGCCATACAAGATCTTCTTGTTGCCAAACTCCTATCTCTGCCTCTAATCGCTTCTTCTCTTGACGAAAGTCATTATCGATACACTCCACGAACGAACGGAATGCTTTCCCTTTTCGTCGCATGAGATCATACTGCTCTTTGGCATCATGAAGATCACGATAGACTTTCACATACTTGTCTAATTCTTCACGTACATGTTGGTTTTCTTCAATCGTATCTCGCAGTTCTTTTGTTCGTTGAAAACCTTCTCGCTGCGCGACGAACATCTTGGTAAACTGTCCTTGCTCATGCCCGCTCATCGATTCCTCAATCATGGGAATTAACAATCGATCAACCAATTGCGTCGACGTCTTACATTCACTAAAAAACTGTTCAATGCCCCCTTCATTGGCATTGATTTTAGCAATCGCTTGCCATTCTGAACTGATGATCTGATAGTTCTCTTCAAGATAGAGCTGATATTCTTTTATCGTGGCAAAAACCTTTGCCTTTAAGGGATACTTTTGTTGCATTGAATGGTAATACTCTTGGATTTCTCCTCGATCTGTTACCCTTTTAAGTCCATTTTCCATATCCTTAGTTAACGGGATTTTAGCAATATCATGGTCATCCTTTTCGCTATACGTATAGCAATATCGCAACGAATCAAGACCGGTCGAACTCATGAACAGACTCACACAAGTCACGAGATACTGTCGCTTCGGTTTCGTCGCGATGATCCATTCTATCGCGATATGTGCCGGACCATTTTCGAGCGTCAACGTATCTTTTATCTTTCGTCCTGCGACATCAGCATGAGGTAATACTGCTTGAATCGCGGCCTGGATAAAAACCGTCTTACCACCACCGTTTTCCAGAACAAGCGCACTATTTTGTCCTTCAAAGATAAACGTAGAGTCGGTATAGCGTTTCGCACCGCCTTCATAAACCACATTGGTAAAGCGAATTCTTGCCATTGACGGCATCGTTATTCCCTCTTTTCGCTCCTTGAATCGTAACTATAGAGAAATTCCAAAATTCCACGGTTATATTCTCTCTCCATAAAATATCTTCCTACGATAATCTTCGTCGTATCGGTCAATGCGAGTTCATTAGCGCCAATTTGCACGAGAAGATTTTGATCAACCAAAAATTTACGTACCGTATCGAGAAAACTTAAGCGACTGATCGTCAGACCACTTTGTTTTTTTGCTGTCTCTTTCACATCATCCATCGCATCCCATTTCTCGATGATATCAGCAAAGTGATAAGCATAATCCTGACTTTGTTGCTGTAGCGTCTTTTCATCGTGCGACCGTAAAGCATCGATACGCAGTTGTACCGATGTCATCCAGTCTTCGATCGTGAGAAAATTACGGGTCGGTTCCATGGTTTGATAACTGTCATAAAATGCACCGATGAGAACGATGATCGTCATGTACATCAGATATAGATCCGCATTGACGGCGTTATTGCGTAACGCAATTTTTTTGAGAGACTCATTGCTCATGTGAAACGGCGATAAACGTACCAACGGTACGAGAAGTAAGCGATCACCCGTACTTACAACAACGCTATCGACTTCCGTCACAAACTGATCAAGTAGACCTCGGACGCGATCATCCGCCTCCACAGTACGTACACTTTCTTGATCTGCATACCCTTGTGTAGAAAGTTGTACATAGATCCGAAAGGCTTTCATGATATCTTCATGATGCTCATGCATCGACTTCATTCACCACCCGTATCTTCATATCTTGAAGTAAAAATCGTTCATCTATGTTTAAAATTCGATCTACTTCTTCGACGATGAGCGTCCGTCCCTGTAAGAGACTTCGTAGCGCACCATAAAGATGTGCTTCTTCCTCTGAGGTCATTTCATGCGCGGAAACTGGCGTTATCGGACTTTTTTGATGAAGAATGATCCAACAAAAATAAAATTCACGGGTGCCTAACCATGCTGATCTCGACGCTTCCTGCCAAGTAGCCATCCATTCACTCAATAAGGTCTCTTGGACCGAATTGTGATGAAGATACCGGAAAGCGCCTCAAGAATGCTCGTAAAATGAATAACACGCAATGCCAAAAAATCACTTTCACTTGCTTTTTCGCCCATGATCTCCATGGGACTGGTCACGTTTCTTTCTCCCTCTTCACGATTCATTAAGGGCTGTTTGGCAAAAACAGTGAGTAGCGACCAGGTCTGCACCTGTTCAAGAGGAAGAAACGGAGCGACGACCGCACGAAGTGCCTCCGTCGGCAACGGAGTACTTACCAGATATGAAACGATATCTTGATCAAAGTTAAAAGCATTCAACCCTGAGTAATACAATGATTCTCTTGCCGCTCGTAAAGCTGTATTCTGCAATTCCGTGCATTGAAACAACAACTCGCTATGTGCGTTATGAACATTTTCCAAAGCAAGCGCAATTTTAAAAATCAAAGCATAGGGACGTTGATCGGTCTGGTGTTCTCGTTCAGCATAATAATGATCTTGCGTTTCGCGTACAAACTTACGTAGCTCGTTAAATTCATCATTTTCACGCTCAAGGCGATGGATAATATCTTCAATCAAGGCTTGGTACCGTCTTAACGTATCTTCTGACACGATACTGCGTTTGATCTCATGTTCTACGGTGACGATGCGTTCTTGAAGTGACTCCACGTCAATACGCATCTCATCGATTTGACGTAGCGCAAGGTGAAACTCCCCTTTTTCTAATTGTTTACGTAACAAAAGTTGATGAATGGATAATTGAAACTCCACATAAAATTCTTTGGTTGCAAAAATCAATGCCAGTCCATCTTCATCGAGCGCATAATATTGCGTATTCGTCGCTATGTCATAAGAATCTGTTTTTAAGATCGAACTGTATAGAATCACTTCTTGTTTTTTCTCAAAATGATAGAAGGGAAATTCTCGTTTTTTCCCTGAAGAAGGACGAAAAACCTGAATGATTCGCCTCCCTATATTCTCCCACTCTTCTGCTTCCAGATCATAAATATCGGATAACGAAGTCGAAAGATACTCGCTTAAATCTTTAACACTCGTCTTATGACTTCGCATCAATTTCTGCTCAAAGAAAAACAAAAGTGTCAGAAGGCCAAGTTCCATCATAGGCATGGCATTACCTTGTTGGTCGGTTCGTTTCTGTCGGGCAAGTTCAAAAAGCGGATCAAACAGTGCAAGCTTTCCCATTCGTTCATCAAAACCTGCCATGAGATCCGGTAAGGAAAAAGATACATCTACTCGTCCCACGTAAATTCCTTTCGATACGAACCAATTCCTCACGCTTAAGCGTTTCTTGGGGAATGTAGTGATCTTGTAACAGCATGCTTGTGATTTTATCCGCGTCATTCTCGGGAAATTGAGAAGTAAAAGCCTGCAAAGCTAGCTCATGCTTTCGCTGATTTTGTTTACCTGGTGTAGATGTTTTAGCAAGACAAGCACGATAAAACGGTATCGCCAGCAAAAGAGTAAAGTGAGCACCTTGGTTTCTTCGCTCTTTCGTTTGATCCTCTGATTGCGACGAATGGTGGACGTGAAATTTCTTATGAAGATCATGCCAAATCGCAATTCCTTCACGGTCGAGGTCTCCAAAATAATAGAGCGTTGTTGAAGATGTTTTTACAGGATATTGGTAGGGGAGCATGTCTAGGTTGCCTACAATTTTACGACCTGAGCCATAAATAACTGTAGTGAATGGAAGAGAAGGCAGATCCGTCATAAGCGCTTGAAAAGTCGTTTTATTCTCTACGATCAAATGACGCTGATGTTCATTTTCCGAAGGGATTTTGGGATTAATCGCGAACATGAGTGGATCACTGACGGGGATCATGTTCATTTTTTCAACAAGACCTAGTCTTTCAAGAACTGCATGACCGCCTCGATCAGTAATCCATTTCTCATCTTGAACAAGTTCATAACTTCGTTCAGGCGCAGGCGCAGGGATCTTCGGCCAATCATTCGTTTTTAGAAAAGCATCGATTTTTTTAATGTAAGGAAGGTCAGATTGAAAAATTTCTTGGTGCAAACCATAATAGGTTGCTAAATGAAGTTCTTTATGTAAAGTAGCACCTATTTGATGAAGCGTTCGAAAGTATTCCTCTTGCAATTTACTTTTATGGATTCGATATTGATAAGCAAGAGATACCCGTTTTCCAGTACGGCCATGCGCTTTAACGGGTTCAAGGATCCCTTCTGTTTCAAACGCCAAAATCGCATGAGCAAACTGATCCTCAAGTACACGAGGCTGTAACTCCGGTGCTATAGAAATCGCTTCTTCAAGTTCAGACAAATTAATCTTTGCTTTCGAATAGGTACATAGATAATGAATAAGAATTTGTCGAATTTCCATCATAGTTACCTGCCATGTTCTACTAGCTTTTCGATGCCTTACTCTATGCCTTTTTCTTCGCATTCTTGGTAGATTACTTGCGCGATTTTAGGCAATGTAGTGAACTCGGCCAGCTTTGCTGGCCATCGAAGAGAGGACACGGGAGTCTAAAGGATTCTTCGATCAAAAACTCTTTTCAGGTTTTTTCGTTGTTCATCATTTAATTTTTCATCACCGTATCCCTGATTCCTTCAGTATACCTTACCAGTATTAAGGTGCCAATCCTGCTCGATCCACCTTTTTGTTCGATCAAAGGAAGCAAGTTCACTTTTTACCTCCATTTTAGATGGTAAATGCCAAAACGAGCCGTTGCGTTTATTTCGTTTATTTCATATAATTTGATTACCTAATGGGAAAAATAAACATGCAGGATAAAAAATAAGAAAGGGTGTTCCAAATGGCTGAATCGTTCACAAATCTGATTGCGCCAGACGAGCATGATCATGAAAACATCAAGAAAGTCGCTGACAATTTGGTAGCAATCACGAACGAAAAGAAGTATTTTCTGGTCGATGAAGCTAACCATACTAAAACTGAGTTACCTCACACATTATTTCGCTTGCTTGTTGATGTTGCAAACCAGTTGGCTAAGGGCAATTCGGTTGCAATTATACACTATGAAGAAGAGCTAACTACGCAACAAGCCGCTGACTTATTGAGAGTTTCACGTCCATACCTGATCAAACTTCTTGAGAATGGACAAATACGGTATCACAAAGTTGGCTCTCATCGAAGAATACGAATGAGGGACTTAATGGACTACAAAAATAGTCGAGATAGTTTGCGCCGGGCAAACTTAAACGAAATGGTTCGCGTATCAGAAGCGTTAGGATTGTATGAATCTGACGAGTTCATAGATAAGGAGTAACTTGTTCTATGGCTTTTGTTGCATTCTTAGACGCTTGTGTTCTGTTTCCACCTAACCTTCGGGATGTCATTTTAACCCTTGCAGAGGCTGGCATATGCCAAATACGATGAGAAGGATAGACACGTATTAGCCGCCGCTATCGCTGGACGCGCTGATCTGCTCGTTACAGCAAACAGCAAAGATTTCAGATTTCCATCTGATTTTTGCCAAGTCGAAGTCCAACATCCAGATACTTTTTTGTGTAATCAACTGGATCTTGCCCCAAAGCCATTTTTTGATGCACTAAAAAACCTTGCAACGCAAAGACATGAACCAATGAATACTCTACCTTCTATCTTAAAATCCTTACATAAAACTGTTCCTGATTTTTCAATACAAGCATTCGACACTATGAATAAGTATATATAAAACCAGATTTGAGAACCAAAAAATAAGGATAATGGAGTAGGAGGGGGCGTCTAGCCCCCGACCTCTCACACAACCGTACATGCGGGTTCGCATACGGCGGTTCATAAAGCACCACGAAGCTGCAAGGATGAGTTGTCCACCACGCAGGGCTATCTTATACACCAATTGCCTCCGAAACTGGTTTTACGTCAAGAACTTTTGATGCTTCGCCTATCGTCGCTAATCTGTCCATATGAATAGTATAGTTTTAAGTAGTTTCAATGAAAGCTGTTTAACCCCTTTCCAACTTCAAACGCGTGCCACGACCTGCGGGTAGTGCGGGCTCCACGATCAAGCGCCGATGCATGCGCTGTCGCAATTCAGGCACATGACTGATCAGTCCCACCACCAGATTATCGAGTTGTAATTTTTCTAACGAACTGATGACGACATCGAGCATATCAGGATCGAGTGTCCCGAATCCTTCATCCAAAAAGAAGAACTCTAAAGGATGTTCCCCACGTAATTGGATATGCGCAGAAAGCGCAAGCGCTAGGGATAAGGAAGTCAAAAACGTCTCGCCACCCGACAGCGAAGTGACAGGGCGCGTAATACCTCCATTATGATCGTCTTGCATCAAGAAATTTCCTTCCTCGGTTAACGTCAACGCATATCTTCCTTGCGTTAACGTAAGCAAACGTTCAGAAGCTTGACGAACGACTAACGCCATTTGTTCACGAGCCACAAACTGCACAAAGCTATTACCACGCAAAACCGTTTGTAACGCGATAAGTCGCTTAACCATCACATCGGTCTTCAGCCTTTGCGCCTCCAGTTCTTGATAACGTTCATGGCGTTTCATCAGATCGTCTAATTGCTGCTGTGTCGAGCCACTTCGTTGTTGCGATAGGGCGTATTGCTCCTCCGACAGCGTAGCTAATCGGTCGATCTCAGCAACTTGCTCTTCATCCAGATACCTTCCCGCCAGACTCTTTTCGATCTCAGCGACTCGATGGTTGTTTTGACTACGCGCCTCTTCAAACGCCTTCACTTCGTTAGTGAATGCTTGTTGCTCATCGGCGCTCAACAACGCTTCTTCGACTTGTTCGACGCTCACCTTATCGATGCGAACAAGCGCCTCTTGGCATTGGCGATCAGCCACCTCAACAGCTTTGACCTGCAAAGACCAAGCTGCTTGCGCTTTGACCACCGCTTCTTTGGCTGCTTGCGCCTGTTCTTGCGCCAACGAAAGAGCTTGACTCGCCGCTTTTTCAAGCTGTTGTCCATCACGCAGCGCCTTTTCGACAGCGTCCATCGCTTCTTTAACTGGTATACCGCCTGTCATCCGCTGCCATTGCGCTTTTTTGTCCGCGACTTCTTGCGACAAGCTTCCAACATGAAGCTTTTTCTCCTGCCACGCCAGTTGGGCTTGCTTCTCCGCTTCTTGCAGCATCTGAAGTTGTTCTTGCGCACGCGTCCATTTTTCATAGTGTTCCCGATACGCCGCTTGCGCTTCATTCGCATAGCGATCCGCTTCTTCGACCTGTAAAAAACGCGCTTCAAGACGCGCTATGATCGAGTCGGTCACGATCGGTTTCTCTGCTTCGTGGATCGTTGTCGCGAGATCGGTTGCCATCATCCCATCCCATAAAGCTAGCTTCGCCTGATCGGCCTCCGACTCGATCGTCGACAACGCTTGCTGCTGCATAGTCCTTTCCTCTTGCGCCGCTGTTTGCAACGTCAATGCCAAGGAATGCGCCTGCTGTGCTTGTACGAGCTCTTCTTGAAGCGCCGCGATATGCGCACGATGTTCCTCGCATTGCGCTTCCCACACCTTTCGCGCCTGCTGATTTTTCGCAAAAACGTCTTTGGCTCGGGCATGGTACGCTTGCCAAGCTGTCACATCGGTAAAGGCTTGAGGCTCTTCCAGCGTTTCGTGCGGTCTTTGTGTCGCATGGCTATACAGAGACGCCATCAGTTTTTGGTTTTGATCCTGCTTTCGTGCCACTTCTTCGGCAAGCATCGCAACAACCGTTTCTTGTTGACCATGCATCCGTTGTGCTTGTCGCAACGTTTCTTCAGCCTCACGCCAAGCCGCTTGCGCCTGTTGCCATCTGGCTTCTTCCTCGTCGGTCAACGTCTCTTCATGATCCGCTTGCCAAGGCATCGCATCATGCAACGTCTTTTTCGGATGATGCAATGATCCGCATACAGGACATGCCTTGCCATCTTCCAGAGAGCTTGTCCATTGTGCCAACAAAGCTTGCTCATGAAGTTGTAAACGCGCTTGGCGTTTGGCATCCAACGCAAGCCAGTGCTGTTCCAAAGCCTTTCGCTCTTCGTCGGCGTCTAGACACTGTTTCGCCAAGTCCTGACACTGCAGCGATGCTTCTTGCCATCGTGCTGTACTTTCCAACGTCTCTTTTTCTACGACAAAAAGGGCATCGATCTGTGTTGCCATCGGCCAGAGCCAAGTTTGTATCGCTTGTTCTTCGTCCAAAGACCAAGATGACACATGCTCTTCGATCGCATAACGTCGTGTGTTGGCTTCATCGACGCGTTGTTGCTTGTCCTCAAACGTCTTTGTCGCATCAAGCACAGCTGTCATCGCTGCCTGCGCCTTCTTATCTCTCTCTTGCCAGGCTTTTTGTTCTTTTTTCAACATACGTTCGGCCGTTTTCCATGCTTCAAACGCTTTTTGCAACGCGCCACACCGTTGGCGCATAGCTGGTGAAATCGTATAATCACGAATCGTAGCTTGCGCCTCGTCACAACGCTTCGCGATGTCTGCGCAGATCTGCGTCGCAGACTCGCGCTCTTCCATCCGCTTCCTTCGCGTTGTTTCACTCTCGTCATACTGAGTTTTGGCTTCTTGCCACGCATGTTCTAGCTCATGCCATCGTTCTTCCACCGTAATCGCTTCTTGCAACCGACCTAGTTGTTGCAAGTATTGCGGTTCCTCGCTCGCACGTTTTGCTTGTACACTGAGCAACTTATCGTTTGCCATAGCCAAAATTTCACTTGCACTTTGCATTTTCGTCAACGCTTGCGCTTGCGTTTGCCTAGCTTGTTCTTCATTCACGACCGCTTCGCGCCATGCTTCAATCAATGGCCACACCGCATACGCCTGCTCACTTTGTACAAGCGCTTGTCGCATCCGTTCGATATCGCCTGCTTTTGCGTCTAACGCTTCGCGCTTGGTCAGCTCTTCACGTTGTTTTCGAAGAAGTTCAGCCACCTCGTCCGCTTCTTGTTTTTGCCTAAGCGCCTGTTGACGCGCCTTCGTCGCTTCATGAAGTTGCCTAAGCGCCTCATCACGCACGCTGGTAGCTAACTCGATCGCATCGTCGGATGCATCGCCCAATTCACGTTGACTCGCTTCCAAGGCACGAAGATCCTCTTTCGTTTTGGCCACGCGCTGATTGACATTGTCGGTCAACTTTCGCCCATAACGTTCAAGACCAAATAACCGTTCCATCATCGTATTGCGTTCCACGCCGGTCAACTGCAAGAACTCAGCGAACTTCCCTTGCGGTAACACGACAGCACGAGTAAAATCACTCTCATTTAGACCGATGATCCCCACGATCGCTTGATTAACCGCATTTTTCGTATCGGCGATGACGATTACGCCTTCTTCTTGCCCTTGCCCCAACGATTCAAGCAAAAGCAATCGACTCGCCTGATGCTCGACAGAAAAGCCTTGGCCACGCTTATACACACGTTCAACCCGATACTGTTTGCGTTGTCCTTTCGCGCCGATCGCAAAATCGAACGTGACCGATAAGCGTTTTTCCGCATGATGCAAAATCGCCTGCGTGTTGCGTTCCGCGCGCGCCACATCGCCATAGAGCGCTAACGTAATCGCATCGAGAATCGTTGATTTACCGCTGCCTGTCGGACCAAAAATTCCGAATAACCCAAGTTCCGTCAGCGCCTGAAAATCGATTTCTTGTGCCTCCCGAAAACTGTGTAACCCTGCGATCATCAAACGTAACGGTTTCATCGCACGCCCTCCTTCGTCCCTAGTTCTTGCGACCCATCCTCAGGCATGATCGACTCCTGCTCTTCGCTCAGTAGTGCCAAAAACAACTGCACGACCGCATCATCGGGTGGCACCCCGATTTTTCCTTGATAAAAACGACGAAAGATCTCTTCGATCGAAAGCGAGGCTTCGGCTTGTTGTTCGGTAGTATCCATAACTTCTTGTGTCGGTAAAATCGGTCGAATGTGAACAAAGCCTGGATGAAGATCGCGTAACTGATGGATTTCTTCCAGTTGAAGGCTTGTCGTCACATGCACCTCAAGATCGATCCACGCATTCGCATCGCGTCCTTCTTCTACCCACGCACGCACCTGCTCGATACCTTGCTTCGCTTTCCAGCACACCAAGGACTTGCCACTTTGTAAAGGAATCTCACGCCAAGTGATCGGTTGACCTGGCGATGCGTCGAGTAAGACCACCGATTTTTGTTGCCCCGCCTCGGAAAAACTATAGCTTAACGGTGAACCGGCATAGCGAATGATCGGACCGAGCGCATCATGACCATGCGAAACAGCTTGCGGTCGATGCAGATGACCAAGCGCGACGTACTGCGCGCTCCTAGGAAAAACATCCGGATCGACCGCGTATGCGCCGCCGATCTGAATTTGAATCTCCGAATCGCTCTCAAGCCCTCCACGCACATAGACGTGGCTCATCACAAGATTGATCGTGTCCTCGCGAAAGTGCGTCGCGGCTTGAGCAAAAAACGTGCGAATGCGGTCGTTATACTTTTCTTGTAGCGTTCTTTCATCGAGTGTATCGCTCAATACTTCTTGCCAACGCGACTCAGAAGGGTAGGGTAACGCAACGATCACCACAGACTCACTACACCCTGGTATCGCCAATTCCACATACCCCAAACCCGCTTGTACCCTTGCGACCTGTCCCGCAACGGACTGTGTACTTCCCAGAACCTCTTTGGGAAGACCGATCAGCGTGATACCGAGTTGGTCAGCTAGCGGTTTCGCCGCAGCGATACGATCAGCATGATCATGATTGCCAGCGATCACCACTACACCGCGCGTACCGCCCGCCGATAACCCGTTGATCGTTTGGTAAAAAAGCGTCTCCGCCTCCGCGCTAGGATTCACCGTCTGATAGATATCCCCCGCGATCAGAACCAGATCCACTTGCTCCCTGTCACAAATTGTGATCAATTCGTGTGCAAACTGTCGCTGCTCTTCCAGCCGATTGCGTCCTTCGAGTGTTTTGCCAAAATGCCAATCCGCCGTATGGATGATACGCATCATTACGCCCCCATAGGTATGCTCATCGCAACCTCGTATTTCCTTCATTCTATCAAACTCTATGGGACGTTTTTTGCTACCCCACGCAGAAAACCACAAAGTACGTTATGATGAGAAAAATACCTCTTACACCGAAATTCATGCGAGGAGACTTAGTTTGACGATGCAACCTTGGCAAGAACAACTTCAAGCTTGGTTAACGATCTATCAGTCTTATACCGCCAAAGGACATGTCGCCACCTATATTCCGGCACTTGCCCATGCCAATCCCCAAGCTCTAGGTATCAGTCTGTATCTGCCTGATCATCGCTTGATTGAAGCCGGCGATACAACGACACTTTTTACCATGCAAAGTGTTTCAAAAGTCGTCAATTTTATGGCAGCCTGCGAAACTCGAGGTCTTGCCAAAGTATTAGAAAACGTTGATGTCGAACCTACCGGTGATTCGTTCGATTCGATGATTCGACTTGAAATCCACAAACCCGGCAAACCCTTTAATCCGATGATCAATGCAGGCGCAATCACGGTTGCTGCCTTATTACCCGGTGACCATGAACAGCAAAAAATCGATCACTTTCTCACGATGATGGAACGTTGCATCGGTCGAAAACCGAGAATCAATCCAGAGGTATACGCTTCGGAGATGAAAACCGCCCACCGCAATCGTGCCATCGCCCATTATCTAAAAGGTTCGGGATATCTCGACGCAGAAGTCGAAGATGCTTTGAACGTCTATGTAAAAGAATGCGCTGTCGAAGTAACCACCAGAGATTTGGCTAAAATCGGATTGATCCTTGCCCACGATGGGTGCCACCCGATCACTGGTGAACGCATCGTCACCAAAAAAACAGCGCAGGTGACCAATTCACTGATGTTAACCTGTGGCATGTATAATGCTTCAGGTAAAACTGCAGCCTTCATCGGGATCCCTGCAAAAAGTGGTGTTTCCGGCGGAATCTTGGCTAGCGTCGGCCGACGTAGTCCTCATACGTCCAATCCATTCCCAGATGGTTGTGGCATCGGTGTCTATGGTCCAGCGATTGACGAATATGGTAATAGTGTTGCAGGGATCGCATTACTTCAACAGCTCTCAGAAGCGTGGGATATGAGTATTTTTTCTTCATAATGTGAAATAAGGAGTACGTTTACGTTGCCTTCCGATTGTATTTCACCCTTTGATCAAGCCAAAAAAGCACTCAAACATTATTTCGGCTATGAAACGTTTCGGCCTGGACAAGAACACATCATCCGTACGATGCTTGAAGGCAAAGATTCGGTAGGTATTATGCCAACGGGTGGCGGCAAATCGATCTGTTATCAGATACCGGCCATGATCTTCGACGACCTGACGATCGTGATCTCCCCCCTTGTTTCTCTCATGAAAGATCAAGTGGATAGTTTGACGGCGATCGGCATTCCCGCTACTTTTCTTAACAGCACCTTAACGGCCAGTGAATGGCGCATGCGTAGTGAAGCACTTGAAAAGGGGGACTATAAGCTGCTGTACGTCTCCCCCGAGCGCCTCGAAACGGAAACGTTCGCACGCTGGTTAGATCAGCTACGTCCTTCTTTGGTCGCCGTCGATGAGGCGCACTGCCTATCGCAATGGGGTCATGATTTTCGACCGAGTTATCGTGCGATTGCCCCTTTTCTCGCCAGTTTGACCCAACGGCCGCTCGTCATCGCCCTCACGGCGACCGCGACGCCAGAAGTTACGCAAGACATCGTTACGTCATTGCAGTTACGCCAACCTGACGTGTACGTCGCAGGATTTAGCCGCGATAATCTCGCCTTCTCTGTGTTATCGGGCGCGGATCGCTACGAATTTATCGTGCGCTATCTCCAAGAACATCAAAACGACGCGGGCATCATCTATGCTGCGACGCGTAAAGAAGTCGATCAACTCTATGAGAATCTCTTCAAAAAAGGTTTCTCGATCGGCCGCTACCACGCCGGTATGAGTGATCATGAGCGTATCCAGAGCCAAGAGCAATTTCTCTATGATGATGTGCAAGTGATCATCGCCACGAACGCGTTTGGCATGGGCATCGATAAGTCAAACGTTCGCTTTGTCTTGCATCACAACATGCCAAAAAACATCGAAGCGTACTATCAAGAAGCCGGTCGCGCTGGTCGCGATGGCGATCCGAGCGAATGCATCTTACTGTATAGTCCCGAAGACGTACGCATCCAGAAATTTTTGATCGAACAAAGTGTCAGTAGTGAAGAACGAAAGCGCATCGAGCTGAAAAAACTTTATGCGATGGTGGATTATTGCCAGACGACACAATGCCTGCAATCGTTCGTGTTGCGCTATTTCGGACAAGAACCTGAAGCGAATTGTGAACGGTGCAGCAACTGCAAGCACACGTTTGATGTCGTCGATATTTCCGTGCAAGCGCAGCAGATTTTTTCCTGCATCTTGCGCATGCGCGAACGGTATGGCATCAAGATGGTGGTGGGTGTCTTACGCGGATCCAAAGAGAAGAAAATTCTTGAAGCGAAGTTCCATGAACTGACCACGTATGGCTTAATGCAGCATCTTTCGGAGAAAGTCGTGATGGGATATGTGCGCTACTTACTCGCGGAAGGCTATCTGCGCATGAGCGAAGGACAGTATCCTTTACTCTTACTTACGAACAAAGCTGGTCCCGTGCTGAAAAAAGAGGAACGAGTCTCGATGCGCGTCTTACAAGTAAAGACGACTAAACGCATCCCGACCACGATGCATCACGACTTGTTTGAGCGTCTGCGCCTCTTACGGCGCGAATTAGCGTTGCAGCAAAACGTACCGCCGTACGTGATTTTTCCTGATACCACGTTGCACGAACTCGCGACCGTCTGTCCGACCGATCTTTCTTCTTTACTCCAGATCAAGGGCATCGGTGACGTGAAGGCCAAGCGATATGGCGAGCCGTTTTTGACTGAGATTGCTGCGTATCTGGGATCATCATCCTAAATCGTTGGGCAGCGAAAACCCGCAGGCTAGGCTTAATGACCTATAGGCAAGTTTCACTGCCCAACGGCGGTTTTATACCCTTTGCTTATCCGTTTATGTTTGCTGTCGGTGTACCTGTTGTGATGGGCATAAGAAAAGCACTTACGAATTGTAGATGCTTGAAAGTACTGCTTATATTAAATTTAAATAGTCCTGCGCGCCATAGGATCAAGTCCTAAGTGTGGTGTAAAATTCGTCCCGCGGCAGATATCGTGTTATGTCGACCTATTTTGCTCATCTTTGAGGTCTGTTCAGTCTGTTTTCGTTGCTCCTCACGCCATGCGAAATAGTCCTTCATGTCGAGATATTTGTGCCCTGATTGCCATTTCTCGTCCATCTCCATCAGTAGCCGCTCCAATCAGCCGAATGATGGAATCGCAATTGGGATAGAATTCGAATCACTCGGTCACGCCTACGTAACTCCTCTTTCAATCGTTCCATACCATTTGTCGTCCGTAAGCGTTTTCTGTAACGTTCAAGCAAGGAAAGAACAGCCGTGATGTCATCGAATCCGTTCTCAAGGATCTGGATAGCTTTGGGCGCCTTCTCGCTATAGTCTTGAGACCGTCTTGTCCATCAACAATCATGTCGTCAGCACATCTGGTGCATCGAGTATGCCGCGTACTTTATCATGCAGTTCGTCATGCAAAATCTTTGGTCTTGCATCGAGGAAATTACGCGTGAAGTGGGTCCCACGTCGTTCCCTGGAATTATGCTTACAGAGCCTTCACGAGCACACCGTGATTATCTGACACAATGACATCTACACCCCTTTAACGCCCAAGGGCAAGCGCTTTTTCTAATTTCCTTTGGTGTCCAGTCTTCTGTTCGTCGGGACACATCCCCGGTTACCATTACCGTCATGTCCAATTTGTATACTGTTAATCATCCATCTGCCAGTTGTCGTCATATAGGTTGTATCCCGTAGGTCCATTTTGTAGAAAAACGCGGCGTCGGAATTCGTTGTGTGGCGCAATTGGCTCTACACGTCAGGGTACCGGCCTTTGGTATGATTTGAAAGCCAATCCGCAATGGTCTCTACGGATAAATGTCTCTCGGCAACACAAACGACAAAATCCTCAATCTCTTGATGTGCACTGGAAATAGAGATGCCATTTAAGTGCAGAAATAGACCTATAGCTGCGAATGCCGTCCGTTTGTTCCCATCATAAAACGGATGATTGAGTATTAATGAGTGAAGCAGGGTCGATGCTTTCTCGATTAATGTCAGGTAAGCATCGCTTCCGAACACGGTTGTTCGGGGACGTGCGACAGCTGATTCGAGTCCACCAATATCGCGCACACCATGCAGGCCGCCGAAGCGATCAATCACCTGGAAGTGAATGTAAAGAACTTCCTCGGTGGTCAGGAACCTCATCGATCCGCCAGTCCTTTGAGAACGTCTCCATACTCGGTTACAAAACGGTCTACAGCTTCGTAGAACTCTGGTGTGATGTCGGAACCCGATAACGGCATTGGGCGAACCACGATTTCCCCTTGTTCATTACGAGTAATTTGAACGGGTTGATCCTCCAGATGCATTTCACGTACCCACTCGGCGGGAATCGATACAGCGAAGCTGTTTCCGACTCTGAACACCTTTCTCACTTCCATTACTTTGTATCCCCCTTGCCATCTTGTTATAACAATTATAACATACAAAGCAACAAATGATTCGTGATGCGTTAAGTGTCCTGTCTCCTTGAATCCACAACGATGGCGTATAATTATCCAGAAATATGGAATTGGCCATTTTGGATAAACGGGCAGGTAACTGCACAACAAATAAGGGCGATTTGGTAATGGATAGTATTCAAATTCGACGTTTACTTTCTGAAGAACAGCTTCCCATGTCACTGCTTTTACTTGCTGATCTTTCCAAAGATATGGTTGAAAGCCACATTCACCGTGGGCATTGTTTTGTTGCCGAATCAAACGGTGAAATAGTTGGGGTGTATGTGCTCATTGATACACGTCCACTAACTGTCGAGCTAGTGAATGTTGCAGTTTTACACTCTGGAGAGAACAACACGTACATGGCGGAAACTGAAACTGCTAAATATGTACTTCGTAGGTACAGACCAAGCAGGTTTACTTTGAACCAAGTTCGTGCAGAAGTTGCATGGATAGATGGACTTTCAGAGTTTATTAAAATTCCTCGATTGAATAAAAATCGCTTCGGCGATCCCGTGTCTGTTTCAGATGATGATCACAGATATATTTATACCGTTTCAGAATTCATCGAAGGAGATTTGATTAGAAACCCAACAGAAGCCGATTATTACAAGCTGGGTCGCTTAATGCATGCACTACATCTAAATTCAGACCAGAGGCTTTGTCGCAGTTGCACCTTCGCTACGTGACGTTGAAAGTTTAATGTTACTCTAGGACAAGTTTGCTCCTAAAGTACGAGGGTATTTCATAGTCGGCGAAAAAGACACTCGCAGTGTAGAATTAACGTCGAAAATAACTGAACTCATGGAGTCACAAGGATTGCAGTTTCACGTTGAAATGCACAGCAACTTAGGTCACGAATTTCCCACGACATTTTCAGAAAATCTAGTGAATGCACTGAGTTTTATTGATAAGGATTTGGACTAGTTGTTAGCAGTTTAGCAAGAGTTCTCTTTAGCGTTGCTTATAAATGACACTCCGAGAACTCCCGAACACGCGGCGGATACATGGACGTATACGTGAGCCCAACGAGCGAAAGTGAGTGGCTCAACGCTGTAAATACGTTCCTTAAAGGCTTACATGCAGTCGAGGGTTTTATAGATGATTTGGATACAACTGTGGTTGCACGGCAGGGGCGGTCTCGTGCAGAATTGATTGGCATGTTGGTAGGACACAATAGTTATCATTTGGGACAAATCGTATTCCTACGACAAATCCTGGGTGCCCGGGCACCTTCTTTTCGGTGACACGTGGTGATTGTTTGCCCATAGTTGTATGAATATTCACTTTTAATGTGTAACCGTTATTGGGCGTTTGGGCAACATCCACAAGATACCAATCGACTGTTATCTATCACTTGTAGGTAAATTCGTGGTGATCAAGTCCTTTTTTGTGTGTAAATTCGTCCCTCAGCAGTTTTGCGTTATCTCAACGGATTTGATGGATTTTTGCCGTTGCTTTTGCCTTGTCGTCCTGCTCATTCTTCCACGCCAGGTATTCCGCCCTATCCAGATACTTGTGATCACTTTGCCATTTCCCATCCATTTCCATAAGCAGTGCGCCAACAAGCCGAATCACGGAATCGCGGTGAAGTTGCGCATAAAGTGTGTCTGCACCGTTGCCACGTACAGCCTTGAAACTGCCTCTTAAGTGCCTTTACAAGTCCAGCCTGACTGTCTGGCACCACCTTGCACGAACTCGCGACCGTCTGTCCGACCGATCTTTCTTCCTTACTCCAGATCAAGGGCATCGGTGACGTGAAGGCCAAGCGCTATAGCGAGCCGTTTTTGACTGAGATTGCTGCGTATCTGGGATCATCATCCTAAATCGTTGGGCAGAGAAAACCCGCAGGCTAGGCTTAATGACCTACAGGCAAGTTTCACTGCCCAACAGAAGTATCATGAGATGTTACATCTTTTTTTGTGATTCCTTGGCCAAAAGAGGTTTCGCGATCACAATGGCAACGACAGCCGCAAAAATCCCTGCTACAAGGACACCAGGCAAACCATGATTGATCCGCACATGATACCAAGTCGTACTACTTGGGTATAGGATCAATGCTGCCATTACGCCTAAAAGCAACCCTAGCGTATTGAGACGAAAACGACAAAAGCGATCTTGTACTTGGGCTTTGACCGTATGTCACCAATCACCCGTCACGGATTGTTTCACTTTATTGAAATTTCCCCAAATATGAATAGCCAGCAAAGGAAGCCACAAGATAACACTACCTGCGTGTATCACCTTAAACAGTCCTGCATGAGCCGGCCCCACAACAACAAGACCAAATCCACTAATAAAGACCAATACGGTGAGAATAACGAGAAACGGTGCAGAGAGTCTAAGCCAAAAAAATCGGTGGACCCTTTTCGACGAAATCTGGATTTTTTGTATAATAACCAAAAAATCGATAGCCAACGCTACTCATCTTCACCACAATTGGACCCGTCAAAAGCACACCCACAAAGATATGCAGGGATAAAAATTGATTCAAATTCGCGGTGATGACAAGCTCGACGATCACAATGAGAAAAATAATCGCGCCAGCCCACGCTGTCAATCGTTCGTTTCGGATAACTACCGATTGTGTCTTATCGCGATTTCCTTGCTTTTTCATCCTGTTTTGCACTCCAGTTCATGGCGAGATTTCATGGTTTGAGCATAAACTGGACGTATAAACGCGAAATAAATCAACGTTAAACTTTTTATAAACTGGTGGATGAACCCTTGAATCGATACCCTGCACCCCAGACGGTTTGAATGTATTGGGGATTAGCGGCGTCTTGTTCTATTTTTTCACGAAGACGATTGATATGAACGGCAACCGTCGCACTATCCCCTAGCGCATTATAGCCCCATATCCGCTCATAAAGTGCCTCTTTGCTAAACACCAAATCCATGTTCATGACGAGAAAATGAAGCAACTCATATTCTTTATTTTTTAATTCGATTTCCCTCCCCTTAACGAATACGCGCCGAGAACCCGTTTGCATACATAAATCACCCGCGTAAAATTCACGTTGCTGCGTCTGACCACGTTGTTTTAGTCGCTCATACTGCGATAGATTGGCCTTTACACGAGCAATGATAACATGAGGAGAAAAAGGTTTAGTTATATAATCATCAGCGCCCGTTCCTAGTCCCTTAATCATGTCGATCTCTTCTTGCTTGGCTGTCACCATAATGATCGGAATATCCAGTTTTTCGCGTAATTTTTTGCAAATAGCAAAGCCATCCATGCCAGGTAGCATCACGTCAAGGAGAATCAAAGCAAAAGATTCGCTAAAAGCTTTTTGCAAGCCTTCATCGCCCGTATACGCTATGTCAACATCAAATTCATGCACGAGGAGATAGTCTCTTTCAATCATAGCAATTTGCGGATCATCTTCGATGATCAAAATCCTTTTCATCTTCATCATGCTTGCCTCATTTCAGGGATTTCTATGACGATACGCAACCCGCCTTGCTCACGGTTTTGTGCATAGACCTTGCCGTTCATCCTTTGTATGGCCTTCGCCACAATAGCTAGCCCCAAACCACTTCCCTGACGTGGCGTACTTCGAGAAATATCTTCGCGATAAAAAACATCAAAGAGCTTTGCGAGGGAATCTTCCTGTACGCCAGGACCATCATCTTCAAACGCAATTTGAATCATGTCATCTTGCTTCGTGCAAAAAATATGCACATGAACGAATTCTTTTTTCTTGTATTTTGCACTATTACTAAGAATATTTGCAAAAACACTTCGCAATTGAACTGGGTCTGCGAAGATACATGGAACGTCAACTTGATTCGTGATCGTCAAGAGTAACCCTTTTGACTTATACTCCTCTTGACAAGCGAGAACAAAATCAGAAAGTTCTTGGTGAATAGCCAGCTTTTCGGGATACGTAGGGTAGTTACCCATGTCCATTTTCGAGTAGAGGAATAGTTGGGATACCATACTGTTGATGTCATCCGTCTTTTGCTTAATAATCTCCAAATATTCTTTTTGTGAAGTCGACGTGGTTGCTACACCGTCCAGTAGTCCTTCGACAAACGCTTTGATGGATGTCAGCGGTGATCGTAAATCGTGCGAGATACTCGATAGCAGCTCTTTTCGGTTCCTTTCACTTTTTTGGATCGCCTCCATGGAACTTTTCAGTTGCTCAGCCATCTTGTTAAAACCCATGCAGACGGATTCGAACTCGTCATGTTCTTGATAGGTAAGTCGATAATCGAGATTGCCATCACTAATTTGATGAACGCCAGTGGCTAGCATCGATATCGGTTGTTCAATTTTTTTGAACACGAATTTAATCAAAAAGCGATTCGTAAAGTACATAACAATCACAAAGCCAATGAACACGAAAAAAGCGATGAGAGCGATATGTAAATTGATCGATACATATTGTGCTTCGCGCATCTCCTGCGGATCTTGATAGATCATCCTAAAAATCCACACACAAAACGAAAAGACCGCTATGGTAACGACACTCGGAATAACAATCATCAATATATTCGAAATAAAGAGTCTTTTGCTAATTGTCATGTACTATCTCACTCCCAACATCCATAGACGGAATCGTCAATCGTATTTCGATGATCAACGATGCAACGCTTGTTGTCTCTGGACAGTATACATGGCCATCAACGTAATTTCATGATAAAGATTTTTTTAATAACGACGACAGAATGACTATGTCATACTTCTATATACCATCGTGTCACCTACAAGTAATTGGGAGGAAATGCATACTCCAAAAAACCAAACCTCAGGATTGGAAAATCGATCATTACTATGCTCGTGCTATCGACAAGCATGATAAGCATGTCGAAAGTGACCTTTTCTGATCAAGTCAATAACGACGCACCGCCAAGCATCAAGATCGACGGTGTGCCCTGGTATCAGGTCAGTACGGCTACACAGCTTGAATACAGCGACCAACTCCAAAGCGCCTACCTCACTCAATGTTGGTTTCTTTGGAGAAACTTCAGGCATAATTGAAAACATCCATGTCGACGTTACTGTCCATGGGGATTTCTCGGTAAGTGGCCTAGTAGGCTATCAAGACGGAGGAACCATCACCAATAGCTATGCGACAGGATCGGTGACAGGTTATATCGAAATCGGTGAGCAAGGTACCGGCAATGGGAGCATTTCCGATAGCTATTTCGACACAACGACCACAGGTCAATCACAGGAAATTAGGAATAGTTCACAAACCGGCACAACCGGCGATGAAGACGCAAGCTACCTTCTCTTCTTGGGATTTCGCAAAAACACGGGGTATCTCTAGTGCTATCAATCAAGGCTATCCCTATCTACGCAACACCATTTCCTCGGGAACTAGCGGTGGCTTAGTCGGTCAAATGCTTGAAGTATCGCTCGCTGGTGTACTGCCTCTGCTCGGTCTAGTAGGTGTTGACGCTTTCTGGCTTCGCCGTCGGCAAAGTGTGAAGTAAATCTATCGTAAAGAGAAGGATCCCCCTTTACATCCTTACAATCGATTTATTGTTCTACTTTATAGATTATATTTGTGAATATAGCCACATAAAGAATTTTTTAATAGCAACTTACGAAGAATCTATGCCATAGTGGATTTACTATAGTTTCGTTTGCAAAAAGATAAGGAGGAACAGCATATTCATGAAAAAGCCAAACCTCAGGATTGGAAAATCGATCATCACTATGCTCGTGCTATCGACAAGCATGATGAGCCTGACGGGCGTGACCTTTGCCGATCAAGTCACCAACGACGCACCGCCAAGTGTCACGATCCAAGGTGAAACTTGGTACCAAGTCAGCACAGCCGCACAGCTTGAATATATCGATCAAAACCAAGGAAATTATTTTTATGCCAACATCGAACTGATGAATAACATCGATCTGACAGGGTTGGCCTGGACACCGTTTGGAACATTCGACTCTCCCTTCCTAGGTACCTTTAACGGCCAAGGTTTTGGTGTATCAGGAATCACGGTGAGTGAACCTTCTAGCGACTATGTGGGATTCTTCGGATCAAGCTCGGGTACAATCGAGAATCTCCATGTAAACGATACGGTGAACGGGTCGCAAAATGTAGGTGGCTTAGTAGGATATCTAAGCGGAGGAACGATCACCGATAGCTATGCAACAGGTTCGGTGAACGGATCAGACTATGTAGGTGGTTTGGTAGGAACCTCGTATGACGGTAACCTCTCCGAAAGCTATGCGACAGGATCCGTGCAGGGAGACGAAAATATCGGTGGCTTAGTCGGCTATGAGATTCTTGGCAGTAACACTGATTGCTATTCGACTGGATCGGTGCAGGGGTCATCCATTATCGGCAGTTTAGTGGGATTCGAGACGCTTGGTAGTATCTCCGATAGCTATGCGACAGGATTGGTGAACGGCTCTAGAAGTCCTACTGGTGGCTTGGTGGGATCACAACAGTACACGAACCCCATCACCGATAGCTACTTTGACACAACAACCACAGGACAATCTCAAGGCATCGGCTCCGGTTCACTACCTGGTGTATTCGGCGAGGTCGATAACGCGATGAAGACAGAAGCCACCTTCTCTTCTTGGGATTTCTCAAAAACTTGGGGTATCTCTAGTGCCATCAATCAAGGTTATCCCTATCTACGCAACACCATTTCCTCTGGAA
>JABEUY010000102.1 GCA_013044175.1 Bacilli bacterium
AACAAGAAGCAGAACAAGAAGCAGAACAAGAAGCAGAACAAGAAGCCGAACAAGAAGCCGAACAAGAAGCCGAACAAGAAGCCGAACAAGAAGCCGAACAAGAAGCCGAACCGACGAGAAATCCGCTGGATGAACCCCCAACCTTGGATCTGCTACATTTACTGGCCACCAAAGTCGACGAATTTCGCATTCTCGGGTATGGTCATGTCACACGCGATGACTTGTGGCAGTATTTTCGCTCCCTAAAAAAAAGGCGTCCAACTCATCTTCATGAACTTGTCAATGCGATTTTAAGCCTGCAGCCACAAGCCTACATGAACTATACGCTGCAAAGCATCTATCGTGAGCAAAAATCACTGGCTGACACTTTAGTAGAAAGTGATTACACAAATACAAATAAAAGAGACACCATCGTGTAGAAGTTTGACGCTTTCATCATGGAAATCGTATACTGAGCGTATTGAACTTTTTTAGGAGGAAAGACATGATTAAGTGGGGAAGACTCACGACGTTTATCATCATCGTCGTGATTATACTTGGTGTCGTCCTATCGACTTCGCAAAGCATCTATAAAAGCATTCCATTAGGGCTTGATTTACAGGGCGGATTTGACGTGCTCTATCAAGTTGGTGATCCTGGTCAGGCGGTGTCAGCTAACGATATGAATGCGACGATTGCCGCACTTAGCAATCGCGTCAATAGTTTAGGCGTCTCCGAACCGTTGATTGAAGTAGAAAATGGCAATCGCGTACGCGTCGATCTCGCCGGACAGTTCAATCAAGAAAAAGCGCGACAATTTTTGATCGAACAAGCTGTATTGCAATTCAAATCGCCAACAGGGCAGGTTCTTGCGACAGGTAAAGACATCATGAGCAATGCGGCGTATACGCCCGATTCGCAAACACAAGCGGCTGATGTCAGCATTCAATTTAAAAACCCATCCTTATTCGAGCACATCACGCAAAAGTATCTGAATCAACGCGTATCGATTTGGCTAAATGGCAAGATGATCGAAGATCCGCAGATTCAGACAGTGATTACTGGTGGCAAAGCTGTAATTACCGGATTTGCTACGGTACAGGCTGCTGTCGATATGGCCAAGTTATTAAACGCTGGTGCATTTCCGTTAACGCTTCATGAATTGTCTTCGACGAGCGTTGGACCGACGCTTGGTCAATCAGCACTTCATGCTACCCTCATCGCTGCACTTGTCGCGATTCTTATGATTTTCTTATTTATGATTCTCATTTATCGACTACCTGGACTGATCGCTGTCATATCGTTGATCGCATACAGTTACGTGTTGATCGTCGTCTTTGCTGGTCTGCCTGTCGTCTTGACGCTGACTGGATTAGCCGCACTCGTTCTTGGTATCGGGATGGCTGTCGATGCCAACATTATCACGTATGAACGCATTAAAGACGAATTGCGTAATGGAAGATCATTGCAGTCTTCTGTCATGGCGGGTCAACGCAAAGCAATTCGAACGATTCTCGACTCGAACGTCACGACGTTTATCGCAGCTGTAGTCATGTATGCTTACGGTACGGGTGATGTTCGCGGATTTGCTGTGGCTTTAATCGCAAGTATCATCATTTCTTTGTTGACTGCAGTCTTATTGAGTCGAACATTGCTCTTTTTGTTCACACGTTCCAATGTCGTCAAAAATCCGTGGTGGTTTGGATTTAACGGAAAGGTGGCGACTCGTCGATGAGATTTGACATTATTCGCAAACGGAAATGGTTTTTCCTTTTATCCGGTACGATTACGGTAGCCGGTCTGATCGTCATGTTGATTTTTGGCCTGAATCTAGGACCTGATTTCAAATCAGGTGCGCGTATTCAGGTAGAATTGAATCAATCCTTCACATCTAGCCAAGTCAGACAAGTCTTCGTATCGGCGAATCTGCCGATCGGTCAGGGTTCGATTACTGCAGCGGGTAAGAATAACCAAATGGCGGTTATCACGTTACCTTACACGATTAACGTGGTACAGCAGACGAAACTACAAAATCAAATCGCTAAAGTATTCCCAAAATCAGTAGGTAAAAATCATTCGGTCGCGATCGAAGTGAGTACCGTTGATCCGATTATCGCGCAACAACAATCGCAAACGGCGGTATGGGCTGTCATTATCGCTTCGATTGGTATCGTCATCTATGTGACCTTGCGCTTTGAATATCGCTTTGCTGTTTCCGGCATTATCGCCCTGCTCCATGACGCGTTTATCGTCATTTCTGTTTTTGCTTTGCTTCGCATCACGGTCGATCTACCTTTCATTGCAGCTGTCCTAACGATTGTCGGTTATTCGATTAATGATACAATCGTTATTTTTGACCGTATCCGTGAAAACTTTAAAGAGAGCAAAGGGAAAATCAAGACGCTTCATGAACTTGAAACACTTGTAGATAATTCGCTTTGGCAGACGATGAATCGTTCGATTAATACGGTCATGACGGTGCTATTTGCCGCGATTTGTCTTTACTTTTTTGGTGGAGATCCGATTCATAACTTTACCTTTGCCTTACTCGTTGGTTTGATCAGCGGTGCTTACTCGTCAATCTTTATCGCTAGTCCGATCTGGGTAGTTTGGCGCTCTCGTTCTTTGGGTAAGGAGAAAAAGAAAAAGCCTTCTGTCGCCTAATTCGGCATCAGCCTTCTTGACGATCCCCTTTCCTAACGTTAGCCACGCTTTTTGCGTGCGCGTGCGAGGCGGGGGATTTGTTATTCATTGACTACCGCAAGGAGGAGTGCGGGCTGATCGCAAATAACGATGAAGTGATCAAGTTTTGGGCTCGGATGAGTCTGCTCGTTAACTTAATGCTGACAATAGGCAAAGGTTGGATCGGTTTTATAGCGCATAGTGATGCCCTTATTGCTGATGCCGCGCATAGCGCAACGGATGTGGCAGGTTCGATCGCCGTACTTATCGGACTTTATTTCGCGAAACGACCGGCTGATAAAGAACACCCGTATGGTCATGGTAAAGCGGAATTTCTTGCAGCGAGTGTGGTCGCGATTCTGTTACTTCTTGCCGGTATTGAAGTTTTGATGAAAGCGATCAGTAGCTTTGGTTCTGTTTTACATGCACCGGCACCGATTGCCTTATTGACATCGCTTATCGCCGTCTTGATCAAGGAAGTTCTTTACCGGTTTCAAGCGCGTGAAGGTAAAAGGCGCAATTCACCAGCGTTAATCGCTGGTGCTATCGATCACCGCTCTGACGTATATGCTTCGTTACTCGCTGCTGCGGGCATAGGTATGGCGCTTATTGGAACTTTTTTTCATCTCTCTCTTTTTTATTACGCCGATCCGATCGCGGGAATTCTGGTTGCTGTGATCGTTATCGTGATCGGTTTTCGGCTCATTCGCGATTCTTCGATATCCTTGATGGACGTCGTCGTTGATAATGAAGAGAAAAGTGCCGTGTATGAGACGATCGTTAAAGTCCCTGGCGTTATGCGCATTGATGATTTGCGCATGCGTACGAACGGGTCTTACTTTTTAGTCGATGTAAAAATCGGCGTTGATCCCTCCATTACTGTGCTTGATGGCCATACGATTACGAAACAGGTAAAATCGGCTGTGTTAGATCGGCATCCTCAGGTGTATGATATCCTCGTGCATGTCAATCCGTATTTTGCAGATTGACGGTATCAGCTTGTATAATGGTGATATAAAGGAGATAGTATGATGAATCTTATTGACAAAATTCGAGTTATTGAAGATTTTCCGGAACCGGGTATCAGTTTTAAAGACATTACGACGCTTTTGCGCGATCCGCTCGCTTTTCATTATGCGATCGATCAATTAGCTGATTTTGCACGTGATAAACAAATCGATATGGTGGTAGGTCCTGAAGCGCGTGGTTTTGTCGTCGGAGCTCCGCTTGCCTATGCACTTGGTGTTGGATTTGTACCTATTCGCAAGCCTGGCAAACTTCCTGCCAAAACAATTCGCGAGAATTATGAACTGGAATACGGTAAAGATGGCTTGGAATTGCATGCTGATGGCTTATTGCACGGAGAACGGGTATTGATCGTCGATGATTTACTTGCGACGGGAGGTACCATCAATTCGGCAGTCCATCTTGTCGAGAATCTCGGGGCACACGTGGCAGGTATCTGTTTTTTAATCGAGCTAAAGCACCTAGAAGGACGAAAAAAGCTTTCCTCTTACGACGTTTTCTCGCTCGTACAATATGACTGATGGGATAGGTGACAGAAGATGAGTTCAGAGGAAGCGTTCGCCGGCGAGGTCGATGCAAAAGTTCAAACGGATCGTCAATCGATCGAAGGATTACTACAAAAAGCGGATTATCTTACTGTAGAAGAGCGCGATCTGCTTGTTGCGGCTTTCGAATACGCTGAACTACATCATCGTGGGCAAAAAAGGAGTTCTGGTGACGAGTATATCACCCATCCTGTGGCGGTTGCCGAGATCCTTGCTGGTCTGAAACTGGATGCGGGAACGCTTGCTGCCGCCTTGTTGCACGATGTCGTCGAGGATACCAAAGTGACGGACGAAGAACTCGCTCGTCACTTTGGTGGCGAAATCGCAAGTCTTGTCGATGGGGTTACGAAACTCAAGCGCTTAAAATTTGAATCGCGCGAACAGCATCAAGCGGAAAATCTACGTAAGATGTTTCTCGCCATGGCGAAAGATGTCCGTGTCGCCCTTAT
This sequence comes from Bacilli bacterium, assembly GCA_013044175.1. Taxonomy (GTDB): domain Bacteria; phylum Bacillota; class Bacilli; order Alicyclobacillales; family SLC66; genus JABEUY01. Next base: position 4,682 of record JABEUY010000102.1, read on the forward strand.
TCGTTTGGCCGATCGCCTTCATAATATGCGTACGTTAAAATTCCGTCCTGCTGAGAAGCAAAAGAAAACGGCGGAGGAAACGATCGAAATCTTCGCGCCGCTTGCTCACCGACTCGGGATGTCGCAAATCAAGTGGGAACTTGAGGATATTTCATTGCGGTATCTCGATCCTTCGCAATATTACCGCATCGCGAACTTAATGGCCAAAAAACGTGGAGAACGCGAAAAATACGTTCAAAAAGTGATTGATGATCTTCAAGAAAAACTCGGTGAATTGAGTGTTCGCGCTGATTTATCGGGAAGAGCCAAACATATCTATAGCATTTATCGCAAAATGACGGAACTTAATAAAGAGTTTAGCGAAATTTATGATTTATTCGCCGTACGTGTCATCGTGGATTCCATCAAAGATTGTTATGCGATATTAGGTATTGTCCATACGATGTGGAAACCTGTTCCTGGTCGATTTAAAGATTATGTTGCTATGCCAAAAGCCAATATGTATCAAAGCTTGCATACGACGGTTATCGGTCCCGCTGGCGAACCTTTGGAAATTCAAATTCGTACGTGGAAAATGCATCGTACTGCAGAATATGGGATTGCAGCGCATTGGATTTATAAAGAGCAAGGGTATGGCAATAAAGAAGCGATTGACAAAAAAGAGACCGCATCATCAGCAACTCCAACAACGCCAGCTCCGGCGACTTCCTTGACTTCGGCAAGTCCATTTGCAAAAAAACTCGCCTGGTTTCGAGAAGTCTTAGAATGGCAACAGGATTTTCGCGATGCACAAGAATTTATGGAAACACTTAAAATCGATCTGTTTGCTGATCAGGTATTCGTTTTTACACCAAAAGGCCAAGTGATCGAATTACCTGCTGGTTCTTGTCCGATTGATTTTGCTTATCGCATTCATACGGATATCGGTAATCGTTGTGTCGGCGCTAAAGTTAATGGTCGTATCGTTCCCTTGGATACGAGGTTACGTACGGGCGATATCATTGAAATTCTCACGTCAAAATTATCGTATGGACCTAGCCAGGATTGGCTAAAAATCGCACAGACCTCACAAGCGCGTGCAAAGATTCGCATGTGGTTCAAGCGTGAAAAGCGTGACGAAAACGTGGAAAAAGGCAAAGAAATGCTGGAGAAAGAGCTCATCAAGCACAAACTTGATGTGCATGCGACCTTGCAAGCCAAGCTCCCCGAAGTCCTATCTAAATTGAATTTTCAAAAAGCAGAAGATCTTTATGCAGCGATTGGTTATGGCGGTGTATCAGCAGCTCAGGTAATGACGCGGATTCAAGAGCGCCTTCGCAAAGATGAACCGATCATCGAATCGGTGTCGACAGTAACGGAACGCGAAATCAAACGACCGCAACAGGTTGGCAAGGGAAATCTCGGCGTTCGGGTTGTCGGTGTTGATAACCTATTGATCCGGTTTTCGAAATGTTGTAATCCTGTGCCTGGTGATGAGATTATCGGCTTTGTAACGCGTGGCCGAGGTGTATCAGTCCATCGTAAAGACTGTCCCAATGTGATGGCTTTAATCGATGAGGGCAATCGCATGTTGGAAGTCGAATGGGAAGATACAGGAACGACTTCATATCACGTCGATATCGAAGTGACAGGTCTTGATCGTAGGGGTTTAATCAATGAAGTCATGAATGCCGTGGTTGAAACGAAGACGGATATTTCTGCAGTGAGTGGGCGTGCGGATCGGCGTAAGATCGCTTCGATTCATCTGACGATTGCGATTCGCAATGTCGATCATCTGCGTTCCGTCGTCGAACGAATTAAGCGTGTGAATGATATCTATTCTGTCAGAAGGGTCATTCAGTGAGTGAAGGGGTAATGCGATGAAAGCGGTCATACAGCGGGTTACTTACGCGAAAGTTCGCGTAAATGAACAGATCGTTGGTCAGATTGGAAAAGGGCTACTCGTTCTCGTTGGGTTTACTCATTCTGATGCTGAACCAGATTTGACGTATATGGCTGAGAAAATCCAACACCTTCGTATTTTTGAAGATAGCGAAGGAAAGATGAATGAATCCCTACTCGATGTCGGTGGCGAGATTCTTGTCGTCTCACAATTCACTTTGTATGGCGATGCAACCAAAGGCAGACGTCCAAATTTTATGGAAGCGGCGCGACCTTCTGCCGCATTGCCTCTTTATGATTATTTTATTTCTTTATTGCGTCAACAAGGTCTACTGGTTCAATCAGGGGTGTTTGGTGCCATGATGCAAGTTGAATCGTGTAATGATGGTCCCGTGACGATTCTGCTTGATACGGATCATCTTTAAGGAGGCAACGTGATGCTAACGAATAAAGCTTTTGTGTTAAATTCGATCGGAACCAATACTTACGTGGTCTATGAAGAGAGCAAACAAGCCTTCTTAATCGATCCTTCCTACCCTGATCTAACACCCGTGAAGGCATTTTGTGATGCGATGCACCTTCATATTATAGCTATCATCAATACGCATGCGCACTTTGATCATGTTGCGGGTAATGCATCGGCGAAGCAACTTTTTGATGTTCCTCTCTATTGCCATGAAGCGGATCTACCGTTGTTACGAGCTGCTCCACAAAAAGTAAAGCAATATTTTGGTAATGAGATCCACCATGTTGAACCTGACCTGTTTCTTACAAAAGGGATGAAATTGCCTCTGGGTCAACATACATTTTCGGTGCTTGAAACACCTGGCCATAGTCCAGGTTGTGTCTGTCTCTATGCGCAAGAAGAGGGCATTCTTTTTTCAGGTGATACATTATTTGCAGGGACGATTGGACGGACAGACTTTCCTGAGTCAGATCCTTCAAAAATGCTTCATTCTTTACAACATGTGTTGTATCCTTTACCGGATAGTGTCCAGATTTATCCGGGTCATGATGTCGATTCGACGATCGGTGAGGAACGTATGTGTAATCCATATTTTCATTTTGCTTGACCATGAAAATTGGGCTTAGGGGATCGCACAGTTCGCTTCTTGGTCGCGTATTGTACCAGTGAAGTACAAACGACGAAGGAGCGGGTGCGCGTGCCGAAAAGTCGCATTGGTCATATGCGCGTCGAACTAGTATTACATGATGCAACAAGGCGAAAACTCCATGATCTCATCACGCACAAAGCATCGAGTGTAGTCATTCCTCACGCGGTGATTCGTCATGTGTTAGTTCGTCATGTTGAATCGGGTGGATCAAGAGTGCGTGAAATGCATTTTCGACATGTACATGTTGACCGCCTTGAAATCGCTGCCTCAGTGGGTCATCATGCAAAACCTAGTATAACGTGAGGACAAGAAAGGCACGCTTTTGACCAAAAGCGTGCCTTATCCTATTTCATCTAACAGCATTTTGCGCTTCGCATAGCCATCTTCAATGCCATGCCAATAAGCAATTTGTTCTTCACCTTGTCGCCAACAGAGATAGGCTTCTTGATGGTGAATTAATGTCAGAAAATCGACAAGACCTTGACTGATATCTTTAACCTCGATAGAAAGTTGATGCATCGATTCGATTTCTTGCCGAGCACTCAAAATAATAAATTCAATCTCAGCCTCCAGAGTGAAAATTTGATCTGAGGATGCTTTGGCATCTTTTTGTTTTAGCGATGCCAGTTGCAGATGGCGTTTTGCGATTTCTTTGCGCGCATGTTGCAGTTCGATGAGTTTCTGGTTAATCTCAGGCAAGAGTGCTTGCGCTTTACTTCTGGTATAGTAATGTTTAGTCATGACAACAGTATACGAAAGAAGCGAAGGATTTTCTACTTGGAACTATCTGCTACCTTCGCATAAAGTGGGAGAATTCATGAATTTATTTCATTTTATAGCAGTGAAAATGGTGGGGATTTTGCCAGGATGGCTTGTCGCCAGATTGGTTTTCCTCTTAAGTCCTAAGGTGATCGTCGGCGTCGTTGCGATCGTTTTTAATGAGAAGAAAGAAGTACTCGTTCTTCATCATACGTACCGCAAAAAAAGACCTTGGCGCTTTCCTGGCGGTCTTGCAAAGCGTAAGGAGAACCCCTTTGAGACGGCAGTTCGTGAATTGAAAGAGGAAGCGAATATCGACGCAAGAGCGATTACGATCCTCGATGTCAGCCATGCTCAGTCAGGGACGCTCGATGTGTGCGTCTTGTGTCAGGCAGAACAGATCGGAACTTTTAACGCAAATGTCGAAGTCGATGATTATCGCTGGGTAGGTGCAAATCGCATTGATTTCGATCTTACGAAAGAGCAGGTTCGTTTTCTAAATAAAGCGTTACCATTTCTTAGTTAGGAGAGGAAAAGTCATATGACTGATAAAGTTACTAGGGTTATGATTTATCATGCAACGAGAGCGCTTGCTTATCAAACTTACCTCGAACAACATGGTTTGGACACTCGCGTTATTACTCGTAAAGAGGACTTGCAATGCGGAATCGCTGAAGGAGATCAGATTTTGCTCTCCTGGCGTTTACCGAATGCTTGGTTTGAAGCCAATCAGAAAATTGCTTGGCTACAATCCATGGGAGCGGGCGTCGATGATCTATTTTTCGAGCATAAGGAACTGCCCTTTCAACAAATCACACGTATCATCGGTCAATTCGGAGATCCGATTGCCGAATATGTATTTGCGTATTTACTTTATCTTGATAAGCAAATTGAAACGATTCGTGAGGCGCAGATCGCTCGTGAATGGGCGATGATTGAGCCTGGGCATCTCCATGGTAAAACGATTGCAGTCGCAGGTCTTGGATCGATTGGACAAGCTGTTGTTAAGCGGGCTAGGGCATTTTCTATGCGTGTGCTTGGACTCAGTGCCACAGGACGACACGCTGACCTGGTTGATCATCATTATGATCCCACACAGTGGACTGAAATGGTGGCACAGGCCGATTATCTCGTGTTAATTATGCCATTGACTAAAGATACGTATCATATAATCGATCATCGCGTCTTAAAGGCGATGAAAAAAGAGGCGGTCTTGATCAATGTCGGGCGTGGTGCATTGATTCAAGAAGAAGATTTACTGCTTGCGATGCGTACGCAAACGATTCGTGCTGCTGTTCTCGATGTGTTTGAACAAGAGCCACTTTATTCCTCTCATCCACTTTGGGATACGCCTGGTGTCACGATCACACCCCATTGTTCGGGTCTCAGTCAGGTAAAGGATGTCTGTGATTTTTTCTTACAAAATTTCGAGCGGTTTCAACAAGGACAACCATTGCTCGGGCAAGTTGATCTAACGAAACAATATTAAGAGGATTTTATGGCATGCGGTTGACGCTTGGCGACAAGGATCGCGGTTACCATGATAGCAAGTAAAGCGATGGCGCCGATGATAAGCCAGATCAGCGTTCTTTTGGCGACACCTAGAAAGATAAGAGCAGCCCCCAAGTCATAAGGGAGTATGCCAACGCCTGTCGTCCATAAAAAACGGACGGTTGTCACTTCGGGCAATAGGGCGCAAGCATAGTTAAAGACGATGAATGGAATAAAAGGAATAAGGCGAGCGATGAGTAAGCCGACAGCGCCATACTTATCGACTAAGTGAAAAAAAGTTGTGAGATGATGCGACTTCGCCTTTTTTTGAATAAAAGAAAATTGAAAATGCTTCGCAATCCAAAAGGATGCATACGCACCGAGCATCGCACCTAACCACACATAAAGTATCCCGAGCCAAACACCATAGATTTGCATGGCGATAATCATAAAAAATTCTGAGGGAAACGGGATTACACTCATGATTGCCATCAAAAGAATGGTAGCGAATATGCCTAGAAAGCCAAGGCGATGTATTAAAGGTGAAAGATCGCGATCAAAACGATAAAACAAGAAAACAAGTGCGATGCCGATGAGAAAGGAACCGCCCAGAAGCAAGATCGTTCTACGGTTTGCAAAAAGACGTTTCACGTTGGACCTCCTCGATCAGGCTTTGTATGCGAGTAGTGTAACCGCAATGAAAGTAAACATACCAAGGGGTATCCATCACCTTGGTATGCTGGTTGCACGAGGTCAGTACATGCGTTTAACAGCTGAGATATGATTGTACCAATACGAGCCTTGGTGAAGTGGCAAATAGCCAACTTTCTTCAGTCCTCCACCTTCTTGAAGCATTTGTCCATTGCCGATGTAAATCCCGACATGACTACCATAATTAAAGGCGATCAAATCGCCAGGTTGCATATCGGAGATACTTACCGGAACGCCGACCGATTGGTACTGCCCTTTCGAGGAAGTCGTAAACAGATAGCCCAGGGCATGATGATAGACGTACTCCGTAAAATTACTGCAATCAAAACCGTATTGACCGCGATCTTCGTTATGGCCCCAGATATACGGTGTACCTAACTTACTCTGACCAATGGAAAGAATAGCTGCCAGTTTTGCAGAAGGTTGTGCCGTAAGTGCTGCAATTGACTTGATCGTCAAGTCCATTCGAACGCCAGGTGGTGGTAATGAAATGGATGACGAGGGAGGGCTAGAGAGTGGATAGCTCACGGGCATATCGAGTAACGTATGCGTATGGGCAACGAAAGTGGGTGGATGCGTCGAGGGTTTAATTGGCGTTTTGTTGATCGTCGCAGTGAGCGAGGTATGACCTAGGGTAGGTTCGACGACACGGATGCGCGAGACGGTTTGATCGGCATACGTTGCCGTCCCAAAGTTAATAATGCCTTCTCGACTAGATAGATCGATCGTCTGTTCACTGGCATGGCGATGAATTAGCGCTTTACCTTTAAGGCGTGGTAAGAGTCGATGAACCAGCAGCGTTACGGTATGTGAATTCGTATTTAAACTGGTGTTTTCGACGTGATACAGCGCAGAAGGCAAGACGGAAGTCGCAGGTCGATACGAAGTATTGGTCGAAGGTGTGGAGGGAGGATTCAAAACGGAAGTCAAGGGGTTTGAACACCCTGTTAAGGAAGCTGCGAGGAAAAGGGAAAAGGCGATAATGAATTTGTTTTTGAAGATAAGATACCCCATGATAAAGACACCCCCTTGTTCGGTTGTAGGTTAGCCTAACCGAAACAAGAGGGCGAATACGAGCAATGCAAGGCAGATTGATTAAGCGTTACTTTGTGAGGGAAATAAGAGATGGCGATGCTTTTCTTGGAAGCTTTTAAAGCGCATGTACATTACGATTCGCCAGGGTAAAAGCATACCGAAGGCGAGAAGGAAAAAAATCGCGCCAGTTTGAGGCAACGTAATGAACTTTGCGATATATGAATGTAGCGCAAGCCGCAAAATCAGTAAGGAAACGAGCACGAGGATAAAAGCGGGTGAGCGCTTTAGATAGATCTGTGCTTCACGCAAATCCATATGAGAAGTGAGAATCAACGGGATTGAAAAAAGACAGCCCACGAGAAAAGCGACGATCGCATAACTGATCGGAATGCGTACGATGGGAAAAATAAACATCAGAAATCCGGTCGCCATCCCAAGGGGGGGCATGATGATTTTTTTGACAGAAGTCGGTTTTTTTGCAGCTTTGAGTCGAATGAAAATAACTGAAAGCGCACCGACGACAAGAATAATCGTACTTAAGATTTCGAGCGTCGATTGGGACATAATAAATCATAGCCTCCTACAGAAAAGTTACCCAAACCTTTTTCTTATGGTACTCCTTGATGATAACGCAAGCAAGCTTCCTATGCTATGATACCCAGAGATACTTACACACTTTACGTAAAAGGAACGAAATCCAATGATGAATGATTTATTTTTACGTGCTTGTCGCAAGGAGACCGTGGAAAGAACGCCTGTTTGGTATATGCGTCAAGCGGGACGGTATCAGCCTGAATATCGTAAAATCAGAGAGAAGTACAGTCTGCTTGAAATCTGTGAAAGACCCGATGTCTGTGCACAAGTCACGACATTGCCGATCACGCAATTAGGCGTAGATGCCGCCATTTTATTTTCTGATATTATGGTTCCCGTCGGTGCCATGGGTCTAGATTTTGATCTAAAAAAAGATGTGGGACCGATGATCGATCGTCCGATTACTTCGCTTGCCGATGTGAACGCCCTTCATCCGATCGATCCCCTTCATGACTTGCCATATGTGTTTGAAACGATCGGTCAATTAAAGGAGACACTTTCTGTACCGTTGATCGGTTTTTCGGGTGCGCCTTTTACGTTAGCCAGCTATATGATCGAAGGCAAACCATCTCGCCAATATCTGAAAACAAAAGCGATGATGTACGGGGAACCTGCGATCTGGTTTGCTTTAATGGATAAATTAGCTGATATGATCGTGACTTACCTTGAGGCGCAAGTGAAGGCAGGCGCTTCGGCTCTACAGATTTTTGATAGTTGGGTGGGAAGTTTGTCCCCATTTGATTATGAGCAGTATGTGTTGCCTGTGATGCAAAAGATTTTTGAACGCGTGAACCAACTTGGCGTACCGACGATTTATTTCGGCGTTGGGACAGGCAGTTTGTTATCGCTATTTCAAAAAACGGGCGCATCCGTCATCGGTATCGATTGGCGCTTGGATCTTGCGACAGCAAGTCAAGTACTTGGCAAGGAGCAGGTTTTGCAAGGTAATCTCGATCCAGCTGTCTTGCTCGCTCCTTTTGAAGAAATTGAAATACGCGCAAGTCGCATCATCGAACAAGGCAAAGAAATCGCTGGTCATGTCTTTAATCTAGGGCATGGTGTGTTTCCAGAGGTTAATGTAGCAACGCTTGCTAAATTGACAGAATACATTCATCGAAATAGTGAACGTTAAAGGAGAGAGAAAAGCGTGAAGACGACGGCGATCTTACTCATGGCTTATGGAACTCCACGTCGTGTGGAAGATATTGAAGCGTATTATACGCACATTCGTCGTGGAAATCCCCCTACGAAGGAATTGCTAGATGAATTAGTCGGACGTTATCAAGCAATCGGCGGTTTGTCACCGCTTAACGCCATCACACAACAGCAATCGAACGAACTGCTAGAAGCACTACGAAAGCAAGATCCGAAACGTAATTTTCGCATCTATGAAGGGATGAAGCACACGAGTCCGTTTATTGCTGATGCTGTGGCCGATATCGCGAACGATCACGTTGATGAAGTGATCGGTGTCGTATTGGCACCTCATTATTCGACCATGAGTATTGGCGTATATCAAAAAGAGGCTGAGGAAGCGATTCAACATCATCAGATCCCGAATTTTCATATGGTGACTTCCTGGCATCTGCAGCCTGCTTTTTTAGCATCGTTACATCAGCGCATCCTCTTAACAAGGGAAAAATTACAGGAGGCAGGTTGTCAGAAGGTAAAAACGCTATTTTCTGCGCATAGTTTACCAACGCGCATTCTTGAAGTGAATGACCCTTATCCAACGCAACTTCAAGAGACAAGCCAAGCGTTAGCTGCGATGGCGGGTATCGCAGATTGGGATTTTGCTTGGCAAAGCGCGGGTCGGACGAGGGAGCCTTGGCTAGGTCCTGATATTCTCCTGAAAATCGAAGAGATTGCTCAAGAAGGTTATGATGGAATTCTCAGCTGTCCTGTGGGATTTGTAGCCGATCATCTTGAAGTGTTGTACGACATTGATCTCGAAGCGAAAGGTAAAGCGCAGTCGCTCGGTATGACGCTGATGCGAACACCGTCACTCAATGCGGATGAAGGTATGATTGAAGCGATTGTTAACGCGATTCAAGTTTTGTTAGGATAAAAAACGGGACTGCCAAGAAGTATGTTGGCAGTCCCGTTTTTTAAAAGTTAAGAAGCGATCAATACTTCATCATCAAGGACGACGATGAGACGATCATCATCTTGAACGACGCCTTTGATAAGATCAGATGCTTCATCGCGCATCTCGATTTTTTCTTCAGCAAAATCGAGGACATCAAGAGCTTCGTCGACGACATAGGCTGTATTGCCGATCACCATCAGACGAGTTTCTTCCGTGTAATCACTGATTTGAAGCGCTAAGATGGAGCGTAGATCGGACACGGTCATCACAACACCACGTAAATTCATGATGCCTACTACGTGTTCTGGCGCATGAGGGATAGGGCGAATCGGTACGATTTTTTCAATGGATTTTACGGAGTCAACATTGACAGCATACAGTTCTTCATCGACACGAAAGGTGACTAATTTCATCTTTCTT
>JABEUY010000010.1 GCA_013044175.1 Bacilli bacterium
GAACACGACGGTTAAGCCCTTTAGCGCCGAGAGTACTTGGATCGCAGGATCCTGGGAGGGTAGGACGTTGCCAGGCAAGCGAAAGCTGGAAGACGTAGCGATACGTCTTCCAGCTTTTTTGTGTTGCTATAACTTAATGATATAGTAATTGTGGATCATAATTAAAAGGAGGAATTGCGTCATGTTTTCGTTTGCTCCACCAGGTCTTGAAGAATTTTATCGAACTTTTTCCATTACATACTTCTCCATAAGTCATGATGAGCAACAGATTGCTTTTTCGACGAACATGAATGGTCACTTTAATATCTGGGGTATGGACTTGCCCAATACATTTCCGTATCCATTAACCATGGTGAATCAAAGGCCATCCTTTGTCCGCTTTGATCCTAAAGGTCGATTTCTTTTAGCCGGTTTTGATCGCGATGGCGATGAGAATCAGCAGATTTATGCGATTTCACCGAATGGTGGGCAGTTGATGCCGATTCGCGTGCAGCATGGTAAACGTCATGATTTTAGTGATATTACTCAAGATGGTCGATATCTCTATTATTCTTCGGATAAGGATAATGCGATGTATTTGAATAGTTATCGATATGATCTTGAAACCGAAGAAGAGACGATCATCTATGAGGGGAAAGAGGTGACAACTGCTCTCTTGACCGTAGCTCCAAATGGATCTTCGTTTGTGATCGCAAAAGCTTCCTCCAATACACATGTGGCCTGCTATCTTCTCATTGATGATGAAGAAATCTGTTTAACGCCTGACGATCAAGTGCCTCATGTCGTGGATTTTGTCCGCTATTTGGATGATGATCAACTCGTTTTTACGACGAATTATCAAGCGAGTCATAGCTATCTCGTTCATTACGATATCCCGACGCGTGCGATGACGAGATTAATTCAACTTGAAAATCGCGATATCACATGGATTACGGTTAATCAGCAAGGTATGATCTATTTTGTCGCGCAAAATGGCGTCGAAGATGAATTGTTTTTGTATGACTTACCCACGCATGCCTATCGCAAGATCGATTTTCCGGGTGCTGTTATTCATCAAATCAGCGTTCGAGAAAGTGGCAATCTGTACGTGCTGTGTTCGAGTGAAGATCATCCTGTTAATCTGTATCGTCGTACGATCGACGGCGTATGGACGCAACTGACCAATCTTCGTGTGATCGGCGCTTCACCGACTATGATGCAAAAGGCAAAAACGATTCATTATCCATCGTTTGATGGCATGATAATCGAAGCGATGCTGTTTCAACCTGCCAAGGAAAAGAGTAATGATCATACGATCATTTTTCCGCATGGTGGACCCCAAGCGGCAGATCGAAAGAATTTTTGGTCATTAACGCAATTCCTTCTTTCGCAAGGTTACGCGATTTTCTCACCGAATTATCGAGGAAGTACCGGTTATGGTGCTGAATTTACAAAGATGATTGAGCGTGATTGGGGTGGAGCACCACGTCAAGACGTTGTCTCTGGGATTGATTATCTCATCGAACAAGGTCTAGCGCATCGTGAAAAACTGTTTGTCATGGGCGGCAGTTATGGTGGCTATATGACGCTACTTTTACATGGGCGCCATGCGGAATACTTCCGCGCTGCTGTCGACATTTTCGGTCCGAGTGACCTTTTTACTTTTTATCATTCGGTGCCTGAATTCTGGAAGCCGATGATGGATGCTTGGCTTGGTAATCCGGAAAGTGATAAAGAGAAGATGACGGAGGATTCTCCGATTACTTATCTTGATGCGATGACGAAACCGATGTTGGTGATTCAAGGCGCGAATGATCCTCGCGTCGTTAAAGCTGAATCGGATCAGATCGTAGAACGTTTACGGAAAAAAGGTCGCGATATCGAGTATCTCGTGCTGGAAGATGAGGGCCATGGATTTTCGAAAAAAGAAAATGAACTACGCGTATATCAACGCGTCATTGAATTTTTAGATAAACATCAATGGAAAGAAGGCAAATAAAACATGCTTCAAAGCGCGAAAAGAATTGTATTAGCCAGTCGTCCGTATGGCGTACCCACGAAAGAAAATTTCCGGGAGGAAACGCTTGAGCTTGCAGGATTAGCAGAGGGAGAAGTATTGGTCGAATCGTTGTACGTTTCTGTCGATCCGTATATGCGCGGACGCATGAACGATACGAAATCTTACGTTCCTCCTTACGCGATCGATGATGCTATCGCAGGCGGCGTGATTGCTCGTGTGATCGAATCAAGAGCACAAGCACTTACGGCTGGCGATATCGTGTTAGCCGGTTATGGATGGCAAACGCATGCTATCGTGAAAGCAACTCATGTACAAAAAATCGAACAGGGTAATGTACCTTTATCTGCCTTTCTCGGCGCAGTCGGCATGACTGGACTAACGGCGTATTTTGGGCTTTTATCGCTAGGGAAACCGAAAGCCGGAGAAACGGTCGTCGTATCAGGGGCAGCAGGCGCTGTTGGCTCGATCGTTGGTCAAATTGCCAACATCGTCGGTGCTCGTGTCGTCGGCGTTGCTGGTTCGGATGCGAAATGTCAGTGGTTACGCGAGATAGGCTTTGATGAAGCCGTGAATTATAAGCATGCTAATTTTCGGGAGCAACTTGCTTTGGCAACGCCAAATGGCGTTGATGTGTATTTCGATAATGTCGGTGGCGACGTATCCGATGCCGTCTTGCGGCGTATCAACCATGGTGCCCGTATACCGGTATGTGGACAAATTGCGACCTATAATGAAACAGCTCCGGTATATCAGACGCCGATTCAAGGTTTGCTCTTAATCAATAGCGCAACGATGACAGGATTTATCGTGAGCGATTTTCGCGATCAGTTTGCAAAAGGCATTTCAGAACTTTCTTCATGGGTAGAAAGTGGGCAAATTCAGTATGAAGAAACGATCGTTCAAGGTTTTGAAAACACTGTAGAAGCCTTTCTGATGCTTTTCCAAGGTGGCAATACAGGTAAATTATTAGTCAAAGTGAAAGAGTGACCGATCTTTTTCAAATAGCTTTCACCTTTGCTGCGATTGGCGTACAATGAGGAAAAGCTGTGCTCAACGTGAGCGCATAAATCAGAGGGAGCCTATGTCAATCGCAAACGAACTGCATGAATCATCGTTGCATGATGGTCATGATCACAGCCATCATCATGGCTACGATCATGATCATCATGGTCTCTTTCACGTACACACATCCGCAAAACACATGAAAAAAGCATTTTTTCTCACCTTATTCATTCTTCTCATCGAGATCTTAGGAGGTATTTTATCGCACAGTCTGGCATTGCTTTCCGATGCTGGCCATGTGGTAACGGACGTCGCGGCTATTGGCCTTTCTTGGTTTGCTTTACATGTAGCCATGCGTCCCTCGAATGAGAAAATGACATATGGCTATTATCGGACGGGAATATTGGCCGCTTTGCTCAATGCGGTGATGTTGATTTTGATCACGCTATGGATTATCTACGAAGCGATCAATCGCTTCACGCATCCCGTCGCGGTACAAAGTGGCTGGATGATCGTCAGTGCGGCTGTTGGTTTAGGCATGAATTTGTATCTTGGTTTTGGCATGCGCGATGATGAAGATCTCAATGTAAAAAGCGCATTTTTGCATATGATGGGCGATGCGGCTGCATCGGCTGGTGTCATTATTGCCGGTATCATCCTGATGTTCACTCATCTCACTTTTGTCGATCCCTTGTTAAGCCTACTGATCGCCGTAATGATTGCTTTTGGTGCGGTTCGTATCTTGAGACAGACGATCATTATCTTGTTGGAAGGAACGCCAGTCGGTATTGATTTTCAAAAAGTTGTACAGGCGATTCAAGCGATTTCTTGTGTCGAAGATGTCCATGATGTCCATGTATGGAGTATAGCCAGTGGTCGCAATGCCTTATCGTGCCATATCGTTCTTGATGGACGAGTAACGATTCAGGAAAGCCAAAGTGTATTGCGAGCGATAGAGCATACATTGGTTCATATGGGAATCGCCCATGTGACGATACAAACGGAAGACTCCGGTCATCCGCATGAAGCGAAAACTCTTTGTCAAGGGCATGAAGATACTTTACAAAAAGACGCACATCTGCACCATGAAGGAGAGATCTCCCATTGATCGAAGCAAGCGAATTTCTTACCTGGTTAGAACAGTATGAGGTAGGCGCGGATGTGCTTGAAGAAGCACTCACAGGTGTATCCGAGTCGCTTTTGCAGTTCAGACCGCATCCTGATAAATGGTCGATTCAAGAAATTGTCTCTCATTTAGTGGATACGGAACTTGTCATGATGTACCGTATCCGGACTGTCATGGCCGAAGGTAAAGGCGCATTAGCTTCCTTTGACCAAGATCGCTGGGTCGATGAACTTTCGGGATCGCAACAACCAGTTTCCCTTTCGGTATCCACGATCCGTCATCTTCGTGTATGGCAGGCTTATGCATTTCGGCAACTTTTAGCGCGAGATCGACTTGAAGTGCTTTCCTTTACAGGAATGCATACTGTGAATGGTGAGATGAGCGTGTATGATATCGTACAAAAAACCGTTTCTCATCTTCATCATCATGTACGGCAAATTGAAAGCATTAAGAACGAGGCTCTGAAAGATTCATAATTGGTGATACGAAACGCTCATGCCATTCGTTGGTCTTGGTCTATTTTGACCGTGTGTTACAATAAAGATGTCCGTTACGAATGTGTCATGTTTCTGAGAGGAAAATAGGATACGATAAATACGTTCCTTGGATACCCTTCTCATCGATAATGCCACGCTCCCCGGATATGCGTGGCATTATTTTTACGTATGTGGTTATCGTGAGTCCATAGAAAAGAGAGTGATTTGGATGCCTGAACAAGCTAACTATGGATCGTTTCGCTCGCCGATTACGACAGATTTTATCCTCTCATCCACGATTGGTCTCGATGAATTGAAAGTGGATGCGCATGCTATCTATTATCTCGAGAATCGACCGAATGAAAATGGTCGAAGTGTTCTCGTCAAGCAAACGCTTGAGGGATTGTGCGTAGACTGTACGCCTGCAGGCTATAGTGTGCGTTCGAGCGTGCATGAATATGGTGGTGGGTCCTACTGTTTAGATGGTGACCGCATCTACTTTCAAGAGGCCAGCGATCAGGGAATTTATCGTTACGAAGAAGGATTAGCTCCGATTAAGATCACGAAACTGCATAACACGAGATATGCCGATATGGTCGTCGATCCAATTACGCACAACCTTTTGGCCGTTCGTGAAGATCATCGCGGGCAAGGTGAACCAATAAATACCCTAGTATGTATCGATATCGAAAGCGGCGAAGAAAAAATCATCGATGATGGTCATGATTTTTATGCTTCGATCGTGATCTCTTCGGATGGACGGCAGATAGCTTGGTTAACTTGGGATCAACCGGATATGCCTTGGGATCATACAAAATTATGGATTGCCAAGCGCGATGAACATGGACGTCTTGAAAGTAAGACGCGTGTCAAACTGGCGAATCGTGATTCCGTATTTGGACCACGATTTAGTCCAGATGATCAGCTGTATTTTGTTTCTGACCAGAGCGGTTATTGGAATCTGTATCGCTATGAACGAGGCGGCGCTTTACCGCTATGTCCGATGAAAGCAGAATTTGGTCGCCCACAGTGGATATTTGGCATGTCTACCTATGACTTTATCGATGCCACGACGATAGCGGCAGCATACTGCCAAGAAGGCATCTGGCATTTGATGACGATCGATACGAAGACAAGAGCAACCACGTCGCTTTCGACTCCTTATCCTTCGATGCATTATATTCGTGCGATCGGACATAACATCCTTTTTATCGGTGCGAGTGCAACGACAGCGCAAAGTGTGATTTTGTATGATGTTACGAGCGGTGAAGAGACAATAATGCGAAAATCTTTTGATGTGATGATTGATCCAGGGTATCTTTCGAGTCCTGAATCGATTGCTTATGAGACGCCTGATGGTCTTATGGCACACGCTTTTTACTATCCCCCTCATAACCAAGATTACATAGGGACGCCAGAAACGTTACCACCACTTCTCGTCTTAAGCCACGGAGGGCCAACATCTGCGACGGAACAAGTGCTCGATTTTCGCATTCAATATTATACTTCGCGTGGCTTTGCCGTTTTGCATGTCAATTATGGTGGCAGTACTGGCTATGGCAGAGGCTATCGTGAACGTTTGGATGGTCGTTGGGGCGTTGTTGATGTCGATGATTGTGTCGCGGGTGCGCTTTTTCTGGCGGATCAAGGGAAAGTCGATCGCGATAAGATGGTGATTCGAGGGGCGAGTGCAGGAGGTTATACCACACTATGCGCTTTAACGTTTGCTGATGTGTTTGCTGCAGGAGCGAGTTATTACGGCATAAGCGATATCGAAGCACTCATTGCAGATACGCACAAATTTGAAGCACACTATATGAACCGGTTAATTGGTCCTTATCCGATGATGCGCGATGTCTATCGAAAACGATCACCGATTCACTATGTGGATAACTTAAATTGTCCGGTTATTTTCTTTCAAGGGCTCGATGATCATGTTGTTCCACCTTCACAGGCACAAAAAATGGTCGATGCGTTGCATCAAAAAGCAATTCCGGTTGCTTATTTGACTTTTGAAGGAGAAGGGCACGGATTTCGACAAGCCGATACGATCAAAAAAACGCTGGAAGCCGAATATTATTTTTATAGCCAAATCCTCGGCTTTGAACCTGCAGACGATTTGCTACCGATACAGATTGAGAACTTTTCTTAAACAAAGTGGCAGGGACAAAGGAACTTTCCTTTGTCCCTGTCGCTTTTTTACCCATTTGCCCATTGTTCATAACATTTAAGAATGGAGGTCATATCTTCATCGCCATAACCACTTGCGACAGCGGTTTGCATCAGTTCGCGAACGATGGCGAGAAGTGGTGTTGGCATCGCTAATTCGGAAGCCATTGTTCCTGCAAGACGCAAGTCTTTGAGTAAAAGTGAAGTCGCAAATTGCGGTTGAAAATCGTGATTAAGCAATTTTATCCCTTTGTATTCAGCCATGCGCGAATTGGCACCGCCGCTTTGTACGACTTGTAAAAAAGTCTCAGGATCGATACCGGCTTTCGTAGCAAGGGTAAGACTTTCGGCCAACGCCGTAAGGTTGATCGCGACGATTGCGTTAATGGCTAATTTCGTCTGAGCCCCTGATCCTTGTGGTCCCATATAGATGGCCGCTTTTCCCATCGTCAAAAACAGATCATGCATTTTTTCATAAAGGGACTTCTCGCCACCGACAATAAAGGTTAAGGACCCTTCGATTGCGTGCGGCTCACTACCACTCACAGGTGCATCGAGCATCGAAATTTCATGTTGTTGACAAGCGAGAGCGATCTGTTTACTTGTCTCTGGCGAAACTGTGCTGCTGTCGATCAAGACAGTACCTGCTTTTGCGCCTTCTAAAAGACCATCCTTGCCGAGAACGACTTCGCGTAGCGCGGTGTCAGCGGTAACCATCGTAAAAATCACATCAACATGATTGGCGACTTCTTGAGGGGAAGAACAAACGATAGCACCACGGTCAGCAAGAGTCTGGGCTTTCGCTTTAGTCCGATTATACACATAGAGGGTATGCCCTTGATCGACGAGATGCGATGCCATGGGTAATCCCATCGTTCCAAGTCCAATAAAACCGATTAACATAGCGAAAACTCCTTTCGTACTTTTATGGTAGCATACCTTGACGTTGGCTTTCATCTTTCGTATACTAAATCCAAGTAAAACGCTATGAATAGTATTATTAAAAACATGAAGGATTAGGAGGTTCAACATGAGTGCGTCATTTTCTTGGGGAATTCTCTTGATCTTATCGTTGTATACCTTAATTATTCTTGGACTGTCTGCGCGTTCTCGTAAAAAAAATCATGAAGATGAAGCATTTATTGATGGTGGAAGATCATTATCATTTTTTATGACGGTGATGATGACAGCAGTTCTTTGGGGATCTGCGGTTTTTGTTCTTGAACTTAACACGGGTTTTCTCCATGGCTTGTCTGCGATTTGGTTTGGCGTTAGCGTGTCTCTTTCTGGATTTTTGCTCGTGGTACTCACGATGCGCTTTTTTCGACGACATGCTCATTTAACGTTATCGGAGTTAATCGGTAATACCTTTGGACAGCATGCTAAGCGCACGGCTGCCTTCATTCTAGCCGTGACACTTCCAATTCTTGCTATGAGTAATGTCTATGCAGCAACTTCCTTTCTCCATGCTGTTCTTCATGTCCCATTTGGTGTGCTACTTTTGGTTACTACCTTGGTCACTGCGCTGTATGTAATGCAAAGTGGAATTTGGTCGATCGCATACACACAGATAGTGAATGGAATCCTTTTGCTTGCGGCGGGTGTCGTTCTCGTATTCGTGTTACTACCAAACCATACTGCAATAGGGCACCCGATCACTTTACAAGGGTATCATTCCTTATGGGGTCTTGGTGCGAGTTCTATCGGTCTATGGCTGGTTTCGGGCGTAGCGAATGCTTTTTCTGGTCAAGCTGAGATGCAAGTGATGTTGTTTGCGCGTTCGGATCGCGCAGCGAAGCGTGCTCTATTAGTCTCTGCGATCCTCGTATTGCTTTTTTCTTTTTTTCCGGTGTGGGCTGGCATGCAACTTCGTGCTATGATGCCACATACTAGCCAAGCATTTACAGCGCTCGCGACAGTATTCATTGAAAAAGCGAACCCTGTTGAAGTGACGATCTTTAGCTTAGCGATTTGGTCCATGGCACTAACGTATTCTGCACAACATATATTCTCTGGGGCTTCGAGTCTTGCAAGTGATCTGCCTTTGCTTTTTTCGTTTCGGGGTAAACATTTCTCCTTGAAACAAAGAATGCGTATCGCAATCTTTGTTGAGGCGTTCTTCGTTGCAATTCCTTCGTTATTGCAGCCTGTCCATTTAGTTTGGTGGTCAGTTCTGGCGAGCCTTCTTCGCTTTGTTGGCGTTGGCTTACCCGTAATATTTGTATGGGTGCTTGTAGGGAAAAAACATGTAAAGCGTTTGCATCACAAACAAACTCAAACGTTGTGTAATGAATCATAACGGTGTTGGAGATTCTCACCATGTAACCTTCCTTTCTCCTTTCGCGTCTAAGAGACAGAAAGTGAGGGGAAGTACCATTGAAAAATAAAATGGCCATCGTTTCATCCGTCATGATGATCTTGACGATGACAGGTTCAACCACTGTATTATCGACCTTGGCTAGGGCAAACAGTCTACCATCAGCCAAAATCTCGATGACACAAGCCGAAGCCTCAGTGAAAAAAATCTTTTCCATCCCGAATGAATACCGTCTGCAAAGCACTTACTTCGATACCAGTTCGAATGGTAGTTATTACGATCTGTCTTATGCTTATACGTCACCAGACAAGCAATCTCATTATATGGACATTACGATCTCGGCGATAACTGGTCTTGTCACGAATTTTTCCCGTGATACGCTCGCGTCAGGCTTTGTCTACCCGTTGCCTACATCACAGACACAAGCACAGGCACTAGCCATCGCATGGGCAAAAAAACTGTATCCGCAGGAATATTCTCAGGTAAAGCTATTACCTATGTTGCCAAACACAGGCCTACTTACCCAACCGATGTCGTATCAATTTAATTTTGAGCGTATCGAAAATGGCATCCCTGCTCCTTTTGATGGTTTTAGTATCACGATTGATCAAAATGGCATGCTAATCGGTGCAAATCAAAATTGGACTTCTGGCGTTTCTTTTACAAAGCCCCAGGCGATCATTTCGCCAAGTCAGGCGAATGCGATCGAACAAAAATGGCTTAAACTTACGGAAGCTTATACGAATCAGTATCAAAATGGCACCAATGTTTATCGGATGACGTTTAGTTTGCCGAATTTATTATCAGCTTCTTCTTGGAATGAACAATTCGGAACACAAGCGGTTGGCTTACCTTCTATTCAAGCCACGAATGGTAGGGTTATCGATGCGAATCTCAAACCGATTGCCTCACCGAGTACACCGCTTATTTCACCACTTCAACCTGGTGGACCTACTGAATTTCCTTTCGGTCACGTTGTGCATTGGACAAGAGCACAAGCCCTTTCTTTTGCGCAAAAAACGCTGCAAATTCCTGCGACGGATCATTTGACGAATGCAAGTCAATCACAGACCTATCCAAGTGGAGATACACAGTGGACATTTACTTGGGCGGATGCAAAACATAACTCGGTGAACACGACGATCGACGCGACAAATGGCACATTACAGAGTTTTTCGTATAACCCAGCTACACCTGTGAAAACGAAGTCAAAAAAGACTCAGGAACAAATTAATCAAGCAGCCATCAATTTCTTGAAACAACTCTATCCGCAAGATACGGGTGGCATCACCGTAACGTTGCCTAATAAAAACAATAAAGCAAAAAACATAGTGACTGATTTGAATTTCCAGTTGGTTGTCCATGGGTTACTCGATCAAAATGATAGCGGCACATTGTATGTGGATCCTAAAACTGGTCAAGTCACTTCCTACTGGGGTGGTTTTACGGCAACACCAAAGGATTTTGCCTTGCCTAGTCAAGGTATGTCTTTAACGAAGGCTAAGCAACTTTGGTTAAAAGATTTCCCCCTGCAACTTGTCTATGGAATTACCCAAACGAATTCACCAAAAGTCGTTCTTCTTTATGCGCCGACGCAAGATACAACTTCACTTTATCTGGATGCGCTTACTGGCAATCTGCTTAACCCTTATGGATCATCCAATCCTATGTCTACAGAGATTCGTGATACGAAAGGACTTGTTCAAGCACAGGCGATTGCGATTTTGGCGCAATACGGATTGATTTCTGTGGATAGTCATGGAGATGTGCACCCACAACAAGCCATGACGAGAGAAGAGTTTGTCAACCTCGTCGTGAATGCGCTTGAAAAACCGCATCCAATCTTGTATAACGTATTTGCGGCAAGTGCAAACGCGACGACGTCTAGCCAACAGGTCAGTTATAATGAGATGCAGACTGCGTTTTTGAATGGTTGGCTAAAACAAGGTTCTTTGCGCAACCCCAATGTGCTGATTACGCGGTCTGAAGCTGCTCAAATCATGATTCGAGCGCTCGGGTATGCGGCGATTCTCAATCATCCGTCGATATTTCAACTACCGGCTAAAGATGCATCTCAAATGGCAAGCGCTGATCTTCCTGCCGATGCGCTGGCTTACGGATTAGGATTAATCTCACTACAAAATGGTTATTTTCATCCCAATGGTCACTTAACGATTGCGGATGCAGCCTTGGCCATTGTCCGCGTAGCGACTGCTTATAACGAAGGGCAACATTTGTTTACTAGTGCTAATGGAGTTGGTGCACTCGGCTAGTTCCATGACTCGTCACAGTTTGTTGCTAGGTTGTTCAGACAATGTTCGGGAACTAGGGCGTCTCATCGATTGAACCTTCGTGGCTCCTACGCTTATACTTTTTAGTGAAGTGTCGGGTGTATGAGGAGGAACATATTATGAAACGCAGAGAACCAGGCATGTCTGGTTTTGGTCTTATCTTGATTACTGTAGGTGCACTTATCGGTCTTGGCGCATGGCTTTTCGGCATTTTTCTCTTGCCCAATTCGACGACGCATGAGAATATGAGTAAACTACCTGCAGTCATGATGTATCAAGGTAGTAGTTCATCAGCAAGCAGTTCAACGGGAAGCTCGAGTTCGAGTTTGAGTTCAAGTTCGGGGAGTACGCAAAGCGCGTCAGGCTTGCCATTTCCAACGTCAAACCCAAGCAATACGAAAGTCATGGATGTCTCGGCGACGGGATATACGATCTTTGAAAACAACTGTTCCGGTTGCCACGGTCAAAATCTCGAAGGTGGTTTTGGTCCGAAATTATTAGGGATCGGCAATGTTGCTAAAGCTGCTCAGTTACAGGCTTTTATCACCACGGGGAAAGGAAGCATGCCCGCTGGCGGTGGCTTGACGGATCCTAAGCAGATCGCAACGGTTGCAGCATTTCTGGCGAAACAAACGCAAAAATAAGATCGGTTCCTAACCAATCATTATCCATTACACATCGCTATAAAATTGCCATGGGGAAAACTACCCCCATGGTTTATTTTTTGTGATACCATGCGAAAGATAGGAGTGTTATTATGGCGTACGAATTAACGTCAACGATTCAACAATTAGGTGAGTCGATTCAACCCGAGCAACTTCGTTACCACCGTAAGCGTGTTCTGATTACGAAAGAATTCACCTTTGATGCTGCGCACCATCTCCATGCTTATGAGGGTAAATGCAGAGAACTGCATGGACACACATACCGATTACAAGTGACAATGCAGGCTCGTCCCAATGAGATTGGTCTTGGTGTCGATTTTAGTGTGATCAAACGCATTGTTAAAGCAGTTGTCGTCGATCGCTTAGATCATCATTATTTAAATACGACGTTACCACCGATGAATACGACAGCAGAAAATATGATCGTGTGGATGTATGAACAAATCATCATGGCGATGGAAAAAGAACATATCGAAGCGACACTTGAACGTCTAATTCTTCACGAGACGCCAACTTCGTATGTGGAAATTACGCGAGAGGCGATGGAAGAAAATGAGTGAATCAGCATCGCGGTTACCTCTTGTCGAGATTTTTGAGACGATTGAGGGAGAAGGTACAAAAGCGGGGTTTCGTACGACGTTCATTCGTCTTTTTGGCTGCCCGCTTCGTTGTGTGTGGTGTGATACGAAATACAGTTATCCTCCTTACGAGCCGGAGTTTGTCTTATCCATTGAAGAGATTTGTGATCGCGTAAAGGGGTATGCAGCACAACATATCTGCTTAACGGGTGGAGAACCTCTTTTACACGGCGAACGTTCAGCGCAATTATTGAGAGAACTCGCTAACCTTGAGCAGATCCAAGATATTCATGTGGAGACGGCAGGATCAATTCCCTTACATCCTTTTCTTCAAACCGTTACTTCGCCAAAAGTGCGATACATCATGGATTACAAGTTACCTGATTCGGGCGAATCTCATCAGATGCATTTGCCTAATCTTGAGGCGTTACGCGAACAAGATGAAATCAAATTCGTCATTGCTTCGGAAGAAGATTTTGCGATGGCCTGTCATGTTCTTGACACATACCGTCCTCGCGCGGTACCTTTATTTAGTCCTGTGTGGGGTAAAATGGAACCTGATCGCATGGTTGAGAAATTATTGCAAACATCATTGCATCAAGTCAAAGTGAGTTTACAGATGCATAAGGTCATTTGGGATCCAGACCGTCGAGGTGTATGAGTGAAGATTTGAGGGCTGAGAACAGTCGCAAATAAGTTATAACTATTTACTAATACCTGATATTTTATTATAATGTTATCAGGTGGTGAAGTGATGAAATATTACACGATACACGAATTTGCACAATTGACGCATAAAACACCTCAGACATTGCGAAATTGGGAAAAACGCGGGGTGCTAATCCCTCATCATAAAGGGTTGAATGGGTATCGGTACTATTCCGATGAACAATTGCACCAAACACTCGGTATTCGGCAAGTACCGCGAATTGTAATTGGGTATTGTCGAGTTTCTAGTGCAAAACAAAAGGATGACTTGGAA